>CBFGZI010000166.1:0-6781 GCA_965653225.1 uncultured Propionibacteriales bacterium | reverse complement strand
GGCCTCCGCGGCGTTGGCGTAGCGGTTCTGGCGGGCTCCGGTCGCGTGCCAGATCCACGCCTTGAACCAGTCCGCCACCGGCAGCTCCGTCACCAGCGTCGGGCTGATGTCTGCTCCCCACACCTCCTCGCGGCGTAGCAGCGTGCAGGCGAGCAGCCCGACCTGGAACACGTCGTCGGCCGGGCCCCAGTCGGGACGGCGGTCCTGCACGATGCTGTGCGGCGAGAACTCCCGAGTCCACGCGGTGACCGGGCTGCCGCGGTGGGACAGTGCCATCTGGGCGAGCCCGAAGTCGCCGAGCAGCAGCTCCTCGTCGTCGAGGAACACGTTTGCGGGCTTGAGGTCGCGATGGGTGATGCCGAAGGTGTGCAGGCGGGCGAGCACCTCGAGCAGGTTGCGAGTCTGCGCGCGGATCTTCGCCTCCGACCAGTCCATCTCGCCGTTCTGCAGGCGCTCGAAGACGGTCCCGTCCTCCATGTAGTCGAACACCAGGACGTGCCGGCGTCGCTGCCGGTGCGCCACACCGGTCGCGGCCACGAACGCGTCGTGCAGCCGTACGACTCCCGGCTCGTCGCGCAACAGCTCGCCGAAGAACGCCTCGCCGTGCCAGTCGTGCCGGTTGCGGCAGATCTTGACGCACACCCGCATCAGCCGCCTGTCGTCGGCGGAAAGCCGGTAGCCCTCGTAGACCTCGCCGTAGCCGCCGTCGCCGATGCGCGCCGTGACCTGGTAGACGCGGCCGTCGTCGCTGTGCAGCTTCTGTCCGATCTTGAGCGGTGCCGGCACCCGTCCTCCCTACCACGACGGCTGCCCACCGCCCGTCATCGGCGCAGCGAAGGGCCGGTCCGGAGTGGGCCTTCCGGACCGGCCCTGGCTGTGACCCGAGATGGGCTGGATGCTTGCGCAGGCCGTCCGCGGCCTTGGCGGGGCCGGCGAAGGCCCTCGGCGTGCCAAAAGCACCGTGGGCGGAGTCGCCTGCCACATGACCCGGCGAGTTCGGATCGTGGTCGCTGGAGCAGCCACGATCCTCTTTTGCTGGTGGTACGAGCGGACGCGATTGCAGTTTGACGAAAACCCCGCACGGACGTGCGGCCGGATGCGATAGTCGCGGAGGACAGGCGCACGGGGGTGCGCGCATCGCTGTGGGGGTAAACGAATGAGCGACCAGCAGTACCCGTACGAGCCGGCGTCGGGCCCGACCCAACCGCACTCGAGCGGACCGTTCTCGCAGCCGTATCCGCAGGGGCAGTACCCGACCGGACCGCTCCCGGCGGTGCCCTACCAGTACGCCCCGGTGCAGGTCGCACCGAAGAGCCCCGCCCTGGCGCTGCTCCTGTCGTTCTTCATCCCGGGCCTCGGTTCGATGATCAACGGCGAGATCGGCAAGGGCGTCGGGATTCTCATCGGCTACTTCGTGAGCTACCTGCTGGTCATCGTCTTCGTCGGGATCCTCGGTGTCCTGGGTTTCTGGATCTGGGGCATGGTCGACGCCTACCAGGGCGCGCAGAGGTGGAACCTGCGCCACGGCATCGTCAGCTGACGTCGTTCGTCACGCCGGCATCGCGCAAGGCTTTCAGGGCGTGAATACGCCTCAGCGCGTGTGGGCGCGGATGTCTTCGGGCCAGCGCAGCTGCACGCCGTCGTTCTCCAGGCGCTGCTGGAAGTCGGCCAACCGAGTGGGGCGCGCATGTACGGCCGCCGGCGTCGTGTCGTGGTCGAGGCAGAACGCGGCCAGCGCTCCGGCGGCCTCGCCGACGTTCCATTCCACGGGGTGCAGGCGGTAGCAGCCGTTGGTGATGTGGGTGACGCCGAGGCACTTGCCGGCCGCGAGCAGGTTGGTCATGCGACGCGGCAGTAGCGCGCCGAGAGGGATCTGGGACGGGTAGGTGGCGATGTCGAGGTAACCGCGACCGGCCGTACTGGGGTGCAGGTCGATGCGGTAGCTGCCGACACCGACGGTGTCCTCGAACTGCTCGGCGCCGTCCTCGCGTCCCGCGGCATCCCGTCGCGCGTCCACGCCGACATGCTGCTCCAGCACCGTCGTCTGCGCGAGGATCCTGCGCGCCTCCCGGATGTACGGCCGCATGGCCAGCCCGTCGTCCGTGCCGAGGATGCCGGGACACAGCTGCAGCTCCGGATAGCCGACGCCTCCGTCCCGTCTTGGCGCCTCGGTCTGCAGCCAGTGCACGAAGCAGAGCGTGAGCTCGCGGGCATCGCGGAGCACGGTTGCACGCTCGCCGTCGTCGCGGCCGGTGAGCGGCGCAAGCCAGTAGTCCACCTGCGGCCAGTTGACGAGCGTGACGTCGCGCAGTGCGGGGTCGAAGCTGCCTCCGTGGCGGATCCGCCGGAACGTCCACAGGTCCTGGTCGTGTTCACAGAACAGCGGACGGCGCAGCGTCTCCCCGGTCTCGGGCTCGGTGGTGGCCCAGCCCAGCTGGGGTCCCGGCCAGTGGTCGGCCCGGTAGCCGTGCCAGAAGTCGTACGCCGCGGGCCGCTCCACCACGGGTCCGGCCTCCGGCCACAGCTCAAGCGCCGCGCACCAGGTGATGGCCTGCTGGTCCCATGGTCCGCGGAAACCGTCGAGCGCGTGCGGCTCGCCGGTTTCGTCACGGCTCTCGGCACCCAGTACGTGCTCGCAGCCGGTGAGGGGCAGCAGGTCTCCCTCCTCGGTGGCGTCGAGGACGTACGCCGCCGACACCGTGACGGTGTCACCGGTCGTCGTGTGGCGGAGCGTGACGGCCTCGACCCGGTCGCCGTCCACCTGCGCCTCGACCGGTTCGTGCTCGGTCAGCACCCGAAGCAGCCCGTCGGCTCGCGGCTCGGCGAGCAGGTCGACCAGCACTCGGTGGAACACCGCCGGCTCGGCGGCCAGCCGGCTTACCCACGCGCGCCCGGGGTTGAGACAGGGATCCCGCCGCGCGGCCTCGGTGAGCCGTGGGTCGGCGCGGTAGCGAGCGCGTACGGCCTCGCGCATCTGCCGGTAGGTCCGGGTGGCGCCGGTGGTCTCGATCCACGGGTGCTCGTCCGGCGGCACCGCCTGGCTGGTGAGCTGCCCGCCGACCCAGCGGGTCGGCTCGGTGAGCGCCACGCGCCGTCCGGCCCGGGTGGCCGCCAGCGCCGCGGCAACGCCGCCGCAGCCGGCGCCCACGACCAGGACGTCGCACTCCACATCCACCGCAAGGAGGCTACGCGGGCCGCATCCGGGATTCGCCCGAAAGGAGCTAGAGCAAGGGGCAGAACGCGATGTCGCTGTGCAGCTCGCCGGCGAAGCGACGGCCGTCGCTGCCTACCCACAGGCCGGCCCTGGTCGCGAGAAAGTCCCTCCCCCCGACCGCGCGGGTCTTGCCGGGGTTCCACGGCAGGGCCCGCCCCGTCGCCGGGTCGAGCGCCGCGATGCCGGCTCTGGGCACGGCCGCGTTCGTGACCCTCACGCCGTGTGCGAACAGCGGGCTGTCGAAGCGACGGTTGTGGCCCTGCGCGTACACGGCTGCGCCGGTGGCCACGACGGAGTGCAGCGTGTCCCCGTCGGTGTAGTTGACCCACGTAGGCCGGCGGGGGTGGGCGATCCGGGTCTCGAACCGGGCCGCGGCGTCGCAGATGTCGCGCCCGACGCCACCGGGCTGCGGGAGGAACCCGGTCGAGACGAGTACGAAGTACCGGCCGTCGGGGGAGAAGTCGACGTCCTGCAGGTAGTCGGGCTTGCCCAGAGCCCGGCACATGCGCTGCAGGGGCTGGTAGTACCAGCGGTTCAGGCTCGCACTCGTACGACCGAGGTTGAGCATGAACGCACGTGACCGAGGCTTTCCGTCGACCGTCGCGAAGTTGCCGACCGCGACCAGCCTCGTGCCGGCGGAGTTGACGGCGAAACGGTAGACCCGGGCGCGGCCTGGGTCGGCTCCGAGGCTCCCGGCGATCGCGATGCCGATGTAGCCGGTGGTCTCTCCCGTCGCAGGGTCGAGGGAGACCAGCTGCCGGGGAAAGCTGCCGCCGACGATGAGCCGGGAGCCGACCATCCGGATCTGGGTCACCTTGCCGAGAAGGTGAGCGTCGAACGCCGGGTCGACCGCACCAGTGACGGGGTCGAGCTTGACGATCCCACGACGGGTGATGCCGTTGACCCGGGCGAAGTCGCCACCCACGTAGAGCGCACGCGAGGTCGCCTCCAGGGCCCACACGGCGCCGTCGACCCTTGGGGCGAAGCCACTGACCGTGCCGTCGGTGGCGTCGAAGCTCACCAGGTTGCTGCGGCTGAAGACCGTCTGGCGTGCATCCGCCACCTGCTGGAAGTCCCCGCCCGCGTACAGCGTGCGACCGCGCTGGGCAAGTGCGTACACAGCGCGACCGCCCACGACCTGTGGCGTGAAGTCGGCCGGGTTGGCGCTGACCGTCGTCGGCTGCGCCACGAGTCCGGCCTCCGCAGGGCCGACGCCAGCGGTCAGCCCGACACTCAGCAAGCACAGCAGACCCAGCCGCGCCACGACGCTTGTCCCCACGATGACGCCGCCTCTCGCCGAGCCCGGAAAGTCGCTCGCGGCAGCATCGGCGGGATCTGGGGCGACGCAGTGCCCCCAACCGCTGCCCTTAGGTTATTCCCGGTGTCCAGCGCCGCCTGTCCTTCACGGCCGCGGACCTCTAGGCGAGGTGGTGCACCTCCTGCAGGCCGTACACGGGAGTCGGGATGCCCTCGTAGCGGGCCTTCAGCTGCAGCGCCAGGTACAGCGAGTAGTGCCGCGACTGGTGCAGGTTGCCGCCGTGGAACCACAGCCCCTTCTGCTGGGTGGGCTTCCACATGTTGCGCTGCTCGCCCTCCCACGGACCGGGGTCCTTGGTGGTGTCCGACCCCAGGCCCCACACCTTGCCGACCTTGTCCGCGACCTCCTGGCTGATCAGGTCGGCCGCCCAGCCGTTCATGGAGCCGTAGCCGGTGGCGTAGACGACGAGGTCGGCCGGCAGCGTCGTACCGTCCTCGAGCACCACCGAGTCCTCGGTGAGCCGGGTGACCTGCCCGTGCGCGAGCTTGATCTCGCCGTCGGCCACGAGGTCGCCAGCGCCGACGTCGATGTAGTAGCCCGAGCCGCGACGCAGGTACTTCATGAACAGCCCGGAGCCGTCGTCGCCCCAGTCGTGCCAGAAGCCGGCCTTCTCCAGCCGCTCGTAGAAGTCGGCGTCACGCCGCGCCATCTCCTCGTACAGCGGGATCTGGAACTCGTGCATGATCCGGTACGGCAGCGACGCGAAGATCAGGTCGGCCTTCTCGGTGGTGATCCCGCTGGCCACCGCCTCCTCGGAGTACAGCGGGCCCAGCCCGACGTCCATCAGCGTGTCGCTCTTCACGATGTGCGTGGACGACCGCTGCACCATCGTCACGTCGGCGCCGGCCTCCCACAACGCGGCGCAGATGTCGTGCGCGGAGTTGTTCGAGCCGATGATGACCGCCTTCTTGCCGGCGTACCTCTCCGGGCCCGGGTGCCGGCTGGAGTGGTGCTGGTCGCCCTTGAACGTGTCCTGGCCCGGCACGCTCGGCACGTTGGGCTTGCCCGACATCCCGGTCGCGAGCACCAGCTGCTTCGGCGTGAGCGTCAGCTCCTCGCCGTCCCGGTCGACGACCACGGTCCACTGCTCGGCGTCATCGTCGTAGGTGGCCGACTTGACCGTGGTGGAGGTCCAGTACGGGATCTCCATGACGCTGGTGTACATCTCCAGCCAGTCGCCCATCTTGTCCTTCGGGCTGAAGACCGGCCAGTTCTCGGGGAACGGCAGGTAGGGCAGGTGGTCGTACCACACCGGGTCGTGCAGGCACAGCGTCTTGTAGCGCTTGCGCCAGGAGTCCCCCGGTCGCTCGTTCTTCTCCACGACCAGCGCCGGTACGCCGAGCTGCCGCAGCCGGGCGCCCAGCGCGATGCCGCCCTGTCCGCCGCCGACCACGACCACGTACGGCTGCCGGGTGTGCCCGAGCTCCTCCTGGTCGGCCTCCCGGCGGTCCTTCCACGTGCGCCGGTCGCGGATGGCGCCGTGCTGCACACCCTTGGGCCGGCGCACCTTCTTCGGCTCCTCGTGGCCCTTGAGCTCGTACATCGTGGTCAGCAGGGTCCACGCGCCCTCGTCGTTGAGGCGGAGCACTCCCTTGCAGCGGCCGACCGCGGTCTCGAACGCGATCCAGGCGGTGACGACGCCGCCCTCCTCCTCGACCGGCTCGATGGTGGTGAACCCCGACGGGTCGGCGCCGTCGAGGGTGCTGCGCAGCAGGTCGGCGACCCCGTCGTGGTTCTCCACCGTGGTCAGGTTCCAGCTGAACGCGATGAGGTCGCGCCAGTAGCAGGTGGTGGCGAACAGGCTGGTCGCACGCTCGACGTCGCGGGCGCGCAGGGCCGCCTCGAAGTCGGCGAGCCAGGTGGCGACTCGCTGCTCGGCCGGGTCGGTGCTGGTCGGGGCGGCGGGCTCGGTGGTCGGGGCGCTGGTGCTCTGCGGTTCCGCGGTCTGGGTCATGCCGTGTCCTTCCCCATCGCTATGACAAGCAGCACACCTCAGCCTCGACCGGGTACGCAAGGGGTCGCCGCTCCGTCGCGTGTCACTTCTGGACACATCGGCCGCGGCGCGGATGACACCCGACTGGCGGTGGTGGCCGGCTAGAGCACGTCGTCGTCGACGGGATCGCGGGCCTCGCCCGTCTCGGCGCGGCCGGTGTCCGTTTCCGGCTCGCGCTCGGCGCGGCGGCGCCGGTCGAGCACGTCCTTGGCGAGGCTGGCCGCGGTGGTGACCAGCAGGGTGCCGATGATGAACT
>CBFGZI010000165.1:0-7107 GCA_965653225.1 uncultured Propionibacteriales bacterium | reverse complement strand
TCACACGTAGTCGCGGTACTTCTCCAGCAGTCGCACCGGCTTGGACAGCGCGTCGCGGCGGAACGGGTCACCGAGCTCGCGAGTGCACATGATCTCGACGACCGTCGTCTTGCCCTCGGTCATCTGCATGTCGACCGCACGCTGCAGCGCCGGCCCGACCTGGTCGAGCTTCTCGACCACGATGCCCTCGGCGCCCATCGCCTTGCCGATGCCGGCGAAGCTCTGGTTGTCCAGCTCGCCGGCCACGAAGCGCCGGTCGTAGAAGTCGACCTGGTTCTTCTTCTCCGCGCCCCACTGGCGGTTGTGGAACACCACCGCGGTCACCGGGATGTCGTGTCGGACGCAGGTCATGATCTCGCCCATGCTCATGCCCCACGCGCCGTCGCCGGCGTAGGAGATCGCCGGACGGTCGGGTGCGGCGACCTTGGCACCGATCACGGTCGGCAGGGCGTAGCCGCAGTTGCCGTAGCTCATCGGGGCGAGGAAGCTGCGCGGCCGCTCGAACCGCAGGTAGCTGTTCGCGACGGAGTTGATGTTGCCGATGTCGGTGGACACCATCGCGTCCGGCGGCATCGCCTTCTCCAGCTCGCGCAGCACCTGACGCGGGTGCAGCCAGCTGCCCTCCTCCTGCTCGGCCTCGGCGATGACGTCGAGGCTGTAGTCGTCACGCTCGTGCGTCCACTCCGCGAGCTCCTTCTCCCAGGCGTCCTTCTCGGCCCGCATGGTCGCCGCGCGCTCCTCGCGGGTCTCGTCGCAGGCCAGGGACCGTCCGTCGAGGCGCTCGGTGAGCGCGGTCGCGGCCGCGCCGGCGTCGGCGCAGATGCCCACGCTGATCTTCTTGACCAGCCCGAGCATGTGGTGGTCGGCGTCGATCTGGATGATCTTGGCGTCCTTGGGCCAGTAGTCCAGACCGTGCTGCGGCAGCGTGCCGAACGGGCCGAGCCGCGACCCGAGCGCCACCACGACATCGGCCTGGGCGATCAGCTTCATCGCCGCCTTCGAGCCCTGGTAACCCAGCGGCCCGCACCACTGCGGGTGGCTGGCCGGGAACGAGTCGTTGTGCAGGTAGCTGTTGACCACGGGCGCACCGAGCCGCTCGGCGAGGGCCTTGCACTCCTCGACGGAGTCGCCCATCACCACACCGCCGCCGGAGATGATGACCGGGAACTTCGCCGACGCCAGGAGGTCGGCGGCCTCGTCGAGGCTGCGCTGTCCGCCGGGTCCGCGGTCGAGTCGGTTCGGCTGCGGGATCTCGGCCTCGATCTCGCCGTAGAAGTAGTCGCGGGGGATGTTGACCTGGGTCGGGCCCATGTCGGACATCGCGCGGTCGAAGGCGCGCCCGGTGAGCTCGGCCATCCGCTTCGGGTTGTTGACGTGCGCCTGGTACTTGGTGAACTCCTGGAACATCGGCAGCTGGTTGGCCTCCTGGAAGCCGCCCAGCCCCATGCCCATGGTGCCCGTCTCTGGCGTCACGATGACGACAGGGCTGTGCGCCCAGTAGGCCGCGGCGATCGCGGTGACGCAGTTGCTGATGCCCGGGCCGTTCTGCCCGATGACCATGCCGTGGCGTCCGCTGACGCGTGCATAGCCGTCGGCCATGTGCGCGGCGCCCTGCTCGTGCACCACCGGGATCAGCCGGATGCCGGCGGGGGCGAAGATGTCCATGGCGTCCATGAACGCCGAGCCCATGATGCCGAAGATGTCGGTGACGCCGTTGGCGACCAGCGTCTCGACGAACGCCTCGGAGGGCGTCATCTTCGTGACGCCGCTGACCACCGTGCGGCCGTCGGCCGCGGACCTGTCAGTCATGCGATTCCTCTCCTGCAGCCGAACGGGACCCCGAACAAAAATCTGGTACGAAGCGTTCCTGTATTCAGGATATGGTGCGACTATATGCGGGTACCTGAGGACGGTCAACGCACCGTAAGAGAAACTGAGATGCAGCGTATGTCGGATCGGGACGGCGAGGGGACGACGGTGATGGAACGCGTACGAGGCGTCGAGGCCGCGGGCGAGCTGAACGGCGACACTCCGACCCTGCGGCTGTTCGCGCTGCTGGAGCTGATCGCGTCCAAGGACCAGTTCGTGTCCCTGCCCGGCCTGGTCGAGGAGACCGGCCTGCCCAAGCCCACGCTGCACCGGATGCTGCAGCAGCTCGAGAGCGCGGGGCTGCTGTTCCGCCAGGCCGACGGCCGCCACTACGGCACCGGCACCCGTCTGCGCCGGCTGGCCGAGAACCTGCTGCTCAACTCCACCCAGCACGGCGCCCGGCACGCGGTGCTGCGCCACTTGGTCGACGAGGTCGGCGAGAGCTGCAACATCACCGCGCTGTCGGGTAACGAGGTCGTCTACCTCGACCGCGTCGAGACTCCTGAGCCGCTGCGCTTCTACCTGCGTCCGGGGTCACGCGTACCCGTGCACTGCTCGGCCAGCGGGAAGATGATCCTGTCGCAGCTGAGCCCGTCACAGCGCCGCAAGCTGCTCGCGCACGCGCCGCTGAAGCAGTACACCCGCAACACGATCACCGACCTCGAGGTGCTGGAGCGAGACCTCAAGCGCGCACGACGAGACGGCTTCGCCCTCGACGACGAGGAGTTCCTGCCCGGGCTCATCTGCGTGGCGGTGCTGGTGCCCGGCGGCGCCGGCCGCTCCAACCTGTGCGTGGCGGTGCAGGCACCGGTCATCCGGCTCACGACCGACAAGGCCCTGCAGCTGCTGCCGGCGCTGCAGCGGGCCGCCGCCGCGATCGCCGACATCGAGACCGAGGGCGCCGCCGACACCGCGTCCCGCGCCCCGCGCAACGCCGCCGGCGAGACCCGCGTCGACACCCCGGTCGCCGGTTCCAGCGCCTCATGACCGCGGCTCCGGACCGCGAGGTCGCGGTACGCGACGTCTTCGGGATCGACTCCGACCTGGTCGTGCCCGCGTTCAGCGAGGTCGACGAGCACGTGCCCGAGGTCGACGACGCCTATCGCTTCAACCCCGACGTCACGCTGGCGCTGCTCGCCGGGTTCAGCCGCAACCGGCGCGTGCTCGTGCAGGGTCTGCACGGCACCGGCAAGTCCACGCACATCGAGCAGGTGGCCGCCCGGCTGAACTGGCCGTGTGTACGGGTGAACCTCGACGGCCACATCAGCCGGCTCGACCTGGTCGGCCGCGACGCGGTCGTCGTGCGCGAGGGGCAGCAGGTCACCGAGTTCCAGGAGGGCATCGTGCCCTGGGCGCTGCAGCGGCCCGTGGCGCTGGTGTTCGACGAGTACGACGCGGGACGTCCCGACGTCATGTTCGTGATTCAGCGGGTGCTCGAGCGGCAAGGTCGGCTCACGCTCATGGACCAGAGCCGGGTGCTGCAGCCGCACCCGTACTTCCGGCTGTTCGCGACCGCCAACACCGTCGGGCTCGGCAACCTCAACGGCCTCTACCACGGGGCACAGCGGCTCAACCATGCGCAGATCGACCGGTGGAACATCGTCGCGTCGCTGAACTACCTCCCGGTCGAGGAGGAGATCGCGATCGTCACCGCCCGCGTGCCCGAGCTCGACGGTCCGTCCGGCCGCGACCAGGTGGCCGCGATGGTCTCGGTGGCCACCCTGACCCGGCAGGGCTTCCACGCCGGCGACCTGTCGACGCTGATGTCGCCGCGCACGGTGATCACCTGGGCCGAGAACGTCCAGGTGTTCGGCGACATCGAGCGCGCGTTCCGGCTGTCGTTCCTGAACAAGTGCGACGAGGCCGAGCGGCCCGTGGTCGCGGAGTACTACCAGCGGTGCATGGGCCGCGAGCTCGACGAGTCCTACGTCCACAGCGCGTCCACCAACACCTGAGTAGCCGGCACGGCATGCAGACCACGGCGTCGGAGGCACGGCACCAGCAGGAGGTCGAGGAGCTCTGCGTCGCCGCGATCAGGGCACTCAGCGGACAGCGCGACCTGCACTTCCGCGGCCGGCTGCTGCACCGCGGCGATCGCCGGCTGCCGCTGCACGCACCGCACCTGTACCCCGAGCCGCACGAGGACTTCGGCTCGTTCCGCGGCGCCGCCGACGGCATGGCGCTGCGCCTGGCGTACTCCGACTCCGACCTGCACCGCACTCTCACACCGGACGGGACCGTGGAGCGTGCGCTGTTCGAGATGCTCGAGCAGTTCCGGGTCGAGTCGCTCGCGCCCGCTCGTCTGGCCGGGGTGGCCGCCAACCTGCGACACCGCCACGAGCGGTGGTCGCGCACCTTTGAACGTTCCGGGATGACCGAGTCGGCACGCGGCCTGCTGCTGTACACGGTGACCCAGGTGTGCCGCGCCCGGGTCACCGGCGAGCCGGTGGTCGAGGAGACCGAGGACCTGCTGGAGGCGACGCGGGCGGCCATCGCACCCGTGCTGGGCAACGAGGTCGCCGCCCTGCGGCGGCACCGGCACGACCAGCGCGCGTACGCCGAGCACGCGGCCACGATCGCGCACACGGTGGCGGGGATGCTCGCCGGCGGCGACGGCGCCGACTCGGCTGACACCGACGACTCATCGGACTCCGAGGACTCCGGAGGCAGCGAGGACGACGTGGCGTTCACGCTGTTCGTGGACTTCGACGAGAGCACCGAGGGCTTCACCACCGCGGGCCACGGAGCCAGCCGGACGCTGGACCTTGAGCAGCAGCCGTACCGAGTGTTCACAACGGCGTACGACCAGCAGCGCCACATCACGTCTCTCGTCCGGGCCGAACAGCTCCGCGGCTTCCGGGAGGCGCTCGACCGGCGGGTGGCCCATGAGGGGGTCAACATCTTGCGCCTGGGCCGTGAGCTGCAGGCGGTCCTCGCCGAACCAGCCTGGGACGGCTGGGACGGCGGTCAGGACGAGGGCCGGATCGACGGGCGACGCCTCGCCCAGCTGGTGACCTCACCCGAGGACCACCGGGTGTTCCGTACCGAACGGGTCGAGCCGGTCGCCGACTGCATCGTCACGTTCCTCGTCGACTGCTCGGGCTCGATGAAGCAGCACGCCGAGTCCGTCGCCGTGCTGGTCGACGTGTTCGGGCGTGCGCTGGAGCTCGCCGGGGTGCGTACGGAGGTGCTCGGCTTCACCACCAGCACCTGGCACGGCGGCCGTGCCGCGCGCGACTGGAAGCGTGCCGGCAGCCCGCCCCACCCGGGCAGGCTGAACGAGCTGTGCCACATCGTCTTCAAGGACGCCGACAGGCCCTGGCGCCTGGGCCGTCGCGGTGTCGCCGGCCTGCTGCGCCGCGACCTGTTCCGCGAGGGCGTTGACGGCGAGGCCCTTGCCTGGGCCCGGACCCGGATGCAGACGCGGCCCGAGGAGCGGCGGATCCTCGTCGTGGTGTCGGACGGCAGTCCGATGGACGGCGCTACCAACCTTGCCAACGACGAGCACTATCTCGACAGCCATCTTCGGCAGGAGGTGGCCGGGGTCTCCGAGTCCCCCGACGTGGAGGTCGTCGGGCTCGGCGTGGGTCTCGACCTGAGCCCGTACTACCCGCGCGCGCAGGCACTCGACCTGTCCGGCGGCGTCTCGAACGCAACGGTTCGCGAGGTCGTGCGCCTGCTCGCTGGGGCCCACCGACGTTGAGCGTCGATGACGCTTGAGGTGCTGGGGAAACAATCCCCCCGAAAAGCGAGGGAAGAGTTTCCCCAGCCGCGACAAAACACGGCCGACTCCAAGGACTAGGGCTGCAGGGTGCCGCGCGCAGGCACCTCCTGTCCGTCCGACGTGGCCAGTGCCGGCTCGTCCACCTCGAGGGTCCTCGGCCTGCGCCACCTGCGGACCTCGTACGCCACCAGGATCGCGACCAGCGTGACGACGCTGAGAAGGAAGTCCGTCCTGGTGTCCGACATGATGCCCATGGATACCGTCACGGTGACCATTGCGGCGACCGTGAACCAGCTCAGGTACGGGAAGAGCCACATCTTGATCACGAGGCTGTCGGGGTCCTCCCGCTCGAGCTGCCTGCGGAGCTTGATCTGGGAAAGGCAGATGAGCGTGTAGACGAACAGCGCGACCGCGCCGTAGGAGTGGATGAGGAACGAGAAGACCTGGTCGGGTGACACGTACGACATCACGACCGAGACGTAGCCCAGAACGGTCGCGAGCAGGATCGCCCGGACCGGAACACCACGCTTGCTCAGCTTGGTGAGACCCTGCGGCGCGTCGTGGTGACGCGTGAGGGCGAACATGATGCGCGAGGCGGTGTACAGGCCGGAGTTGAGCGCCGACAGCACTGCGGTCAGGACAATCGCGTTCATGATCTGCGCGGCCGCCGGGACGTCCATGAACTGCAGCGCACCGACGTAAGGACTCGAAAGGACCGCCTGGCTGTCCCACGGACGGATCGCGACGACGAGGAACACCGAGCCGACGTAGAAGATCAGCACGCGAAGGATGACCGAGTTCGTCGCGCGGGCGACCGCCTTGCGCGGCTCGGCAGACTCCGCGGCGGCGATCGTGGCGATCTCCGCACCGGTGAAGAACGCGACCGCCGGAACCACGGCGACCAGCACCGGCAGGATGCCCTTGGGCGCGAAGCCGCCGTGCGCGGTGAGGTTGCTGAAGTCGACCGACTGGCCGGGCCACAGGCCCAGCACGAAGGCTCCGCCGACGACGATGAACACGATGATCGCGGCGACCTTCACCGACGAGAACCAGTACTCGAACTCGCCGTAGGACCGGACCGAGACGAGGTTGGTCACCGTCAGCGTGAGCATGAGCGCCAGGCTCAGGACCCACAACGGCACCTGCGGGAGCCACTCCTGGATGAGTGCCGCGCCGGCGACCGCCTCGACCGCCACCACGATCACCCAGAAGTACCAGTACATCCAGCCGATGGCGAAGCCCGCGCGGTCCCCCAACGCGGCACGGGCGTACTCGTAGAACGAGCCGACGGCCGGCTTGGCCGCGGCCATCTCGCCGAGCATCCGCATCACCAGGATGGCCAGGATTCCGGCCAGCAGGAACGAGATCACGGCCGCCGGGCCGGTCTCGTTGATCACCACCCCGCTGCCGATGAACAGACCGGCGCCGATCACACCGCCGAGCGCGATCAGGGTCATGTGCCGCTGCTTCAGCGAGTGCTCTAAGCCGGCGTGCTCCCCCGTGTCCAGACGGTC
>CBFGZI010000164.1:0-7244 GCA_965653225.1 uncultured Propionibacteriales bacterium | reverse complement strand
TCGCCCAGCCGGCGGCGTACCCGTCCGCCCGGCGTACCCGACGACGAGTCCTGGGGCCCGCGCGAGCCCGGCTCGCCCGCGCCCGACCCGCTGGCACACGCCCAGCCGGGTGCGGCGCGCCCCCGCCGGGCGCCGCGCCCCAGGCCGGAGCGGCAGCCCGCCCAGGAGTCCGCCCAGGAGTCCACTCAGCCGTCCACGCAGGAGCCCACGCAGCAGTCCACGCAGCAGCCCACCCGGCCGCCGGAGGACGCCGATGGCTGAGTGGCTCGAGGTCACGCTGCGGCTGCTCCTGGTGGTGGCGGCGTTCCTGCTGCTGCCCCTGCTCGTTGGCCAGACCGAGCACAAGACGATGGCGCACATGCAGAGCCGGGTCGGGCCGATGTACGCCGGCGCGTTCCACGGGTGGGCCCAGCTGGTCGCCGACGGGGTGAAGTTCGCGCAGAAGGAGGACGTCGTCCCCGACGCCGCGGACCGCACCGTCTACAAGCTGGCCCCCGCGGTGGCGCTGCTGCCGTACCTGGTGGCGATGGTGGCGATCCCCATCGGGCCGGGCCTGGTGGGCCAGGACCTCGACCTCGGCCTGTTCTTCGTGCTCGCGGTGATGAGCGTCGGCGTGCTCGGCTCGCTGATGGGCGGCTGGGCCAGCGCCAACAAGTTCAGCCTGATCGGCGGGCTGCGGGTCGCGGCCCAGCTGATGGGCTACGAGCTGCCGTTCGTGCTGGCCGCGGTCAGCCCGGCGATGGCCGCCGCGACCCTGTCGCTGACCGGCATCGTGGAGGCCTGGCAGCCGTGGTGGCTGCTGTGGCAGCTCCCCGGCATGGTGGTGTTCTTCGTGGCCGGCCTCGCCGAGCTGCAGCGCCCGCCGTTCGACATGCCGGTCGCCGACTCCGAGCTGGTCTTCGGCCCGTTCACCGAGTACAGCGGCCTGCGGTTCGCGCTGTTCCTGCTCTCCGAGTACGCCGGCATCGTCGTGCTCGCCCTGCTGACGACGGTGCTGTTCCTCGGCGGCTGGCACGGCCCGTTCAGTGACCAGCTGGGCTGGCTGTGGACGCTGCTCAAGACCGGAGCGGTGGCGTTCTGCGTGATCTGGGCGCGGGTCGCGCTGCCGCGGATGCGCGAGGACCAGCTGCAGAAGCTGGCCTGGAAGGGGCTCGTGCCACTCGCACTGGCACAGCTGGCGATCACGTCCGTCGGAGCGGTGGTGACAAACGGATGAGTACATGGGGCCGCGGGCTGCTGCAGGGGCTGCGGGTCACCTGGCAGAACATGACGCGCAGGTCGTCGACCGCGCAGTACCCCGACGCGCTGCCGGACCTCCCGCCGCGCTCGCGCGGGGTCATCGCGCTGTTCGAGGAGAACTGCACGGTCTGCATGCTCTGCGCGCGCGAGTGCCCGTGCTGGTGCATCTACATCGACTCGCACAAGGAGACGGTGCCGCCGGTGGAGGAGGGCGGGCGCGAGCGCAGCCGCAACGTGCTCGACCGGTTCGCGATCGACTTCTCGCTGTGCATGTACTGCAGCATCTGCATCGACGTCTGCCCGTTCGACGCGCTGTTCTGGACGCCTGAGTTCGAGTACGCCGAGGTCGACATCCGCAACCTCACCCACGAGCGCGACCGGCTGCGCGACTGGATGTGGACCGTGCCCCCGCCACCGGGACTCGACCCGCACGCCGCCGAGCCCAAGGAGGTGACCGCGGCCCAGCGCGCGGCCGACAAGGCGGCCCCGTCCACGGCGACCTCGACGGGCTCCAGCGACGAGCGACGGGGACCGCAGGCGTGAACGCGGTCGAGGTGCTCTTCGTACTGATGGGCGCCATCGCAGTCGGCTCGGCGCTGCTGGTGGTCACGACCGCGCGGCTGGTGCACTCCGCCCTGTGGCTGGTCGTCACCCTCGGGGCGCTGGCCGGCTGCTACCTGCTGCTGGCCGCGGAGTTCGTCGCCTGGGTGCAGGTGCTGATCTACGTCGGCGCGGTCGTGGTGCTGCTGCTGTTCGCGCTGATGCTCACCCGTGCGCCCACCGGGCCGCAGCTCGACGCGCTGACCGGCAACCGCGTGGTCGCCGCGGTCGTCGCGGTCGCGGTGGCCGCGGTGCTCGTCACCACCGTGGTCGCCGGCTTCGGCACCACCCGGCTCTCCTTGCAGCACACGCTGGTCGGCTCGGCGAGCGGCACCGGCGAGGCGATCTTCCGCTACTGGGTGCTGCCGTTCGAGGTGCTCAGCGTGCTGCTGCTGGCGGCGCTGGTCGGCGCGATCGCGCTGTCGCGCCCGGTCGGCTCGGGGGAGAAGGGGGACCGCTGATGCCGCTGCTGTTCCCGCTGGTGCTGGCCTCGCTGCTGTTCGCGATCGGCACGTACGCCGTCCTCGCCCGGCGCAACGCCGTGCTGGTCCTGATGGGCGTCGAGCTGATGCTCAACGCCGTCAACCTCAACCTGGTGGCGTTCGACGCCTACCTGCGCGACGTGACGCACGCGGGGCAGGTGCTCACGCTGTTCGTCATCGCCGTTGCCGCCGCCGAGATCGGGCTGGGCCTGGCCATCGTGCTGGCCGTGTTCCGCTCGCA
Organism: uncultured Propionibacteriales bacterium; assembly: GCA_965653225.1. Lineage (GTDB taxonomy): Bacteria > Actinomycetota > Actinomycetes > Propionibacteriales > Nocardioidaceae > JALZDI01. Next base: position 4,682 of record CBFGZI010000164.1, on the reverse strand, counting down.
CGGGCACATCGACGCCGACCGGCTGCGCGAGCTCGCCGACAGCGACGCCTGCGACGCCGCGCTCGCGGCCGAGGCGACGTTCGAACCGAGCGTCCGGCCCGGTGGTAGGCCGGTCTCACGGCCGGGCAGTGGGCCCAGCAGCCAGGCCGGCGCCGCCGCCGGGAGCGGCCGGTGAGCCCGATCTTGACGGTCGCGGTACCGCTCGCCGGCGCCGCCGCAGTTCTCGTCGTGCACCGGCGCTGGGCACCGCCGCTGTCGGCGCTCGCCGGCGTGCTCACCTGGGTCGTCGGGCTGGTGGTCGCGGTTCCGCAGCTGGGCGCCGCGCACGGCGACCCGGTCACGTACGCGCAGCTGCCGACCGGCACGATCCCGATCACGCTGACGCTCACCGTCGACGGCCTGGCCGCGCTGCTCGTGCTGCTGGCCACCAGCGTCGCGCTGGCCGTGCTGGTCTACTCGGTCGCCTACCTGCGCGGCGACCCGCGCTACCCGACCTACGCGTTCCTCGTCCTGCTGTTCACCGCCGCCATGACCACGGTGGTCGTGGCCGACGACTGGTTCGTGCTGCTGGTCGGCTGGGAGGTCATGGGCGCCTGCTCGTACTTCCTGATCGGCCACCACTGGGAGCGCCACGACGCACGCGCGGGCGCGGTCAAGGCGTTCGTGATGACCCGGCTCGGTGACATCGGGCTGCTGTTCGGGATCTTCACCTTCGGGTTCGCGGTGGAGTCGTTCAGCATCTCCGCGGCCAACGACGCGGCCGCCGCCGGTGACCTCAGCCCCACGCAGGCGACCGTGGCGATGCTGCTCGTGCTGTGCGGCGTCGTCGGCAAGTCCGCGCAGTTCCCGCTGCACACGTGGCTGCCCGACGCCATGCCGGGCCCGACGCCGATCAGCGCGCTGATCCACGCCGCGACCATGGTCGCGGCCGGTGTCTACCTGGTGGCCCGGCTGCTGCCGGTGCTCGGGGTGTCCGACGTCGCGCAGACGGTGCTGGCGGTGATCGCGGCGGTCACCATGCTGCTGGCGGCCCTGTTCGCGCTGGCCCAGGACGACCTGAAGCGGGTGTTCGCCTGGTCGACGGTGAGCCAGCTCGCCTACATGTTCGGCGCGCTGGCCGTCGGTGGCTACGCCGCCGGGGTGTTCCACCTGATGTCCCACGGCGCGTTCAAGGCGCTGCTCTTTCTGTGCGCCGGCGCGGTCGCGCACGCGACCGGGACCACGTCGATGTCGGCGATGGGCGGGCTGTGGTCGAGGCTGCCCGTGACCTCGGCGTGCATGGGAGTCGGCCTGCTCGCGCTGGTCGGTCTTCCGCCGGTGGTCGGGTTCTTCTCCAAGGACGCCGTGCTCGGCGTGGTGCTCGACGCGGCGACGCACGGCGGATCCCGCAGCGACTGGCTGCAGCTCTTCAGCTGCTCCCTCACCATCCTCGTCACGTCCGCGAACGCCCTGCGTGCCTGGCGGATGGTCTGCATCGGGCCACCGTCCGCGGCCGGCTCCGAGGCGCCGCTGCACGAGCCGCCCTGGCTGATGCGCGGTCCGGTGCTGGTGCTTGCGATGGTGACCGCGTTCGGCGGTCTGGTCCTGCTGGCCCCGCACGTGCTGGCAGACCCCGCCGACCCCGACACCGAGTTCCTGCACCCCTCGGTCGCGGTGACCTCCACACTGGCCGTGCTGCTGGTGGTCGGTCTGGTCTACCGGGGGTGGCGGCGCTCCGGCCGGCAGGACCCCGCGCTAATGCTGCCGACGCCGGTACGCACGGTGCTGGCGCGCGAGGCCGGGTTCGACGCGGCCTACGACCACATGCTCGTGGTGCCCACCAACCGGCTCGCGCGCGCTGTCGTGGCGGGTGACCGCGACGTCGTCGAGCCGTACGTCAGCGGCAGCGGCGGCACCGCTCGCGGACTGGGCCTGGTTCTGCGGCTGGCGCAGAACGGCAACGTGCAGGTCTACCTGTCCATCGTGGTCGTCGGCGCGCTCCTCGTCGGCGCCGTGGTGGTCGCGGCGGTGGGGGTGGGCAGCTGATGAGCTGGCTTCTCGACGTGCTGGTTGCGGTGCCTGCCGTCGGTGCGCTCCTGCTCGCCGTGTGGCCGCGTGAACGTGCGGAGCAACAGGCACCTATCGTCGGGGTGACGGTAGCTGCCGTGACCATGGTGCTGTCCCTCATCGCCGTCCCGTCGGTCGTCGGCACCGCCGGCATGCGGCTGGTGACCGACCTGCCGTGGATCCCGATCCTCGACATCCGGTGGCACCTGGGCGTCGACGGGATCTCGCTTCCGCTGGTGGTGCTGACCGCGCTGTTGACGTTGCTGTGCATGGTGTCGCTGCTGCGCGGAAACGGACCGTCCAACGGGAACGTGCGAATGCTGGTGGCCGTCGTGCTGCTGCTGGAGACCGGCGTCCTCGGAACCTTCCTCGCGCTCGACCTGGTGCTGTTCTTCGTGTTCTTCGAGCTCGTGCTCGTGCCGATGTGGTTCGTCATCGCCGACTGGGGCGACCCGCACGACGCCCGCGGACGACGGAGGGCAGCCACCGTCTTCCTGCTGATGACCGTCATCGGCTCGGCGGTGATGCTGGCCGGGTTCCTGCTGGTGTACGCGCACACCGGCACGTTCGACATCGTCGCGCTCGCACAGGGTCGGGGCGCCGGGATGTCGGCGACCACCCAGCTGGTTGCGGCGCTGGCCATCGGGCTCGGGCTCGCGGTGAAGTCGCCGCTGTGGCCGCTGCACATCTGGCTGCCCGACGCCCACGCCAAGGCACCGACCATCGGGTCGGTGCTGCTGGCCGGGGTGCTGCTGAAGATGGGCACGTACGGCTTCGTCCGCGTGTGGCTGCCCATCGTGCCCGAGGGAGCCCGTCAGGTGGCGCCGTACCTCGCCGTGCTGGCCGCCATCGGCATCGTGTACGGGTCGCTGGCATGTCTGGCGCAGACCGACCTGAAGCGGCTGGTCGCCTACTCCAGCGTCGGCCACATGGGCTTCGTGCTGCTCGGTATCGCCACCCTGCGGCCGGTCGGTGTCAACGGCGCGCTGGTCGCCAACATCGCGCACGGGCTCATCACCGGGCTGCTGTTCTTCCTCGTCGGCGCGCTCAAGGACCGGCACGACACCTCCGACCTGGTGGGCCTGGGTCGCGGCCTCTACGGCCGCTCGCCGCGGCTCGGCGGGATCCTCGCGCTGGCGGCGATGGCGAGTCTCGGGCTGCCGGGGCTGGCCGGCTTCTGGGGCGAGATGCTCACGCTGCTCGGCGCGTTCGACCCGGCGGCCGGACTCCCGCGGCCGGTGTTCCTCGTGTGCATGGCGCTCGGCGGGCTCGGTGCCGTGCTCACCGCGGTCTACTTCGTGCGGGTGCTTCGCATGGTGGGCCAGGGCGGTCCGGACGCACCCGCGCCCGCACGCGCCGAGTCCTGGCGGCCGGCCTCGCTCGACGCGACCGTGCAGGAGATCGGCGTCTGGTTGCCGCTGGCGGCCCTCACCGTGATGATCGGGCTGTCGCCCGGCTTGGTGCTCGACGTCGTCGACCCCGCCGTCCGCGTGCTCCTCGGGAGTTCGGGATGAGTGCCGTGCAGGCCGTCGACTGGCTCGCGATCGCGCCGCCGCTCGTGCTCGCGCTCACCGCGATCGTGGTGCTGGTGGCGGACGCGTTCGTCGGGCGCGCGGTGGTGGCGCTGCCGACCGTGCTGTCCCTGGCCGGGCTGGCGCTGGCGGCCTGGCCGGCAGCGGTGCTCGCGGGGGAGACCCGCTCGGTGTTCTGCCTGCCCGAGCAGCCGGGGGCACCGCCCGCCTGTTCGTACGCCGTCGACACCCTCACCATCGGCGGCTGGCTCGTAGTTCTCGTCGGTACGACGATTGTTGTCCTGCTGTCGGCGCGTACGGCGATCGACGTCCGGGTGCCACTCGCGGAGCACCTCTTCCTGCTGCTGTCGTCGGCGTCGGGCGCCATGACGCTGGTGGCCGCGCGCGACCTGGTCACTCTGGTCATCGCGCTCGAGGTGGTGTCGCTGCCGGCCTTCGCGATGGCGGGACTCAAGCGCGGCGACCGGCGCTCGGCCGAGGCCGCACTGAAGTTCTTCCTGGTCTCGGTGGTCGCGACCGCGTTCACCTTGCTGGGCGTCTCGTTCGTCTATGGCGCCACCGGCGCGATGCACTTCTCCCGGATCGACGCCGCGCTGCAGGCCGGTGTCGTCGCGACGCCGGTCGCGGCCGCAGGCGCCGTGCTCACCCTGGTCGGGCTCGCGTTCAAGGTCGCCGCGGTCCCGTTCCACGCGTGGGTGCCCGATGTCTACGTCGGCTCGCCGGTGCCGGTGGCGGCGTACCTTTCGGTGGTCTCCAAGGCTGCCGGTCTGGTCGGGCTGCTGCTGGTGCTCGACCGCGCCTTCGGCGCCTTCTCCACGGAGTGGCAGCCGATGCTGGCCGTGGTCGCGGCGCTGACGATGACCGTGGGGAACGTGCTGGCGCTGCGCCAGCAGCACGCCGTTCGTCTGCTCGCCTGGTCGTCGGTGGCGCAGGCGGGGTTCATGCTGTGCCCGCTGGCGGTGCTCGCCGATGTGGGCAACCGGGCCGTGCTGGCGTCGATGTCGTACCTGCTCATCTACTCGGTGGTGAACCTCGGCGCGTTCGCCGTGGTCGCGATGATGAGCCGCCACCGCCCGGCGGGCCGGATCGACGACTACGCCGGCC
>CBFGZI010000163.1:0-7255 GCA_965653225.1 uncultured Propionibacteriales bacterium | reverse complement strand
GCGGCCAGAACCCCTTATCCACAAGGGATCCGAGAAACTTTACCTAGACTTGAAGTCAGCCGTCGCACCCAGGCGAATGCCCTAGAACAACCTGCTGCTCGGATCGTCGATACCGCGCAGCGCGTCGTAGTCGACCACCACGCACCCGATACCACGGTCACCGGCGAGCACCCGCGCCTGCGGCTTGATCTCCTGCGCGGCGAACAGCCCGCGCACCGGCGCCAGCAGCGGGTCGCGGTTCAGCAGCTCGAGGTAGCGCGTGAGCTGCTCCACGCCGTCGATCTCCCCGCGACGCTTGACCTCCACCGCCACCGACGTCCCTTCCGCGTCCCGACAGAGGAGGTCGACCGGGCCGATCGCGGTGGGGTACTCCCGCCGCACCAGCGACAAACCGTCGCCCAGCGACGTCGGGTGCTCGGCGAGCAGCTCCTGCAGGTGCTTCTCGACCCCGTCCTTCTGCAGACCCGGGTCGACCCCGAGGTCGTGCGAGGAGTCGTGCAGGACCTCCTCGACGAGGATCCGCAGCGTGTCGCCGTCCTTCCCGGTGACCGTCCACTCCCGGCGGCCGTCCTCACCGTCCTCCTCCTGCAGCAGGCACGGCGGCGACATCCAGTTCAGCGGCTTGTACGCGCGGTCGTCGGCGTGGATGGACACGGAACCGTCTGCCTTCACCAGGATCAGCCGCTTGGCCATCGGCAGGTGGGCGGTGAGTCGGCCGGCGTAGTCCACCTGGCAACGGGCAATCACGAGACGCACGACGGGGAGGCTACCGTCTGAGGTGGGTGAGGGACCTCACGGCGAGCCACGTGGTCGCCGTGCCAGACTGCGCCCAGCCAGATTTCCGCCACCGCCTGCCGCCGCGGCGGGCGCCGAACGAGGAGCGACGCTGCACATGGGCCGAGAGTTCACCACCGTCGGCGTCATCGGGCTCGGCACGATGGGTGCCGGTATCGCCGAGGTCTTCGCCCGCAACGGCGTGTCGGTCGTGGGTGTCGAGAAGAACGACCAGGCGCTCGAGCGTGGCCGTCAGCACATCCAGCACTCCACCGACCGGGCGGTCAAGCGGTCCAAGCTCAGCGAGGACGACCAGCAGGCCCTGCTCGGCCGGATCACGTTCACCACGGCCGTGGCCGATGTCAAGGACTGCGACCTGGTCGTGGAGGCTGTGGTCGAGCACCTCGACCTCAAGCGCGAGGTTTTCCAGGCCCTCGACGGCATCGTCGGTCCGGACGCCGTGCTGGCCACCAACACCTCCTCACTGTCGGTCACCGAGATCGCCTCGGCCACCCAGCACCCCAGCCGCGTGGTCGGCCTGCACTTCTTCAACCCCGCGCCGGTGATGCAGTTCGTCGAGGTCGTCCGTACGGTCGTCACCGAGGACGAGGTCGTCGACGACGTGCTCGAGCTCGCGCGCACGCTCGGCAAGGACCCGGTCAGGTGCGGCGACAAGGCCGGGTTCATCGCGAACGCACTGCTGTTCGGCTACCTCAACCACGCCGCCTCGATGTTCGAGCAGCGTTTCGCGACGCGCGAGGACCTCGACGCGGCGATGCGCTTCGGCTGCGGCTACCCGATGGGCCCGCTCGCGCTGCTGGACCTGATCGGCCTGGACACGGCGTACGAGATCCTCGACACGATGTACCGGCAGGGTCGCAACCGGCTGCACGCGCCCTCGCCCGTGCTCAAGCAGATGGTCACCGCCGGCCTGCTGGGTCGCAAGGCCGGACGTGGCTTCTACAGCTACGAGGAGGCCGACTCCCCGAACGTGGTCGCCGACGCGCTGACCCCCAGCGCCGACGCGGTGCCACAGCTGCGCCGCGACCTGCAGGCCGTGGGCGTGGTCGGCACCGGCACGATGGCGACCGGCATCGTCCAGGTCTTCGCGCAGGCCGGCGTCGAGGTCCTGTACGTCGGCCGCAGCCAGGCGAAGGTCGACAAGGTGCGCGAGACCGTGCAGCGGTCCCTCGAGAAGGCCGTACAGCGCGGCAAGCTCGACGAGGAGGGCCGCGACGCGGCGATGGGGCGGATCACCGGCTCGACCTCGCTGGAGGACCTGTCCCAGGTCGGTCTCGTCGTCGAGGCGATCGCCGAGGACCTGTCGGTCAAGCGCGCGCTGTTCGAGAACCTCGACGAGATCTGTAAGCCCGGAGCGATCCTGGCGACCACAACCTCGTCGCTTCCGGTCATCGAGTGCGCCGCGGTCACGAAGCGTCCGGCCGACGTCGTCGGCATGCACTTCTTCAACCCTGCGCCGGCGATGAAGCTGGTCGAGGTGGTCAGCACGGTGTCCACCGCCGACGACGTCGCCGAGACCGTCCGCGCACTGTGCAACCAGATCAAGAAGGTGCCGGTCTCCTGCTCCGACCGCGCCGGGTTCATCGTCAACGCGCTGCTGTTCCCCTACCTCAACGACGCGGTGAAGATGCTGGAGGCGCACTACGCCACCGCTGACGACATCGACACCGCGATGAAGAAGGGCTGCGCGCTGCCGATGGGCCCGTTCGAGCTGCTCGACGTGGTCGGCAACGACGTCTCGCTGGCGATCGAGCGTGAGCTGTTCCTGGAGTTCCGCGAGCCCGGCTTCGCGCCCGCGCCGCTGCTGGAGCACCTCGTCACCGCGGGCTATCTCGGCCGCAAGACCGGCCGCGGCTTCCGCGACTACTCCCGGAGCTGACCGAAGACCGTCGCATATGGCGCGCGCCGGCCTTGATGGCCTCGCGGATCCGGTTGTGGTGCCGCAGCGGACCACCCGACGAGCAACAAGCTAGGACAATCGGTTCAAAGTGGGAGCGAGGCGTCCACCCCGGGCGCCCCGACTAGGCTTTCCCCAATGCCTGCGATCCGTGCCAACTCCGTACTCCCCGCGCGCCGCGAGCCGCTCGCGCTGAAGACCGCCGACGGCCTCACGCTGGTCGGAGAGCTCGCGCGTCCCGCCGAGCGCGACCCGGTGGCGACGCTGGTCTGCCTGCACCCGCTGCCGACACACGGCGGGATGATGGACAGCCACGTCATCCGCAAGGCGTCCTACCGGCTGCCGGCGCTGGCCGACATCGCGGTGCTGCGGTTCAACACGCGGGGGACGGAGAGCGTGCAGGGCAAGAGCGAGGGCGAGTTCGACAACGCCGAGGGGGAGCGGTACGACGTCGCCGCCGCGATCGAGTACGCCGAGTTCGCCGAGCTGCCCGACATCTGGCTGCTCGGCTGGTCGTTCGGCACCGACCTGGTGCTCAAGCACGGCTGCGACCCGTCGGTGGTGGGTGCGGTGCTGCTGTCGCCGCCGCTGCGGTTCGCCACCGACCACGACCTCGACGTGTGGGCCGAGTCGGGCAAGCCGCTGGTCGCGCTCGTGCCCGAGCACGACGACTATCTGCAGCCGCCGGAGGCGCGCGAGAGGTTCGCACGCGTCCCGCAGGCCGAGGTGATCGGTGTCGAGGGCGCCAAGCACCTGTGGGTCGGCGACGCCGAGACCGTGCTGGACATGGTCGTGTCCAAGCTCGCGCCGTCCCGGTCGCCACTGCCGCAGGAGTGGGACGGGCCGATGGAGACCGCCGACTCCTCCGCATACGCCGACCGCACCGTGGCGGCGTTCTCCGACGTACCCGTGAGCGGGCCCGAGCACAGATGAGCGCCGGCCACGACGGCGCGGCCGGCAACGGCCTCGCCTACACGGACTGGGGCGAGGGCACGCCGTTGGTGCTGCTGCACGCGTTCCCCTTCACCCGCGAGATGTGGCGCTTCCAGTACGACGGGCTGACCACGCAGATGCGCCTGGTCACCCCCGACCTGCCGGGCTTCGGGGAGTCGCCGCTGTCGAAGGCGCCACCGGGCGTCGACGTGATGGCCCAGGGTGTGCTCGACCTGCTCGACCGGCTCGGGCTCGACCGGGTCGTGCTCGGCGGGCTGTCGATGGGCGGCTACGTGACGATGGAGATCCTGCGACGCAGGCCCGATGTCGTGCAGGGTCTCGTGCTGGCCGACACGAAATCCTCGGCCGACGATCCGTCAGCCGCGGACCACCGGCTGCGGATGGCCGAGCTGCTCGAGCAGAGCGGCAGCGCGCGGTTGCTGGTGCACGACGTGCTGCCGAGCCTGGTGGGGGAGACCACCCGCGAGGAGCACCCGGAGACCGTGACCTGGCTGCGCGAGATCGTCGAGGACACCGACCCGCTCGGCGCCGCGTGGGCACAACGGGCGATGGCCGCCCGGCCGGACTCGTCCGAGACACTGCGTCAGGTGCGCGTACCGACCCTGGTGCTGGTCGGCGAGGAGGACGGCCTCACGCCTCCCGCGGAGGCGGAGAAGATGGCCGAGGCGGTTCCCGGCGCGCGGCTGGCCGTGCTCGACGGCGTGGGCCACCTGTCCGCGGCCGAGGCGCCGGACGCGTTCAACACCCGGGTCGGTGACTTCGTGCTGTCGCTGGACTGACCTGTATCGGACCGACCTAGCCGAGCAGGTGCCTCAGCGCCTGTCCTGGCGCCGGATGACCACTTCGCGGGTCAGCAGCAGGAGGGCCGCGGCCGTGGGGATCGCCAGCAGAGCCCCGATGACGCCGAGCAGCGTGGCGCCGGCGAGGACCGCGACCACGGTCACGACGCCGGGCACAGCCGCGGCGTTCGCCATCACCCGTGGGTAGATCACGTAGTTCTCGACCTGCTGGTACACGACATAGAAGACGATGCACGCCAGCCCGATCACCGGGTCCTGGGCGAGGCCGATCAACGAGACGATGATCGCACCGATGGTCGCCCCGATCAGCGGGATCAGGTCGAACAACAGGACCAGGAACGCCAGCGCGACGGCGTACTTGGAAAGCCCGACGATGAGCAGGAACACCAGCGAGGTGACCCCGGCGACGACCGCCACCACGAACGCTCCGCTGACGTAGCCGCCGACGCCGCGCAGGATCTCCTCGGTCAGGTCCTCGACGCGCTCGCGGCGGGTGGCCGGGACCAGCCGGTACGCGGTGTGCTTCATCCGCGGCAGCGACGACAGGAAGTAGAGCGTCAGGATGACGACAATCAGCGTGTTGGCGAGTGCGCCCAGCACGGCTAGCCCCACGTCGAGCACGCCGCCGGCCAGCTGGCTGCCCACCGCCCCGCTCTGGACCTGCTGCGCGACCTTGTCGAGCAGGTCGAAGCGCCGGTTCAGGGAGTTGACCAGCGCGTTGTCCTTGAGCTGCTGCACCAGGTCGGGCGTGGCGGCCACGATGGCCTGCACCTGGTCGGAGATGACCGGCGCGATCGCGACCACGAACAGTGTGAGCGCCACCAACAGTGCGGCGAACACCACGACGACCGCGAGGCTGCGGCGTACTCCCGCGCGCATCACCCGGTTGACGGCCGGGTCGAGCCCGACGGCGAGGAACAGGGCGACCACGATCAGCAGGATGACCGAGGACGCCGAGGCGAGGATGGCCTTCAGCGCGAGCGCGACCAGCACGCCGAGCGCGCCGAAGAAGCCGATGTAGAACGGCGAGTGCGCGATGACCGGGCGGCCGCGACGCGGCGGGGCCGGCGGCTCGTCCACCTCGGGCTCCCCGAGCGGTGTCTCTTCGTCGGGAGTGGTCCCGGCCTCGTCGTGCGGGGCGGCGTCGCCGGGCTCGTGGCCGTCGTCGACCACCTGCCGTGACCCCTGAGGGTCGTCGGCCGGCGGCGCTTCCTCCTCGTCGCTCACCCGGGCGAGCCTAGTGGCGGCAACGCCCGCGTGGGCTCAGCGACGCCCGCCGCGGTCGGACACCGCGTCCATCATCTGCGTGGCCTCGGGGTCGTCGCCCTGCTCACGTGCCTGACGGTCTTGCTGCCGGCCCTGCTGCTGGCGGCCCTGCTGCTGGCGACCCTGCGGCTGGTGCGCCTGGCTCTGCGAGCCGTCATCGTCGTCGTAGCCGGCGAAGCCCGCGACCACGTCGCGCAGCGCGGAGAGCTGCGCCACGATGCCGTCGCGCCGCTTCTGCAGGGCCTCGAGCTGTTGGCGCATCGACTCCATCGCGCGCTCGGAGTCGGCCTTCCCGTGTGCGGTGATCTGCTCGGCCTGCCGGCGTGCGGCGGTGACGATCTGCTCGGCCTCGCGGCGGGCGCGCGAGACGATGCGCTCGGCGTCCTGCTCGGCCTGCTGGCGCTGACGGGCGGCCTGCTCGGCGGCCTCGGAGATCCGCTGCTGTGCCGCGGCGGCGCGTTCCTCGGCCTCGTGCAGCAGCCTCTCGGTCTCCTCGATCGCCTGGCTGTGGCGTTCGGCGGCCTCCTTGGTGAGCCGCTCCTTCTCCACGGCGAGCGTGCGCCGGGCCTCCTGCACCTCGCGGTCGGCCGCCGCCTTGGCCTGCTCGGCCTCGCGGCGGGCGGTCGTGCGCAGGCCGTTGGTCTCCTGCTGTGCGGCCAGTCGCATCTGCTCGGAGTCGCGCTTTGCGGCTGCGAGCAGGTCGTCGGCCTCGGCCCGGGCGTGCCGGCGCAGTGTCTCCGCCTCGCTCTGGGCGCGGGCCTTGAGGTCGTCCATCTCCTCGGTCTGCACGGTACGGATGTCGTCGGCCTCCTGGGCCGCGTCGGCGCGCAGGGCGGCCGCGTCACGCTCGGCCTGCTCGCGCAGCTGCTGCGCCTCCCGACGGGCGTTGCGGGTTACCTCGGCCGCCTGGTCCTCCGCCATGCTGAGCAGCTTGGACGCGCGCCCGCCGAGCCCGGTGTAGGTCGGCTCCGAGGCCTCGGTCAGCTGCTCCCGGAGCATCTCGACCTCGGACTCGAGGTCGGCGACCCGCTGCCGCTCCGACTTCAGCGCCGCAGCAGCCTCCTGACGGCCCTGCTCGTTGGCCGCCACGAACTTGTCCACGGCCGCCTTGTCGTAGCCGCCGCGACGGGTTACCGGGAAGTACGAGGAGTCGCTCTCGCTGCTGTCGTTGTCGTCGAAGATGGACAGTCCACGGTAGTCACTCATATCGCGCGCTTCACCTCGTTTGTCGGGCCTGTCAGGGCCGGTGATGGCCGGCCCCCAGCCTACGCCCCCCGGAAACGGTTAATAGCGTTGAGATGCCTGTCACGCTTGGTCGTGTCTCGAACCCCGAGACCCTCCTCCGGAGCCAGGCAGAGCACGCCGACCTTGCCCTGGTGCAGGTTGCGGTGGACCTCGTACGCGGCCTGCCCGGTCTCCTCCATCGTGTAGGTCTTGGACAGGGTCGGGTGGATGAGGCCCTTGTCGATCAGCCGGTTGGCCTCCCAGGCCTCGCGGTAGTTGGCGAAGTGCGAGCCGATGATCCGCTTGAGGTTCATCCACA
>CBFGZI010000162.1:0-7456 GCA_965653225.1 uncultured Propionibacteriales bacterium | reverse complement strand
ACACCGGCCGCGCAGACACCGGCCGCGCAGACACCGGCCGCGCAGACACCGGCCGGGACTCCCCTCTGCGGAAGACCCGGCGGCTACGACCTGTCGAAGTGGCGGGCACCGAGCAGCACCCGGGTCATGGAGTTGCGGGTGTCGAGCAGCTCGTCGACGGCGTCGTCGAGGTCGGCGGCGGAGACGTGCAGCGGTGCCGTCTCGTCGGTGTCCGAACGGGCGGCGGCGAGCACCGCGGCCCGCCGCAGCAGCTCCTTGAGGAACGAGGCGGTCACGCCCTCGGTGCGCCGGAGGACCTGGTCGAGGTTCGACTCGTCGATGTCGAGGCCGCCGCGGTACAGGTCGAACAGCCGTCGGCGCGCGTGCGGGTCGGGCAGCACCAGCTCGACCGCCTGGTCGACCCGTCCGGGCCGGGCCGCCAGCGCCGGCTCGAGCAGGTCGGCCCGGTTGGTGGTCAGCACGAACACCACGTCGGTGTCCTCCTCCAGGCCGTCCATCTCGTTCAGCAGCTGGAACAGCATCGGGTGCTGTCCGGGGTACTCGCCGCGCTCCTCGGCGATGAGGTCGACGTCCTCGATCACCACCATCGCCGGCTGCAGCGCGCGGGCGACCGAGCACGCGGCCGACAGCATGCCCATCGACTCGCCGGTCACCTGGACGACCGTGGTCTCGGTGAGCCTGCTCATCAGGAAGCGCACGGTGTGCGTCTTCCCCACGCCCGGCGGCCCGTGCAGCAGCACACCGCGCTTGAGGTGCTGTCCCGCGGCGAGCAGCCGCTCCTTGTGCCGGGCGACCTCGACCACCTGGCGCTGCACCGCCTCGAGCGTCGTCGTGGGGAGGATCAGCTCCTCGACCGACATGTGCGGACGGTGGTGGAACTGCAGCGGGGTCTCGCCGTACTCGAACATCCGCCCGCCGAACGACACCACCTGGTGGCGGAACGCGTTGTGCTCGAGCGTGGCGGCGCGCAGCTCCGACGCGACCTGGCCGGCCCGCGCCGGGTCCGTGCTCACGATCTGCACGCTCACGTTGCGGCTGCCGGACTCGGGGTCGGCATCGCGCAGCAGCAGGGCCGTGCGGGTGTGCGCCTCGGTGACGAGGTAGACGCCGCACCGCACGCACGCCAACACCTCGTCGGGACCGACCGGACGGTTGACGCGCGCCACGTTGCCCGGGCTGGGGCCGTACCGCTCCCCGGCGAGCAGCTCGGCCAGGCCGAACGAGCGGTGCTGGTAGTCACGCACACCGACGAGCCGGTGCTCACGCCCGGACTCGGCCAGCCACGCGTCGATGCCGCGCTGCACGTTGGGGTGGTCGTAGCCGGCCCACGACTCCGACACCACGTCGAAGCTGCCCGACTCGGGCCCGAGGTGCTCGCCCAGCATCCGCGACAGCGTCGGCCGCTCGTCGGCCCGGGCGATCCGGACCAGGGTGCGCGCGGCGCGCCGGCCCAGGCGGCGTACGTCAGCGAGCTCGAACGGTCCATCGTCCGCACCTGCGCGACCGTCGACCGTGAGGGTCGCGAAGCCACCGCCGCCGCCGACGACCCCCGGCTGGGCCTCGGAGTAGGCGAACCAACCGTCGTCCTCGTCCATGTCGCCGCCTTCCCGCCCCGCCACAACGTCCGCCGAACCGCGCACTCGCATTCTCGTCCGAACCGGGTCCGAAGCAAGCCCGGAGTGCTGCGGCAGCACCCCTGTCGGTGGGACCCGGTTGAATGGGGCCATGGCAGGCGACCCGTCGTCCGTTCTCGGGCGCTTCTCGCCGGCGACCCGCGAGTGGTTCCGCGCGGCGTTCGCCGAGCCGACGCCTGCCCAGGTCGGCGCGTGGCAGGCGGTCAGCGCGGGCCGCAACTCCCTCGTCGTCGCGCCCACCGGGTCGGGCAAGACGCTCTCGGCGTTCCTGTGGGCGCTCGACCGGCTCGCGGTCGGCGACGTTCCCGACAACCCGCAGCGGCGCTGCCGGGTGCTGTACGTCTCGCCGCTGAAGGCGCTGGCGGTCGATGTCGAGCGCAACCTGCGGGCGCCGCTGGCCGGCATCCGCGCCACCGCGCAGCGCCTCGGCGCACACCAGCCCGACATCTCCGTCGGCGTGCGCTCCGGCGACACCCCCGCCACCGAGCGGCGCAGGTTCGGCAAGACCCCGCCCGACATCCTGATCACCACGCCGGAGTCGCTGTTCCTGATCCTCACCTCGCAGGCGCGGGAGTCGCTGCGCGGCGTCGACACGGTGATCGTCGACGAGGTGCACGCCGTGGCCGGCACCAAGCGCGGGGCACACCTCGCGCTGTCGCTGGAGCGGCTCGACGACCTGCTCGACGCACCCGCCCAGCGCATCGGCCTGTCCGCGACCGTACGGCCGGTCGACGAGGTCGCCCGCTTCCTCGGCGGTCGTCAGCCGGTCGAGGTCGTCTCCCCCGCACACGGCAAGGAGGTCGACCTGCGGGTCGTCGTGCCGGTCGAGGACATGAGCGAGCTTGGCACGGTCGGCGGTCTCGGCGACGACGAGCTGGAGGGCCCGGCGTCGGGCGGCGACCGGCGCGCGGCGCCCGGGCCGCACCACGAGGAGCGCAACGTCGACCAGCTCGACCACCAGCGCTCGACGAGCGTGTTCGCCAACTCGCGGCGGCTGGCCGAGCGGCTCACCGCGCGGCTCAACGAGATCGCCGCCGAACGTGCCGGCGCCGAGCTCGACGACGAGACCGTGCCCGCACAGGCGATGGCGCAGAGCGGCAAGGCTCTCGGCGCCGACGGCAGCGTGGCGCCGGTGATCGCCCGCGCCCACCACGGCTCGGTGAGCAGGGAGCAGCGGGCGCTGATCGAGGACGACCTCAAGCGCGGGCGGCTGCCGTGCGTGGTCGCCACGTCCAGCCTCGAGCTCGGCATCGACATGGGCGCGGTCGACCTCGTGGTGCAGGTCGAGGCGCCGCCTTCGGTGGCCAACGGCCTGCAGCGCGTCGGCCGCGCCGGACACCAGGTCGGCGAGGTGTCACGCGGCGTGCTGTTCCCCAAGCACCGCAGCGACCTGGTGCAGACCGCGGTCACGGTCGAGCGGATGCGCGAGGGCGCGATCGAGGCGCTGCGGATGCCGCACAACCCGCTCGACGTGCTGGCCCAGCAGGTGGTGGCCGCGGTGTCGGTGGACGCGCTCGACGTCGACGCGCTGTACGACGTGGTGCGCCGGGCCGCGCCGTTCTCCACTCTGCCGCGGTCGGCGTACGACGCGACGCTCGACCTGCTCGCCGGCCGCTACCCCTCCGACGAGTTCGCCGAGCTGCGCCCGCGCATCGTGTGGGACCGCGTCAGCGGGCAGCTCACCGCGCGGCCCGGCGCACAGCGTCTGGCGGTCACCTCCGGCGGCACCATCCCCGACCGCGGGCTGTTCGGCGTGTTCCTCGTCGGCGAGGCTCGGTCATCCGGCGGCTCCGCCGCGGGTTCTCGGGTGGGTGAGCTCGACGAGGAGATGGTCTACGAGTCGCGCGTCGGTGACGTGTTCGCGCTGGGTGCGACGTCCTGGCGGATCGAGGACATCACCCACGACCGGGTCCTGGTCAGCCCCGCGCCCGGACAGCCCGGCCGGCTGCCGTTCTGGAAGGGCGACACGCTCGGCCGGCCCGCCGAGCTCGGCCGCGCGGTCGGCGGGTTCGTACGCGAGCTCGGGCGGCTCGACACCGAGGCGGCGACCGCACGTGCCGAGCGGGCCGGACTCGACGCGTGGGCGGCGGGCAACCTGGTGTCGTTCCTGGCCGAGCAGCGCGAGGCCACCGGCCACCTGCCGCACGACCGCACACTGCTGGTCGAGCGGTTCCGCGACGAGCTCGGCGACTGGCGCATCGTGCTGCACTCGCCCTACGGCACCCAGGTCCACGCACCCTGGGCGCTGGCGGTCGGCGTGCGGCTGCGCGAGCGCTACGGCGTCGACGCGCAGGCGGTGTCGGGCGACGACGGCATCGTGCTGCGCGTGCCCGAGACCGACATGGACCCGCCCGGGGCCGACGTGTTCGTGCTCGATCCCGACGAGGTCGACGAGATGGTGACGACCGAGGTCGGGTCGTCGGCGCTGTTCGCGTCACGCTTCCGCGAGTGCGCGGCGCGGGCGCTGCTGCTGCCGCGTCGTCATCCCGGTCGTCGCAGCCCGCTGTGGCAGCAGCGGCAGCGGTCGGCGCAGCTGCTCGACGTGGCCAGCCGTTACGGCTCGTTCCCGATCGTGCTGGAGACCGTGCGCGAGTGCCTGCAGGACGTCTACGACGTGCCCGCGCTGACCGAGCTGATGCGCGAGGTCGCCTCCCGGCGGGTGCGGGTCATCGAGGTGTCCACGACCGAGCCGTCGCCGTTCGCGCGGTCGCTGCTGTTCGGCTATGTCGCCGCGTTCATGTACGAGGGCGACAGCCCGCTGGCGGAGAAGCGGGCCGCGGCGCTGTCGCTCGACTCCTCGCTGCTGGCCGAGCTGCTCGGCCGGGCCGAGCTGCGGGAGCTGCTCGACCCAGACGTGCTGGCACAGACCGAGGCCGAGCTGCAGCACCTGACCGACGAACGTCGCGCCACCGACGCCGAGGGCGTCGCCGACCTGGTGCGGCTGCTCGGGCCACTGACCACCGAGGAGGTCGGGCGCCGCAGCGGCGAGGGCGCGCCGTTCGAGGAGTGGCTGGTCGACCTCACCGAGAGCCGCCGGCTGGTCCGGGTGCGCGTCGCCGGCGTGGAGCGCTGGGCCGCGGTCGAGGACGTCGGCCGGCTGCGCGACGCGCTCGGCGTACCCGTCCCCGTGGGCACTCCGGGGGCGTTCACCGAGCCGCTGGCCGACCCACTCGGCGACCTGGTCTCGCGCTACGCCCGCACCCACGGCCCGTTCGTGCCGGCCGACCTGGCCGGCCACCTCGGCCTCGGGGTCGCGGTCGTGCACGACACGCTGCAGCGGCTCGCGGGGGCCGGCCGGATCGTCGAGGGCGAGTTCCGGCCCGGCGGCCAGGGCACCGAGTGGTGCGACAGCGAGGTGCTGCGCAGGCTGCGGCGGCGAAGCCTGGCGGCGCTGCGCAAGGAGATCGAGCCGGTCGACCCGCAGGCCGTTGGGCGCTTCCTGCCCGCCTGGCAGAACGTCGGCGGACGGCTCCGCGGGGTCGACGGCGTGCTGTCGGTGGTCGAGCAGCTGGCGGGGTGCGCGGTGCCCGCGTCGGCGCTGGAACCGTTCGTGCTGGGGTCGCGGATCAGCGACTACTCCCCCGCGATGCTCGACGAGCTGACCGCGTCCGGGGAGGTGCTGTGGTCGGGCATGGGCAGCCTTCCCGGCACCGACGGCTGGGTGGCGCTGCACCTTGCCGACAGCGCCCACCTGACGCTGCCCGACGTCGTCGAGGTCGAGTCGAGCCCGCTGCACGAGTCGATCCTGGAAGCACTCGGCGGCGGTGGGGCGTTCTTCTTCCGCCAGCTGGCCGACGCGATCGGCGCCACCGACGACCAGGCGGTCGTGGCCGCGCTGTGGGACCTCGTCTGGTCCGGCCAGGTCAGCAACGACACGCTCGCCCCGCTGCGCACGCTCATCAGCGGCGGCCGGTCCGCGCACCGCACCCGGCGCACCCCGCCCCGGGCACGAGTGCACGGCCGCCGCTCGTACGGCCGTGCACCGATGCCCACCCGCACCGGCCCGCCGACCGCGGCGGGGCGGTGGTCGCTGCTGCCCGAGCGCGAGCCGGATCCGACCCGGCGGGCGCATGCGTCGGCGGAGGCGCTGCTCGACCGGCACGGCGTGGTGACCCGCGGCGCGGTGGTCAGCGAGCGGGTGCCGGGCGGGTTCGCCGGGGTCTACCGCGTGCTGTCGGCGTTCGAGGAGAGCGGGCGCTGCCGCCGCGGCTACTTCGTGCAGGGGCTGGGCGCGGCACAGTTCGGCGCCGCCGGCGCGGTCGACCGGCTGCGGGCGACGGCGTCGGAGAGCTCCGACCAGGCGCCGCGGGCACTCGCCCTGGCCGCGTGCGACCCGGCCAACCCCTACGGCGCCGCGCTTGCATGGCCGGACCGGCCGGTCGAGGCGGGCACCGACGGAGACGGTGCGGGCAGCGGGCACCGGCCCGGCCGCAAGGCCGGAGCGCTGGTGGTGCTGGTCGACGGCACGCTGGTGCTCTACGTCGAGCGTGGCGGTCGCACGCTGCTGACGTTCACGTCGGAGGAGGAGACGCTGCAGCCGGCGGTCGACGCGCTGGCGCTGGCCGTGCGCGAGGGCGCGCTCGGCAAGCTCACCGTCGAGCGCGCCGACGGCGCGCAGGTGCTCGGGTCGGCGCTGGGATCGGCGCTGGGCCGCACGTTGCAGGCGGCCGGGTTCCACGCGACCCCGCGCGGGTTGCGGCTGCGGGGCTGAGCGCGCGTGCCCGAGGGCGACACCGTCTGGCGCGCCGCGCGCCGGATGCACCGCGCGCTGGCCGGGGAGACGCTGACCGAGTCGCAGCTGCGGGTGCCGCAGCACGCCACCGTCGACCTGTCCGGCCAGGTGGTGCACGAGGTGCTCGCGCACGGCAAGCACCTGCTGCACCGCATCGGTGACGACACCACGCTGCACACCCACCTGAAGATGGAGGGCTCGTGGCACCTGTACCGCCCCGGGTCGCGGTGGCGCCGCCCCGGCTACCAGGCGCGCGTGGTGCTGAGGACGCAGCCCTGGGTGGCGGTCGGTTTCGAGCTCGGCGCGGTCGACGTCGTACGCCGGGCCGACGAGGAGCGCCTGGTCGGACACCTCGGGCCGGACCTGCTCGGCCCCGACTGGGACCCCGACGAGGCGGTGCGCCGGCTGCTCGCGGCGCCGCAGCGCGAGGTCGGCGACGCGCTGCTCGACCAGCGCAACCTCGCCGGGATCGGCAACCTGTACAAGTCCGAGGTCTGCTTCCTGACCGGCGTGCACCCGCGGCTGCCGGTGGGCGAGGTCGGCGACCTGCACCGGCTGGTGGTGCGCGCCAAGACACTGCTGGAGTCCAACCGCGACCGGGCCGAGCAGACCACCACCGGCGACACCCGACGCGGTCGCCGTACCTGGGTCTACCTACGCGGCGGGCAGCCGTGCCGGCGCTGCGGCACCGCGGTCAGCGCCGACGACCAGGGCGAGCCCGGCCGGGAGCGGCAGACGTTCTGGTGCCCGCGCTGCCAGCCGTATGACCGCTGAACGCAGCGTCCGGCGCCGGCCCGCGACAGCCCTCGCCGACGTCCGCGACAGTCGCGTGTCATCCACGCCGCAGCGAAGGTGTCCAGAGACGACACACGACTGTCCGGGGTGGTTCGTGATCCGCGCAATTCGGTCACATCGGAGATCGGGCATGCCCACCGGGTTCGCCGTCTTCTTCGTCCTGCTGGCCACGATCGTCGCCGGGTTCGTGTTCAGCGACGGGTCGGCAACGGTCGCGTGTCATCCACGCCGCGGCGCATGTATCCAGAACTGACACGCGACCCCGCGGGGGACGCAAGTCGGGCGCCCGGTGTTC
>CBFGZI010000161.1:0-7538 GCA_965653225.1 uncultured Propionibacteriales bacterium | reverse complement strand
GCGCCGGACTGGCCGCACCCTCGCCAGCGCCTGCGCGACCAGCGCGCGTACGGAGTCGTCGGTGTCGGCGGGCAGTCCGTCGACGGGGAACCAGCGCAGCTGCTCCGACTCCGCGCTGGCCACCGGTACCGCGCCCGCAGGCGCCTCCGCGACGTACTGCACGTCGAGGTGGTGCGCGGGACGCACCGGGCCGCAGGGCACCTCGTGCCGGGACAGCAGCACCGGCGTCGGGTCGAGCCGCAGGTCGTCGATGCCGGACTCCTCGACCGACTCGCGCACAGCCGCGTCGGCGAGGGTGGCGTCGGGGTGCTCGCAGTGCCCGCCGAGCTGCAGCCAGCGGCGTAGCTTGCCGTGCAGCGTGAGCAGCACCTGTGAGGAGTCCGCCGACAGCAGTACCGCGCTCGCGGTCACGTGGTCGGGGCTGCACTCACGCCACATGCCGTCGGCGTTGTCCCGCAGGTGCTGCAGGTAGTGCGCGCGTAGCTGCGCCTGGGTGTCGTCGGGCGGATGCCAGCGCGTGAGTACGTCGGTGGCGTCGGCGTGCAGGCTCACCGCTGCGGCGGGTCCTCGGGCCGGTCGTCGGGCGGGTTCTGGTCGCCGTCGTCGTCCGGGCGGTCGTCGCCGGCGTCCGTCGTGCCCTGCTCGCCCGTGCCCTGTTCGCCCTTGCTCTGGCCGCCGGAGTCGAGCAGCTCGGCCAGCGCGGCGTCGAACTCCTCGTCGGTGACCGCCGCGACGTCGTCGGCCCGGCCGCCGGTGGAGAAGCCCAGCGGGTCGTCGAGGTCAGCCGCGGTCGGCATCAGGTCGGGATGCGACCAGACATGCTCGCGTGCCGCGGTACCCCGCGACGACCGGAGCGCACCCCACAGCGTGGCGGCGTCGCGCAGCCGGCGTGGCCGCAGCTCCAGACCCACCAGCGCGGCGAACGTCTCCTCGGCCGGCCCGCCCGCGGCGCGGCGCCGGCGTACGGCCTCCTGCAGCTTGGACGCTCCGGGCATCCGGCCTTGGGTGGCCTGCCCGACCACGTCGTCGACCCAGCCCTCGACCAGCGCCAGCGCGGTCTCGAGCCGCTTCAGCGCGGCCTTCTGCTCCGTGGTCTGCTCCGGCTCGAACAGCCCGCCGGCCAGCGCCTCCTGCATGCTCTCCAGGTTGGTGGGGTCGAGCGAGCTCAGCGAGCTCTCGATCTTGGACATGTCGATGGTCATGCCGCGCCCGTACGCCTCGACCGCGCTGTGCAGGTGCGACGGCAGCCACGAGACATGCCGGAACAGCCGCTGGTGCGCGCACTCGCGCAGCGCCAGGTAGAGCAGCACGTCCTCGGCGTCGAGCCCGAGGCCCTCACCGAAGTCCCGTGCGTTCCGCGGGACCAGCGAGGCCTCGTCGCCGTTGGTGAGCGGGATGCCGATGTCGGAGGAGGACACGACCTCACCGGCCAGCCCGGCGATCGCCTGCCCGACCTGCGCGCCGAACATCGACCCGCCGGCCTGGCTCAGCAGCCCCATCATCGGGCCGGCCATGCTGCGGGCCTCCTCGGGAAGCGCCTTCTCCATGGCGGAGTTGATGTGCCCGGCCACCGGCTCGACGATCTTCTCCCACGCAGGGAACGTCTTCTCCACCCACTCCGCGCGGCTCCACGCCACGGCGCGGTAGGCGCCGGCGGGAAACTCGCACGCCTCGTCGAGCCAGTGCTCGGCCAGCCGTACCGCGTCGGCGACCGCGTCCTGGTCGGCCTTCGTGGGGGACGGGTCCTGCTCCTTGGCCACCTGGCCGCGCGCGGTGTCCTTGGCCAGCGGCCAGTTCACCGAGCCGGAGTACGGCGTCATCATCCGCTGCACCTGCGACATCAGCTGCGACAGGTCGGGCATCCCGCCACCGCCGCCCGAGGTGAACGCCGAGAACAGCTGCTCGAACGGGGTCCCGGCGAACGGGTTGTTCTTGCGGCTGGCGTCGTCGTCGCCGTCGTCGGGACGGTCGGGGGGTCGATCAGCCATGGGTCCAACCTACTTCGGACGGCAACCCGGCTACTGTCGCGGTGTGAGCGACGTGATCCGGCTGGTCGACCTGCGCGACAGTCCCCTCTCGGTCGACGAGGTGCGGGCCGCCGTGGCCGACCCGGCCGCCGGCGGCGAGGCGGTGTTCGTCGGCGCCGTGCGCGACCACGACGGCGGACGCGACGTCACCCGGCTCAGCTACAGCGCCCACCCCAGCGCGCTCGACCAGCTGTGGGCGGTCGCGCAGCGGGTGGTGTCGGCGTACCCCGTCGTCGGCCTGGCCGCGGTGCACCGCGTCGGCGATCTCGAGGTCGGTGACCTGGCGGTGGTGGTGGCGGTGTCCTGCGCCCACCGCGGCGACGCGTTCGACGCCTGCCGGACGCTGATCGACGACCTCAAGTCGAGCGTGCCGATCTGGAAGCACCAGCGCTTCCGCGACGGCAGCGACGAGTGGGTGGGCACGCCGTAGGCGCCCGCCGGGACACGGCGATCGCGGATCGGCGCGGTGGAACTGTCCGCACTTCGTCCACCGCCTACCCTGGTGGGGTGGAGATCCTGCTCTGGCTCGTGCCGCCCGCCGTGGTGACGGTGCTCGCCATGCTGTGGGCCTCGTGGGCCGGACGTGACCGCCGCCTCGACGCCGACGACTCCGAGGAGGCGTACGAGCGTTTCGCCGCCGCCCTGCGCAAGCCCCATCCGGCGCAGGGCAAGGGTGTTGGTCCGCCGCCGCGCGACGTGGTGAGCGGGGTCGCCGTACGCCGCTCGCGGCCCGTACGCGAGACCCGGCCCGGGCGGTGAGAGGCTTCACCGCATGAGTCGTCGCACCGCGTCACTGCTGGTGGCCGGTCTGCTCCTGGTCGCTCTGTCCTTGGTCGCCTGGCTGCGCCCGGTGCCGTTCGTCGTCATGCGACCCGGACCGGTGCAGAACACGCTCGGCGACCTCGGCGGCTCCCCGATCGTGCACGTGTCCGGGCACCCCACCTACCCCACCAAGGGGCAGCTGGACCTGACCACGGTGTCGGTGACCGCGCCCACGGCCGCCCTGACCCTGGGCGACGCGCTGCTGGCCTGGTTCAGCCCGAAGGACGCTTTGGTCCCGCGCGACCTCTACTACCCGCCGCAGGTGTCGGTGCAGCAGACCGAGCACGAGGGCGCGGTGGAGATGGCCTCCTCGCAGGACTCCGCCGCGATCGCGGCGCTGAGCCAGCTCGGCTTCAAGGTCCCGATCTCGGTGACGGTGCACTCGGTGACCAAGGGCGCGCCCGCGCAGGGCCATCTGCAGGCGGGCGACACCATCACCGCGGTCGGGGGCACCAAGGTCGAGAAGGCGACCGACGTCAGCAGGCTGCTGCAGCGCGTGAAGCCCGGCCAGACGGCCGAGCTCACCGTGCGCCGGGACGGGCGGACCGTGCAGGTGAAGTCGCCGACCGAGGCCGACCCGTCCGACCCCTCCCGCACGGTGGTCGGGGTGGTGATCGGCGAGGACCCGACGCTGCCGTTCGACGTCTCCATCGAGCTCGGCCACCGCATCGGCGGGCCGAGCGCGGGGCTGATGTTCTCGCTGGCGATCATCGACAAGCTCACCCCCGGCGCGCTGACCGGCGGCGAGCACATCGCCGGCACCGGCACCATCAGCCCGAGCGGGAAGGTGGGGCCGATCGGCGGGATCCAGCAGAAGATCCCCGGCGCGGCCGACGCGGGCGCCTCGGTGTTCCTGGTGCCGAGCGCCAACTGTGGCGAGGCCCGGCAGGCCGACGCCGACGACATCCGGCTGGTTCGGGTGCGCACGCTGGCCTCGGCGCTCGACTCCGTCAAGAAGCTCGCCCGCGACCCGCACGCGGCCCTGCCCAGCTGCGCGCCATGACCGGCGCGCAGGAGCCCCAGGAGACCCCGCTCGCGCAGGCGGTGCGCGAGATCGAGGCGCACGCGCACGAGGCCGGCTGGGACCAGCCGCCGCAGCTGTACGCGCTGGTGCCCACCGACGAGCTGCTGGCCCGCGAGCCCGCCCTGGCCGAGCAGCTGGGCCTGGACGCCGCGGGGGCGGCCGGGTCGCTGACGCCGGTCCAGCAGGAGGCGCTGCCGCACGACCGGCCGCTGGAGGAGACGCTGCAGGGGATCATGTGGCCGGCGGAGGTGGCCGGCTGCGCGGCGGTGCTGGAGCGGCTCGCGCTGCCGCCGGATGCGGAGCAGGATGTGCCCGAGGACCCGGCCCTGGCGCAGGAGTACGCGGCGGCCCATCCGGACCGGCAGGAGGTGCGGATGGCCGCCGGGGTGGTCCGCGACGGGAACCAGCACTGCGTCCTGCGCGTTCGCACTCACGAGGGGGCGCTGGTCCAAGGCCCCGATCTGGTGCCGAACTTGACGCGTTTACTGCTCGACACACTGCGAGACTGAGGGAGACTGGACCGGTGAGTGGTCTGTTCGACGAGGGCCGCGTGTTCGGCCAGCCTCCTGGCCCGCGTGCCGGCGGGCGTTCTGGGCCACCCCGCGCCCTGATCCCGACGCTGGTCACCGTCGTGGCCCTGCTGGTGCTCGGGTCCACCTTCACCAGCCTGTGGACCGAGCGGCTGTGGTTCCACTCGGTCGACCACCCCAACGTGTTCAGCACGATGCTGGCCACCCGCGTGCTGCTGTTCGTGGTGTTCGGCCTGCTGCTGGCGGTGGCGGTCGTGGCCAACGTGGTCATCGCCTACCGGGTGCGGCCGGTGCACACGCTGCTCTCGAAGGAGCAGCGCAGCCTGGACCGCTACCGCGACGTGGTCGAGCCGATCCGTCGGCTGCTCATGATCGGGCTGGGCGCGGTCATGTTCTTCTTCGGCGGGTCGAGCGCGGCCTCGGAGTGGCAGACCTACCTGCTGTGGCGCCACGGCCAGCCGTTCGGCCGGACGGACCTGAAGTTCCACATCGACATCGGCTTCTTCGTCTTCGACTACCCGTTCTGGCGGTTCCTGATCGGGTTCGGCTTCGCGCTGCTGATCCTCGCGCTGATCGCCGCCGCGGTGACCCATTACCTGTACGGCGGGATCTCGCTGCAGTCCGCGACCGACAAGGTCTCCGGCGCCGCGCAGGTCCACCTGTCGGTCCTGCTGGGCCTGTTCGTGCTGCTGAAGGCCCTGGCGTACTGGATGGACCGCTACGGGCTGGTTATCGCCAACGGCAAGCTGATCAGCGGGCTGACCTACACCGACGACAACGCGGTGCTGCCGGCGAAGAACATCCTGATGGTCATCGCGGTCATCTGCGCGCTGCTGTTCTTCGCCAACGTGATCCGCCGTACCTGGATGCTGCCCGGCCTGGGCCTCGGGCTACTGGTGCTGTCCGCGGTGCTGCTGGGCGGGGTGTGGCCGTTCCTGGTGCAGCAGTTCCAGGTCAACCCCTCCGAGCAGGCCAAGGAGACGCCGTACATCGCGATGAACATCAAGGCCACCCGTCAGGCCTACGGTGTCAACAACGTCGAGGTGACGCAGTACGACGCGAAGACCAGCCTCAGCCCCGAGCAGCTGCGCGGCGACGCCGAGGAGCTGCCCGGCACCCGGTTGCTCGACCCCACGCTGGTGGCGCCGGCCTTCGAGCAGCTGCAGCAGGTGCGCGGCTTCTACCAGGTGCCGCAGTCCCTCGACGTCGACCGGTACGACATCAACGGGACCAAGCGCGACCTGGTCGTGGCTCTACGCGAGATCGACCTCGACGGTGTTGCCCCCGACAGCCGTAACTGGAGCAACGACCACACCTTCTATACGCACGGCTTCGGCATGGTCGCGGCATACGGCAACGAGCGCACCAGCGAGGGTCAGCCGGTGTGGGCGGAGGAGAACCTCCCGCCGCGCGGCGTGCTCGGCCACTACGAGCCGCGGGTCTACTTCGGCGAGATGGAGCCGAACTACTCGATCGTCGGCGGCAAGGAGAACGGCCGGCCGATCGAGCTGGACGTCCCCGAGGGCGCCGAGGGCGCCGCGCAGGCGCAGACCTACACCTACCACGGCGACGGCGGTGTGCCGGTCGGCAGCTTCTTCAACAAGCTGCTGTACGCGATCAAGTTCCGCGAGCCCAACATCATGCTGTCCTCGCGGGTCAACAGCGACTCGCAGATCCTGTACGACCGCACCCCCCGCGAGCGCGTGGAGAAGGTCGCCCCGTGGCTCACCGTCGACAGCAACCCCTACCCGGCCGTGGTCGACCATCACATCGTGTGGATCGTCGACGGCTACACCAAGAGCGACTCCTACCCGATGTCGCAGCGCCTCTCGCTCGGCCAGGCGACTAACGACAGCCTGACCCAGACCCGTCCGCTGGCATCGCAACCCAACGACGACCTGAACTACATGCGCAACTCGGTGAAGGCCGTTGTCGACGCCTACACCGGGTCGGTGAAGCTCTACCAGTGGGACACGAAGGACCCGGTGCTGAAGGCGTGGAGCCAGGCGTTCCCCGGCACGGTCACGCCGAAGTCGAAGATCCCGCCGGACCTGCTGGACCACTTCCGCTACCCCGAGGACCTGTTCAAGGTGCAGCGGGAGATCCTCACCAAGTACCACGTGACGGCGCCCGGCGACTTCTACCAGGCCAACGACCGGTGGAAGGTGCCCGACGACCCGACCAAGACGACGCAGACGCAGCAGCCGCCGTACTACCTCACGCTGACGGTGCCACCGGACCAGAACAACCCGCAGTTCTCGCTGAACTCGGTGTTCGTGCCGACCGAGCGCGAGATCCTCGCGTCGTTGATGTCGGTGAACGCGGAGGCGTCCAGCCCCGACTACGGCACCATCCACCTGCTCGAGCTGCCGGGCAACACCCAGGTGCAGGGACCCGGCCAGGTGCAGAACGCGTTCAACTCGGACGAGGGGATCGCCAAGCAGCTGCTGCCGTTCAAGCAGACCGCGGGCGCGAGCGCGACCTTCGGCAACCTGCTGACGCTGCCGGTCGGCGGTGGGCTGCTGTACGTGCAGCCGGTCTACACCCAGCGTGGTGAGGGCTCCGGCAACTACCCGGTGCTGTCCTACGTGCTCGCGTCGTTCGGTGACAACGTCGGGTACGGCTCCAGCCTGGCCGAGGCCCTCGACATGGTCGTCGGCGAGGACTCGGGCGTGCCGGTCACCAACGGCCCCGGCGGGGGCACCGGTACGGCGGTGCCGGCCAACCAGGACGTCGCCGACCTGCTGAACCAGGCCGAGGACAAGTTCAACCAGGCCGAGGCCGCGCTGCGCAACAACGACCTCGCCGGCTACCAGAAGGCGATCAACGACGCGCATCGCCTGGTCGCTCAGGCGCTGCAGCTGCAGACCAGCGCGCCGTCGGGGTCGCCGTCCACGCCGCCTTCACAGGCACCGTCCGGTGGGGCGTCTGGTGGGTCGTCTGGTGGGGCGCCGTCGGGCCGGTAGGGGACCGGGTCTCGCGCCTGCGGAGACGTGGTCACGGTCACGTGGCCTCGCGTTCATCCCGATTTGCCTACGGTCGGAGGCCCCCGTAGGCTTGGGTTCGCCGACGCGGGGTGGAGCAGCTCGGTAGCTCGCTGGGCTCATAACCCAGAGGTCGCAGGTTCAAATCCTG
>CBFGZI010000160.1:0-7555 GCA_965653225.1 uncultured Propionibacteriales bacterium | reverse complement strand
TGACGCCCAGCGCTTCTCGGCCTCGGTGCCGCGGTCGGTCGAACCGCGTTGCGGCGGAGACAGACCCGGCCCCGCCGAACCAAGGGGCAGAGGGACGACGAGGCACGGGTCCGAAGAAAGACTCCAGGGGGATAGGAGTCCCACAGCCGTCAGTGTCAGTGGCCCGCGTCAGCAACCCGTAAAAACGCGCGCGCGTCGTAGGGAGCCGTGTTAGTGCGCGCTACTCGCGCGGCTGCCGCTCGCTGTCCTCGAAGTGCGGTGCGCCCAGCATGTAGCGGGTGAGCAGGCTGTTGCTGCGTGGGTGCGGCGGCCGCACCCGGTGCGGGATGACCCGCCCCTCGGCGCTGTCCCAGAAGCTGTCGACGACCGACCAGACGCGTGAGACCGCCCGTCCGAGCACGCCGGTGTGCGGGGTGTACGGGTGCGGCCGGGTCGGGGCGTGCTCCTCGGTGTGGTGCACCCGCTCGGCGAGCTCGCGGAGGTCGTAGTCGGGCAGCGACTCGACGACCCCGTCGACCAGCACCGACTCACGCTCGTGGTGTTCGGCCAGCAGGGTTCGCGCCTCCTCCAGGAGGGTGTCGGCGTGCAGGCGCCGGGCGTTGACGTCGCCGTAGATCGACGCCTTGACCGCGTGCAGCGTCTGCTCGAGCAGGCGGGCCTGGGCGACGTAGCCGACGATCAGGTCGTGCCCGTCCGGCAGCTGCCGGCTCGCGACCGGCAGCAGCGCCTCGTCGATGGCGGCGAGGTGCCGGCTGGTGGTCGCCATGAACGTGTCGACGAGCTCGAGGATCCGCCGCGGCTCGGCGTTGGTGGGGTGCTCCGCGCTCAGCGTGGCGAGGAGCTCGTCGATGCGGGCATGCGGTCCGAGTGCGACAGATCGCAGGGCCTCGCTCGCATCACCGCTCAGGTCCGGCACGGTAACAGCGTCCCGCAGCCACCGCGTGTGCACAAGACGCGACGTCGCGGTAGCCGTTCGGTGAATACCGCTGCGAACCGGGTAACGGGTCTGCAAGGATGCGCACGAGGAGGATGGCGCGTTGTTCGGGTGGGGAAGAAAGTCGGGCCCGGTGCAGGCTCCGCCTTACAAGCGGGCTACGGGCAACGACGACGGGTGGGTCACGCAGTCGCTGCAGCGACAGGTTTTCGCGGACGTTCTGGAGCGCGACGAGGTCAGGGTCGCCGACTCCGAGGTGTCCCTGGTGATGACGGGCCCGCAGGGCTCGTCCGGAGGCGTCAGACCGGTCATGGCATGGGTAGTCGCCACCGACCGCGCGCTGCATGCCCGGCTGACTCTGGGCGCCGGCGTCTACCAGCGCCAGCGGCTCGACTACGCCCAGATCAAGCAGGCCGAGGCGGCCGAGGACGAGCACAGTCTGACCCTCACCTACTGGAACCCCGCCAGCGCCGCCGACGAGAGCTGGCTGCTGGAGCTGGGACCGGGCTCGCCGAACCGCTTCGCCGCCACCGTGCTGCAGCTGGTGCGCCAGCGCCAGGCGGCGCGGCGTGCCGCCGAGGTGGCCAGCCGGGCGGTAGGCGCGGCGAACGCGCCGGTGGTCGTGCAGGCGCCTGCGGAGCACCCCGAGGTCGCCTGACCGGCGCTACGCCTTGTCGAGGTCGACCGGCACGATGCGCCGGATACGGGCGTCGATGCCCTGTGTCTGCAGCATGTCGTGCGCGCGTACGACCAGGCTCGGCGTGGTGCTGCCGTCGGAGCTCACGATGACGTGCCCGTCGCCGGCAGCGGCCTGGTACTCGACGCGGTAGGCACGCACCGGCGAGTCGTCGCCGCGGCTGCGGCGTCTGGTCCACGGCTTGGTCGGTACCACCGGGCGTGGCCGGGCGGCCATGTCGACATCGAGGATGTCGTCGGCCCGGTAGCAGAACGTGCCCGTCGCGATGGAGGAGTCGACCCGGGTGTCGCTGTCCACGCTGATCCGGACCACGCCCGCATCCACGGCCGGCCGGACCCTGGTCACTACTGCTCCACGAAGCCGGTGCCCCTCGCGCACCTGGTCAGCTCGCATCCTCATCGGACATCCCCTTTGTCGACGCTGGTCTGCGGCCGGATGCGCCATGCACGATCGACTGTCGAGTTTGGGCCATCGGCAGCGGGAACCACGCTGGTAAACCACGGCCCGCAAGGGAATAGCACAGATGGGCCATTTCCCCTTCAGACAGTTCGTTTCGGGTTCAACGACACGCCAAGCACGCGTCGACGAACCCTCAACGCGCGAGCCGAACTTACGAGTGTGGACACGCTGCGGTTCGTCGCACTAGGGGACAGCACGACGGTCGGCATCGGTGACCCAGTGCTCGGCGGAGGCTGGCGAGGCTGGGCCAGCATCCTCGCCGAACAGCTCGCGTGTCGCCGGCAGCTGACCTATGCCAACCTCGCCGTCACCGGCGCCACCATCAGGTCGGTGCGGGAGAGCCAGCTCGAGGAGGCGGTGCGGCTGCGGCCGCACCTGGCGTCGCTCATCGTGGGGATCAACGACACCATGCGCTCGACCTGGGACGCGGGACGGGTGCGCGACGACGTGTTCGCGTGCGTGTCGGGGCTGGTCGACGTGGGCGCGACGGTGCTGACCGCCCGGTTCCACGACCACGGTGAGGTGTTCGGGCTGCCGCGGATGCTGCGCCGGCCGCTGTGGCGGCGGATCGAGGTGGTCAACGACGCCTACGACGCGGCGCACCGGACGTACGGCGGGGTCCGTATCGACCTGACCACGGAGCCGGTCGTCTACGAGCGGGAGTTCTGGAGCGTGGACCGGCTGCATCCCGGCGAGCTGGGGCACCGTCGTCTCGCGCACGCGTTCGTCACGGGTCTGCGCGAGCTGGGCTACGACGTCGAGCCGCCCGCGCAGGTCGCGACGGGGGGCGAGGTGCCGAACGCCTGGCGCGACCTGGTGTGGCTCGCCACCGCGGGCGCACCCTGGCTGGGCCGCAGGGCTCGCGACCTTGCGCCATGGGCGGCTCGGATGGCGTTAAGCGAGGCGACGACCCGGTGGCAGAGCCGCGCCGCGGTGTCCGGACCGGCCGCCCCGGCGGGCCCTGCGCCGTTGGCCTATGACCTGTCCTACGACCTGCCCTACGACCTGCCCAGCGCCCGGTAGCTCCAGCCGGCCAGCCGCCAGCGGTCGGGGTCGAGGCTGTGCCGGGCGTCGATGATCCGGCGCCGGTTGACCAGGGGCGCCATCTCCATCGGGTCCAGGGCACGGAACTGCGGCCACTCGGTGAGGTGCAGCACCAGGTCGGCGCCGGTGAGCGCCTCACTGGCGCTGCCGGCGTAGTCGAGCATCGGCGCCATCCGGCGGGCGTTGTCCACCGCCGCGGGGTCGAAGACGTGTACCTGCGCGCCCTGCGCGTGCAGCGCCGATGCGACGTGCAGGGCGGGCGAGTCGCGTACGTCGTCGGACAGCGGCTTGAACGCGGCGCCGAGCACCGCGACCCGGCGGCCGGCGGGGTCGCCGTCGCAGGCCTCGACGGCGAGCTCGACGATGCGCTCGCGCACGCGCGCGTTCGCGGCGTCGACCGCGGACAGCAACGTGCCGGCGCTGTCGGCGCCGAGCTCACCGGCCTGCGCGGTGAGGGCGCGGATGTCCTTGGGCAGGCAGCCACCGCCGTACCCGAGGCCGGCGTTGAGGCAGCGCCGCCCGATGCGGTCGTCGTACCCCAGCACGTCGGACAGCGCGACGATGTCGGCGCCGGCCAGGTCGCTCACCTCGGCCATCGCGTTGATGAACGAGATCTTGGTGGCCAGGAACGCGTTCGCGGCGAGCTTGCTGAGCTCGGCGGTCTGCACGTCGGTCACCGCCACCGGCACGCCCTCGCGGATCGGCTGCCGGTACAGGTGACGTAGTGTCTTCTCGGCCTCGGCGGAGGCGACGCCGAGCACGAGCCGGTCGGGCCGCAGCGTGTCCTTGATGGCGTGCCCCTCGCGCAGGAACTCGGGATTCCACGCGACCTCGGCGACGACCTCGGGCGGGACCAGCGCGGCCACCCGCTCGGCGAGCCTGGCTGCGGTGCCCGCCGGCACCGTCGACTTGCCGACGACGAGGCTGTCATGGCGCAGCAGCGGGGCCAGGCCTTCGACGACCGAGAACACGGCGGTGAGGTCCGCGCCCAGCCCGTCTCGCGACTGCGGGGTGCCGACGCAGACGAAGTGGACGTTCGCGAACTCGGCGGCCTCGGCCAGCGAGGTGGTGAAGCGCAGCCTGCCCTCGCGGACGTTCCGGGCCACCATCTCGTCCAGTCCCGGCTCGGCGAACGGCACGACGCCGTCGGCGAGCATGTCGACCTTCTGTTCGTCGGCGTCGACGCCGAGCACGTCGAACCCCAGCTCTGCCATGCAGGCCGCGTGCGTGGCGCCGAGGTAGCCGGTCCCGATCACGCTGATGTGTTCGTTCATCGGGGCACATATCAGCACCGAGGGGTGAAACGACACCGCCACCCACGTAGATGTCTGATGGCTACAAGGTGACGACAAGACCCCGCCGTGCGACCGCGGTCACCTGCCGGCGCCGCGTCGACAGCTCACCGGTGTCGACACGACACCTCGGACTCGCCGGGCGTTCACTCGCCGACGTCACCGTTGCGGTGTGCGGATAGCGATCGTGGCCGAGTCGTTCCTCCCTCAGGTGAACGGTGTGTCGAACACCGTCAGGCACGTGGTCGACGGCCTGACCGCCGCCGGCCACGAGGTGCTGGTGGTCGCTCCCGGTCCGGGCGACACGTCCTACGCCGGTGTCCGCGTCGTGCGGCTGCGCAGCGTGCCGCTGCCGCGCTACGCGAGCTTCCCGGTCGGCCTTCCGGACCGCCGCGCGGTCGCCGACGTGCTCTCCCGGTTCGCTCCCGACGTGGTGCACCTGGCGTCGCCGGCGGTGCTCGGTGCGGCCGGCATGAGCGTGGCGCGGCGGCTCGGGCTGCCGACGGTCGCGGTGTTCCAGACCGACCTGGTCGGCTTCGCGCGGCAGTACCGGGTGCGCGCCGACACCGCGATGTGGGCCTGGATCCGGCGGATCCACAGCCGCGTCGACCGCACTCTCGCCCCGTCGACGTTCACCGCACTACAGCTGCGCGCGGCCGGTGTGCCTCGGGTGGCGCTGTGGGGGCGCGGCGTCAACCTCGACCTGTTCAGCCCTGACCGCCGCGACGAGGGACTGCGTCGACGGTTGGCACCCGACGGCGAGCTGCTGGTCGGGTACGTCGGGCGGGTGGCCGCGGAGAAGCAGGTGCGCCGGCTGGCCGAGCTGGCCGGAGTTCCCGGCACCCGGCTGGTAGTGGTCGGCGACGGCCCCGAACGTGAGGCGCTACAGCGCGCGCTCCCGGCCGCGGAGTTCCTCGGTCTGCTGCGCGGCGAGGAGCTGGCCACCGCCTTCGCGTCGCTGGACGTGTTCGTGCACACCGGCGAGCACGAGACGTTCTGCCAGACCGTGCAGGAGGCGCAGGCCAGCGGCGTGGCGACGGTCGCTCCGGCCGCGGGCGGCCCGATGGACCTCGTCGACGACGGCGCGACCGGGCTGCTGTACGACCCAGCCGACCGGCACGGGCTGCGGCGCGCCGTGCGGTCGCTGGCAGGCGACCCGCAGATGCGTACCCGGCTGGCCGCGGGCGGTGTGGCGCGCGTTGCCGGTCGCACGTGGGGGCAGGTCGTGGACGACCTCGTTCGCCAGCACTACGCGGCGGTCCTCCCGCAGCCGCTCGGACGCGCCGCGTGAGCCGACCCGGAGCCGCTGGGCTGCGCATCGCCCAGCTGGCCAACTTCGTCGGTCCTGCTTCGGGCGGCATGAAGACCGCGGTCGAGATGCTCGGCCTTCGCTACACCGCCACCGGCGCGGCCCGTCTGCTCGTCACGCCCGGCGCGCGCGACCACGTGTGCGAGACCGAGGCCGGAACGCTGGTGCAGCTGCGGGCTCCGCGGGTGGGCGGGGGCTACCGCCTGCTGGTGGAGCCCTGGCGGGTGCTCGAGGTGCTGGAGCGGTTCGGGCCGACGTCGGTCGAGCTCTCCGACAAGTCCACGCTGCTTCCGGTCACCGGGTGGGCCCGCCGCGCCGGGGTGGGCTGTGTGCTGTTCTCGCACGAGCGCCTCGACGCGATGCTCTCGCTGCGCACCGGCTGGCAGTCGGGGATCGGGGCGGGTGTCTCGGTGCTCAACCGCGTGCTGGCGCGACGTTTCGACGCGATCGTGGTGACCTCGCGGTTCGCCGCGCAGGAGTTCCCGGCGGTCGCGAGCCCGCTGCTGCGGCAGGTGCCGCTCGGCGTCGACCTCGACACGTTCGACCCCGAGTGCGGCGAGCCGGCCGACGACGGGGTGCTGAAGCTCGTACACGTCGGCCGGCTGTCACGGGAGAAGAGCCCGCACCTGGCGGTGGCCACCGCGGTCGCGCTGCACCGGCGGGGTGTGCCGGTGCGCCTGGACGTGTTCGGGCGGGGGCCGCACGAGCACGAGCTGCGCGCGATCGGCAGAAACGCGCCGGTGCACTTCCACGGGCACGTGCGGGACCGGCGGGCTCTGGCTGCTCGGCTGGCCTCGGCCGACATCGCGCTGTCGGTATGCCCGGGGGAGACGTTCGGGCTGGCGATCCTCGAGGCCCTGGCCTGCGGCACCCCGGTGGTGACCGCCGACCGCGGCGGCGGGCGCGAGCTGGTCGACCCCGACTGCGGTGAGCAGGGTTCGCCGGACCCGGTGTCGCTCGCCGACGCCGTGCTTCGCCTGGCCGCGCACGACGCCGGCGCACGCCGCAAGGCCGCACGCCGGCGCGCGGAGCAGTTCCGGTGGGCCGACACCGCGCGGGCGATGTTGGACCTGCACGGCACGATCGCCGACGACGGGTTCGGCGGCGACGACGTCCCCGACGCCGCTACCGCGTGAGCCTGCTCTGGGTGAGCCCGCTTCACGTGAGCCCGGTTCCGTTGGTAGCCCTGCACCGCGTGGACGGTCAAGCAGACCCGAGCCGGTTCGGGGGCGCAGTCGCTGGTGCAGTCGCTGATGCAGCGGCGGACCGAGAAGGACGGGGTATGACGCGGCTCAGCAGACGGGCGCTGTTGCCCAGTGGGCTCGCGCTTGGTACCGGGGCGCTTGTCTCGGGTGTGGTCCGGGGACGCAACTCCGACGACGGTCGCTGTCAGGCATGCGGCGAAGCTGCCCAGGTCAGCGTGCGGGTGCGTGGGATCGACGGGTTGGTTCGGTGGAGCGCGACGCTGGATCTCGCACGTCGGTGAGTTTCGTGTCGTCTGAGTCTGGTTCCTGCGAACGCATTCGGGATCGTGCTTGTGAGGTTCCGCTGGTCTCGGGGTTGGGTTGGCTGAGGGGCCGTTAGAGGCGAGGTCTGTTCTGTGGTGGCGGCGCGATGCTCGGTGCGGTCGGTCGCCCAGGGCACCTTTCGTGGCACTTACGGGCCGGGCTTCCTGTAGTGGCGGGCCGCCGGGACGCGCCGGCTGCGCTCGGCGCGCCACGCGCCGAGATCGCGGCTCAGGTTCATGGGGGAGCAACTGACGTGTTTGCGTGCTTGGGCATGGGATCTGGTCGGTTGCCTGTGAGGTCGCGCCGGTCTTG
>CBFGZI010000159.1:0-7585 GCA_965653225.1 uncultured Propionibacteriales bacterium | reverse complement strand
CGACAACGTCGAGGCGGCAGCGGCCGTGGCCGAGCTGGTACGGCCGGACGTACCGCTGCTGGTCGCCTCCTCCTCCAGCGTCTACGGCGGCGCCCGCTTCGGCCGGGCCAGCCGCGAGACCGACCCGCTGCACCCGCGCGGCGGCTACGCCCGCAGCAAGGCCGGCACCGAGCAGGTCTGCGCACGGCGGGCGGCCGCGGGCGGGCACGTGCTGGTGGTGCGGCCGTTCACCGTGGTCGGCGAGGGGCAGCGGGCCGACATGGCGCTGTCACGGTGGGCCGAGGCCGCGGTCGCCGGCGACCCGGTACGTGTCTTCGGCTCGCTCGACCGCACCCGTGACTTCACCTGCATCCGCGAGGTGGGCCGGGGCCTGGCCGCGCTGCTGGAGTCCGGCGCCGACGGTGTCGTCAACCTCGGCTCCGGCTCCCCGCGAACCCTGCGGGAGGCACTCGACGCACTGGGCAAGGGCCTGGCGCTGGATCTGGACGTGCGGGTCGAGCCGGCCGCCCACTACGAGGTGGCCGACACCTGGGCCGACCCTTCGCGGCTCGAGGCGCTCACCGGGTTCCGCCCGCGCACCGACCTCGACGACGTCGTACGCCGCTTCCTGGCCGGTGCCCGAGCGACCCGACCCGACAGCCACACCGAGGCGCTGGCGGCGTCGCGATGACCCGGCAGACAACCCGGCAGACGACCCGGCAGACGACCCAGGTGCTGACCGGACGCGCGTGGCTGTGGGTGCCGGCCGCGGTGGCCTTCGTGACCGCGGTCCTGGGGATCGGCGTCCCGTCACTGCACAACCAGCAGACCGGCGTCGACGAGCCGCAGTACCTGCTGTCCGCGCTGTCCCTGGCCGAGGACGGCAACCTCGACATCACCGACGAGCTCGCGGCACAGCGCTGGCGGGTGTTCCACGCCGACCCGCTGCCGGTGCAGACCGAGCCGTTCGCCGACGGGTCGCAGATCTCTCCCCACGACCCGCTGCTGCCGGTGCTGATCGCCGTCCCGACGGGCCTGTTCGGCTGGGTGGGCGCGAAGGTCACGCTCGGCCTGATGGCGGCGGCCTGCGCGGCACTGCTGGCGTGGACCGCCGCACGCCGCTTCGGGGTGTCACCGCGGGTGGCCGCCATCGGGTCCGCGGTCGCCTTCGCATCCCCGCCGCTGGGTGTCTACTCCCAGCAGGTCTACCCCGAGATGCCCGCGGCGCTGGTCACCCTGGGCGCGTTCGCCCTGCTGACGACCTCACGGCTGCGGTCGGTCCACGTGCTGGGCACCGTGGCCGCCGTGGTGGCCCTTCCCTGGCTGGGCAGCAAGTACGTGCCGGTCGCCGTGGCACTCACCGCCCTCCTGCTGGTACTGCTGCAGCGTCGCGCCGGCTGGAGGCCGGTCGCCGGGGTGGTCGGCGTGCTGGCCGTCGCCGGGGCCTCCTACCTCGCGCTGCACCAGCTGGTCTGGCACGGCTGGACCGTCTACGCCAGCGGCGACCACTTCCAGCAGACCGGCGAGTTCTCGGTGGTCGGCGTCGACCCCAGCTACGTTGGCCGGTCGCTGCGGCTCGTTGGCCTGTTCGTCGACCAGCACTACGGCCTCGTGCCGTGGCAGCCCGCGTGGCTGCTGATCGTGCCGGCCGTGGTCGCGCTCGTCGTACGCCGGCCCGCCGGGTGGCTGACGCTGCTGGCGCCGCTGTGCGCGGCCTGGGCCACCGCGGTGTGGGTGGCGCTGACGATGGAGGGCTTCTGGTCGCCCGGCCGCCAGGTCGTGGTGGTGCTTCCGCTGGCCGCGGTGGCGGTGCTGTGGCTGGCTGACCGGGTGCTGCCGAGGCTGCGGCCGCTGGCCCTGGGGCTCGGCCTGCTCGGCGTGGTGGGCATGGGCGCCCTGCTGGTGCAGGGCCTGTTCGGCTCGCTCACCTGGGTGCTGCACTACCACCACGCGTGGGCGCCGGCGTACCGCCTGCTCGGTCCGGTGCTGCCCGACTACACCGGTGACGACTTCATGGTCGGGCACGTGGTCTGGCTGTGCCTGCTGTCGGCGCTGGCGGTGTGGACCTGGCGGCACCTGCGTCGCCACGACTCCGCCGGCACGACCGAGGACACCCACGACTCCGATGACTCCGACGACGTTCACGACGCGCCGCTGCGGCCGCAGCCGGCGCAGAACCGCAGAGAGGTGACCACTCCATGAACCGCTCCCGTCTCGCATCCCTCACCGGTGCCGTTGCACTGGCCGGCGCGCTCGGCCTGGCCGGCTGCTCCGACGACGGCTCGAGCACCAGGTCGGGCTCGACCGGCTCGACCGGTTCCAGCGGTTCGACGGGCTCGACGGGCTCCACCGGGTCGACCGGTTCCACGGGCTAGCACTCGTGACTTCCTGACCACGCAGACCCACCCCAGGAGAACCACACCATGCTCGCCACGTTCCTGATCATGCTGCGTGAGGGGTTCGAGGCCGCCCTGGTCATCGCGATCCTCTACGCCTACCTGCAGCGCACCGGCCGTCGTGACCTGCTGGGTCCGATGTGGGTCGGGGTCGCGGCCGCGTTCGTCATCGCCGCATGCTTCGGGCTCGCGCTGGACGCGGGCATCGGCAGTCTCGAGGGCGACCTGCGGGTGCGTGCCTTCGCCGCCGTGATGATCTTCGCGGTTGCCGTGCTGACCTGGATGATCTTCTGGATGCGCGCGCACTCGATGAAGATCCGCGGCGAGCTCCACACCAGCATGGACCAGGCCATGCACGCGGCCGGCAACGTGAAGGTGGCGGTCGTGGCGGCCGCGTTCCTCGCGGTGCTGCGTGAGGGGTTCGAGGCGGCGGTGTTCCTGCTCGCGCTGTCGACCAGCAGCGCCGGGCTCGCGCTGACCGCCGGTGCGGTGCTGGGCCTCGGGCTGTCCGCCGTACTCGGCTGGATGGTCGTCATCGGCGGCAAGAAGCTGCCGATGCGCCAGTTCTTCAAGGTGACCGGGGTGGTGCTGATCCTGTTCGCCGCAGGACTGCTGTCACGCGCGGTCGGAAGCCTGCAGGACATCGGCGACCTGCCGCTGTCCTACGACGCCGTCTACGACCTCACCATGTTCCCGTGGCTGACCGGTGAGACCGACGTCGGCAACTTCCTGATCGCGATCATCGGCTGGGACCCGCGACCCTCGATCGAGCAGGTCGTCCTCTGGGGCGGCTACCTCGGCGTGGTGAGCTGGCTGTTCCTGCGCAAGCCCCGGCGGTCCCGGACCGCCAAGGAGTCGCCGCAGCCTACGGTTGCAAAGCAGCACTGAGCACGCCGGACACCAGCCCGACCTGCCACTCCCGCGCGCCGTAGCCGCGCAGCGCGTCGGCGACCGCCTCCTCGGTCGGCTGCTCGGGCGGAGCCCAGCACAGCCGCCGGACACTGTCGGGCGCGACGAGGTTCTCCACCGGCAGCTGGTGCTGCTCGGCCACCTGGCCGACCGCCTCGCGGGCCGCGGCCAGCCGCGCCGCGGCCTCCGGGTCGCGGTCGGCCCACGCCTTCGCCGGCGGCGGCCCGTCGTAGCGGGCCACCAGCGAGGGCAGCTCGGTGTCGGGCAGGCGGCGCGCGTCCTCGATCGCGTCGGCGAACCTGCCGAGGTTGCGCTGGGCGACGCGGCCGCGGAAACCGCCGAGGGCGGCCAGGTCGGCGCGGTTCTTCGGCTGGGCGGTGGCCGCCTCCACGATGGCCGCGTCGCGAATGACCCGGGTCGGGGTGATGTCCTGCTGCCGGGCGATCTCGTCGCGCACCCTCCACAGCGCGCGAACCGTGGCCAGGGACCGCTTGCCGCGCACGCGGTGGATGCCCGACGTACGGCGCCACGGGTCGGGGCGTGCAGGGGACTGCCAGCTGTTGAGCAGCGCGGCGAACTCCTCCTCCGCCCAGCCGAGCTTGCCCGACTCGGTCAGCTCTTGGTGGATCGCGTCGCGCAGCTCGACCAGCATCTCGACGTCGAGCGCGGCGTAGGACAGCCACGGCTCCGGCAGCGGCCGCGTGGACCAGTCGACCGCGGAGTGCTCCTTGCTCAGCCGGAAGCCGAGCAGCTCCTCGACCATCGAGGCCAGCCCGACGCGCGGGTAGTTCAGCAGCCGTCCGGCCAGCTCGGTGTCGAAGACCCGTCGCGGCCGCATGCCGACCTCGGCGAGGCAGGGGAGGTCCTGGGCGGCCGCATGCAGCACCCACTCGGTGTCGGCGATCGCCGACCCGAGCTCGGCCAGGTCGTGGAACGGCAGCGGGTCGACCAGTGCGGTGCCGGCCCCGGCGCGCCGCAGCTGTACGAGGTAGGCGCGGGCGGAGTAGCGGTAGCCGGAGGCTCGCTCGGCGTCGACGGCAACGGGCCCGGTGCCCGAGGCGAACGCGTCGATGGCCGTGGTCAGCGCGGTATCGCTGCCGACCACCGGGGGAAGACCTTCCCGCAGATGCAGCAGCGGGGGGACATCTGCCGGTGGCGAGGCTTCCTGGCTCAACGTTGCGACGGGCCTCGTCGGCTGGGCATTGCGACCACGCCGGAGGGGACGGGCGGCAGGCCCGCCGCCGTGCACAGCAGCTCGCCCCAGGCCTCCACGTGCGGCCGGACGTCGCCAACGGGTGTCCAGGAGGCCCGCACCTCGATCTGGGCGCTCGCCGGGTCGTCGGCCATGCCGCCGAACCCCTCCGAGGCCACCCGGGTCACGGTGCCGCTGGGCGCGACGTACTCGGCGTGGTGGGCGCGCAGCGCGTCGCACAGCCACGTCCAGCCGACCTCGGACAGCAGCGGGTCGGTCACCATCTCGGGCTCGATGTCGGCACGCGCGTACGCCACACAGCGGAACGACCCCTGCCAGGCGTCGTTGCCGGCCGGGTCGTGCAGCAGCACGATGCGGCCGGTGCCAAGCTCGGCGCCGTCGATGACCACGTCGGCGCTCAGCGCGGCGGCGTAGGGCGCCACCCGCTGGGGCGCCGGCATCTCCTCGCTGACGACCTCGGGTCGCAGGTTGGCGTCACGGAACCGCGCCAGCGCCGCGGCGAACGCCTTCGGTGGCGCGTCGAGTCCGTTGGGCGCAACCATATGGCTGAGCGTACGACTCGGCCGCCGAGCCCGCACTCATGACGCGCCGTAGGATCGGTCTGTGACACAGGCAGTCGAACCAGGCAACCCGGGCGATCCGGGCACATCGGTTTTCGTCCGCGCGTGCCGCGGGGAGCCGGTCGGGCACACGCCGGTGTGGTTCATGCGGCAGGCCGGACGCTCGCTGCCGGAGTACCGCGCGCTGCGTGAGGGCACCACGATGCTGGAGGCCTGCTCCGACCCAGACCTGATCACCGAGATCACCCTGCAGCCGGTGCGCCGCTACGGCACCGACGCGGCGATCTTCTTCTCCGACATCGTGCTGCCGCTGCGGGCCGTCGGTGTCGACGTCGACATCAAGGCCGGCGTCGGGCCGGTGATGGCCAAGCCGGTGCAGACCATGTCCGACGTCGAGGCCATCCCGGCGCTGGAGGACTCCGCGGTCGGCTTCGTGTCCGAGGCGGTGCGGTCGCTGGTGCGCGAGCTCGGCGGCACGCCGCTGATCGGGTTCGCCGGTGCGCCGTTCACGCTGGCGTCGTACCTCGTCGAGGGCGGGCCCTCCCGCGACCACGCCAAGACCAAGGCGATGATGCACGGCGCACCGGAGCTGTGGCACGCGCTGGCGGACCGGCTGGCCGACATCTCGCTGGCGTTCCTGCGGGTGCAGGTCGCCGCGGGCGCGTCGGCGGTGCAGCTGTTCGACTCGTGGGCCGGCGCGCTGGCCCCGGACGACTACGTGGAGTTCGTGCAGCCCCACACGCGCAAGGTGCTCACGGGCATCGGCGAGACCGGCGTGCCGCGCATCCACTTCGGCGTCGGCACCGGCGAGCTGCTGCGGCAGATGGGTGAGGCCGGCGCCGACGTGGTGGGCGTCGACTGGCGGGTGCCGCTCGACGAGGCCGTGCACCGGCTCGGTGGGCGCTACGCCGTGCAGGGCAACCTCGACCCGACGCTGGTGTTCGCGCCGTGGTCGGTGGTGGAGGCCAAGACCCGCGACGTGCTGGCGCGGGGTCGCTCTGCGCCGGGGCACGTGTTCAACCTCGGCCACGGCGTGCTGCCCGCCAGCGACCCCGAGGTGCTCACCCGGCTCGTACGGCTCGTGCACGAGGTGTCCGCCGCCGAGCGCGCCGGCTGACCCGGCGTTCGGCTCGGAACCGACCCGGCACCGACCCGGCACCGACCCGGCCCACCCAGTCGTGTGTCAATGCCGCAGTGAGGAATGTGCCCAGGTATGACACGCGACTGAGTGGGTGGCTGCCCGGGTCTGAGGTGGGCTTGGTCGGTGTCGTCGTGTGTCAGCGGCTCGGTGCGGAGTGTGGTGTGGCGTGACACGCGTTTGAGTGGGCGGCTTGTGGAGTCGGTTGCTGGTCTCGTCCGCGTGGTCGTGTGTCAACGCCGCGGCGGGGAGCGTGGTGTGGCTTGACACGCGACCGAGTGGGCGCCTGCCGGAGTCTGGTGCTGGCCTGGTCGGTGTGGTCGCGTGTCGACGCCGCGGCGAGGCATGTGTCCAGGCACGACACGCGACCGAGTGGGACCGCGCTAGCTCGCCGAACTCTCGGTGGTCGACTCGCGGCGCGGCAGCCGCCGGATGCCCCACCACGCCAGGCCGGCGACGGGGGCCACCACCAGCAGCAGTGGCACCACCACGCCGAGGGCGGTCAGCACCACGGTCACCATGCCGGTCA
This sequence comes from uncultured Propionibacteriales bacterium, assembly GCA_965653225.1. GTDB lineage: Bacteria > Actinomycetota > Actinomycetes > Propionibacteriales > Nocardioidaceae > JALZDI01. The sequence goes on along the minus strand of CBFGZI010000159.1, from coordinate 861 downwards.
GGGTGTCCCAGCCGACCCGCAGGCCGTCCACGAAGCCGGCCGGCTGGTTGTCGACGGGCGGGTGCGTGACGGGGGGCGGCTGCTGCAGCGTCAGCGTGATCGTCGACAGCGCGGTCTGGTCGGCGAGGTAGGCCTGCTGCGCCTTCAGCGAGGCCAGGTCGGCCTCGCGACGGGCGAGCTCGGACTCCAGGCTGAGCACGTCGCTGAAGTCGTTGGCCTGGTCGAGCAGCTCGCGGATCCGCCGCAGAGTTCGCTCGGCGCTGAGCACTCGCGCCTCCACGTCGACCACCTCGGTGGACACGTCCTGGGTGGTGACCTGCTTCGAACCCACCCGCCCGAGCTGGCCGAGATCGGCCAGGACCGCGTCGAAGGCGTCGGCGGGTACGCGCAGGGTCAGCGACGAACGCCGCGGGTCCCCGCCGCGCCCGGTCTCGGTGAGCTCGTCCGCGACCACGCCCTGCACGCCGGAGACGATGACATGCACCTGCTGCAGCGCGTCGCCGACGTGCTTGGTGCGCACCGTCAGGGTGGCCCGCTGGATCAGGTCGCGGCTGAGCAATGGTGCCGACTGCGCCGCGGCGTTCTTCCCGACAGCTGCGAGTGTCCGCCGCGTCGTGAAGCTCTGCGCATCCGCGGCCTCGGGCGCCACCGGTGCCGCGCCGGCCGCGCCGGTCGCACCGGCTGCACGGCCGGAGGACGCGGTTTCGCCGGCCCCGCCTTCGCCCACGCTGGAACAGCCGGCGACCGAGGCCGCCAGCAGTGTGAGCGCGGCGGTGCCGTGCAACACGCGGTGCACCAGCCGGGGGATCGGTCGGGCAATCGGTCGGGCAATCGGTCGGGCAATCGGTCGGGCAATCGGTC
>CBFGZI010000158.1:0-7643 GCA_965653225.1 uncultured Propionibacteriales bacterium | reverse complement strand
CGCGACGGTAGCCTCGAAACCATGGACCAGCTGTTCGCGCCTCTCGGCCTCGACTGGCGCCCGGTGTCCCCGCGGCTGGCCACCCGGCTGAGGATCGAGTGGTCGGTCCTCGTGCTCGTGCTGGGGGTGGCGCTGGCGGTCGTCGCGCTGCTGCTCGAGTCGCCCGGCTGGGTCCTGTGGGTGCTGCTCGCGCTCACCTTCGCCGGGCTGCTGTTCGCCCTCTGGTTCGCCGGCCGGCGCACCCGGGCTTGGGGGTACGCCGAGCGGGCCGAGGACCTCTACATCAAGCACGGTGTGATGGTGCGCCAGCTGGTGGCGGTCCCGTACGGCCGGATGCAGTTCGTCGACGTCACGGCCGGCCCGGTCGAACGCGCCCTCGGCCTGGCCGAGGTGCAGCTGCACACCGCGACGCCGGGCACCAGGGCGCGCATCCCCGGGCTCGACCCCGAGGAGGCCGCCCGGCTGCGTGACCGGCTGACCGCGCTCGGCCAGGCGCAGGCGTCCGGGTTGTGACCGGCGTGCCCAGCGAGACGCCCGGCGAAAGGCCTGGAGAAAAGCCCGACGAAGGGCCCGGCGAGACGCCCCGTGAGCGTGACGACGAGGCGGTCGTGACCCGCACGAACACCCGGCCGATGGACCGGGACTTCCAGCGGGTGCACCCGCTGTCGCCGCTGCTGCGCGTGGGTGTGCTGGTGACCGTCGGGCTGGTGGCCAGCTGGCGCCAGCTGGTCGAGGACTTCCAGCCGCTGGCGGCGCTGACGATCATGGGCGTGGTCGTCGTGGGCGGCACGGCGTACGGCGTGCTGTCGTGGTGGTTCACCCGCTTCCGCATCGGCGCCGACGAGCTGCGCATCGACTCCGGCGTGGTGCTGCGCCGCTCGCGGCGCATCCGGATCGAGCGACTGCAGGGCATCGACGTCGTCCAGCCGTTCTTCGCCCGGCTGTTCGGGATGGCCGAGCTGCGGTTCGAGGTCGCCGGCGGGACCAGCACCGAGGCGCCGCTGGCGTTCCTCCAGCTCGACGAGGCGCACCGGCTGCGCAGCGTGCTCCTCGACCGCGAGCAGTACGAACAGGGGGCGCCGCAGTCGGCGCCCGAGCCGGCGCCACCGGCGCCTGGTGGCCAGCCGGCGGCCCCCGACGGGGCGCACCCACCGACCTGGGTCGTCGCCCACCCGGGCGCTCCCCAGTACTCGGGGCAGTACACGGGCCAGTACCGAGGGCCGGCGCCCGAGTACGAGATCGCCCGGGTCGAGCCGAGCTGGCTCATCACCAGCACGTTCCTGTCCACCGAGTTCGTCGGCTCGGTGACGTTCGCGCTGATGGCGATCGTGGCGTCGCTGATGTCCCGCGAGGTCGCCGGGCTGGCGCTGGTGCTGTCCGCGGTCGTCGGCGCCGGGTCGGTGCTCGTGCGCGGCATCATCGGCAACTGGGGGTTCGTCCTCAGCGACACCGGTCGCGGCTGGCGGCTGCGCAGCGGCCTGTTCGACCTGCGCTCCCAGACCGTGCCGCTGGACCGGGTGCAGGGGATCGCCCTGGTCGAGCCGCTGCTGTGGCGGCCGATGGGCTGGGTACGGGTCCAGGTCGACGTCGCCGGCTACTTCGGCACCTCGGAACGCGGCCCGTCCCCGTCGACGCTGCTGCCGGTCGCGCCGCGCCCGATCGCGCTGGCGGTGATCGCGCGGCTGGTCCCGGGCGGGCCCCCGACCGAGGTGCCCCAGCGGCCCGCGAGCCCCTCCGCGCGGTGGTTCCGGCCGGTCGGCTGGCGCTACCTGGGCGCGGGCGCCGCGGAGGGCGTGGTCGTCACCACGCGCGGCTGGCTCAAGCGCCGCACCGACATCGTCCCGCACCGCAAGACCCAGTCGATCCGGGTTCGGCAGGGCCCGCTGCAGCGTCGCTTCGGCCTGGTCGACGTGCGGTTCCAGACCACACCCGGTCCGGTCGACGCCGAGGCCAAGCATCGGCCCACCGGCGAGCTGCGGGAGTGGGTCACCGGCCAGCTGGAGCGGGCGGCCAACCGCGGACCGACGAGCCCGTCGCGGTCTACCGGCGCTGGGTGAGCGGCTTGCCCTGCAAAACCAGCACCTTGCCGTGGCTGCCGTAGCCGAGCACGTCGCGGTACCACGCGGTGCCGTCGAAGGTCACCATCATCCAGCGGGTACGGTCCCGTGACGCCGGCGTCGGGAACACCGTCGGCCAGGGGATGTTCGACGGGTGCGGTGCGTCGAGCGTGCCGACCTGCGCCATCGTCAGGTCGTACACGGGGTACTGGTCGCGGATGTCTTCCGGCGAGTTGTCGCCGTTGCTGGCCAGCACGAACCACTGCCCGTCGACGCGCTGCAGCGTGACGCCCTCGGTCTCGTTCTTGCTCGGGTCGCTGCCCACCAGCGACAGGTCGGTGAAGTCGGCGCCCCGTTCGCCGCGTGCGAGTACGGGGTAGAAGTCGAAGAACTCGCGGGCGTTGACGAACGCGACGTACCACCGGTCGTCGATCTGCACCAGGTGCGGGTCCCACTGGCCGACGGCCTCGGTGGGCAGCCCGTCGACAGGCAGCTTGAGCTGCTGGGTCTCCAGCACGTGCACGCCGTGCAGCAGGTCGGTGGACAGCGGCGCCGTCGAGTAGTGCACGTCGACCCGGTCGCCGGTGAAGTCGCCCCAGGTGCTGGTGACGACGACCCACCGGTCGTTCTCCTCGTCCCGCACAAGGTGGCCCGCGTGGTCGCCGTGCAGCGCCTCGGAGCCGTCACGCTTGAAGTACAGCTTGGCCACCGGCTCGAGCTTGTTGTTGCTCAGGTCGAGCGTCCACACGCCCCAGTGGGCGGTCTCGAAGAACGCCAGCCCGCCATGGGTCATCGTCAGGAAGACCTTGCCGTACTTGATGTACGGGGAGCCGTCCGCGTGCGTCACCACGTGCGGGTCGCGCACGCCGGTCTGCCCGAAGTAGCCCGCCTGAACGCCGTCGAGCCGGATGGTCCCCGAGGAGGCGCGTGCGCCGAACGCGTTGCGGTACTCCGCAAGCACCGCGGGCTTGCGCACGTCGCTGTCGCCGTGGTCGGTGAGGCTCTCGGGGAGGTGCGCACGCACCAGCGGCTTGAAGCCCTGACCTTCGTCGACGAGTGCGCCGCACACGGTTCCGGTGAGGGAGAAGGCCACGCGGCACGGCGCGTGGATGGGCAGGTCGACCGCGCCGAGCGTCTGCAGGTCCCCGTCGACGACCGCGTCGACCCCGGCGGCTCCACTGACGTGGCTGAACCAGGCGACGACGTAGTTGTCGTCGTCCTTCACCAGGCCGACGAACACGGCGTCCTGCTCGCCGCCGGTGCCCGCGAAGGAGATCACGTCGGCGACCACGGTGGTGTACGGCGCACCCTGGTGGCTCTCGGAGCGGAACAGCGTGAAGAAGGGCTCGTCGCCGCTGAGCGAGAGCGTCCCGTGCCGCCGGTCGACCTCGGCCGCCCGGTTCTCCGGACCGGGGGCGTGCTGCTCGTAGCCTCGCAGTCCCTTCGCCGAGCTGAAGCGGTCATCGAGGCTGACGAAGCCCTCGGCCAGCGGTGCGGTGACGCGGTGCTGCTCGACGACGGAGAACTTCAGGTCCATGGGCGTGTCGACGTGAGTACGCATCCAGGGGGCGTTCTTCATCCGGCAATAGTGCCGTACCGGTCGCCACAGCCCAACACAAGGGCGCGGTCGAGCGACTTTCGGTCCCGGGGCGCGACTGCGAGCGGGTCAGTATCCGTGGCGCTTCGCCATGACTTCGGCGACCTGAGCCTCGTCGAAGGGCTCGCCGAGCCAGTCGAACAGCCCGCGTAGCTTGGCCGGGCTGTGCGCATAGTCGTCGTAGTGGATGTGGTAGGCGTCGTCACCCAGATGCTCGAGGAGTCCCAGCATGCGGGACTCGGCTGCCGCGAGGGTCGGACGGGCCTCGGGGTCCTCGGCCCACCACTTGCTGGCGGCGACGTCATCGAGGTTCCGGGTGTTGACCACGAAGCGGGCGCCGGGGAAGACCTCCCGCAGGAAGTCGACGTAGTCGTGCAGGTCCGCCTGCAGCCAGCGGATCTCCTTGAACCCGACCACGCGGGAGTCCGGCTCCGGGCGTATGACGGTGGTGAGCATCAGCCTCCGCATCTCCCGCACCGCCATCTCCTGCGGGTAGCCACCGATGCCGAACCACGCGCTCTGCGGGCTCTTCCACCTTCCGCCCTTGGTGACGCTTCGGTCCGCGGCGATGCTGTGGAACCTGTACAGCTGGTATGCCACGCCGCCGTTCTCCCCGCGGATCAGGTAGCCGGGGATGGAGGAGAGGATTCCCTGCAGCAGCGTCGAGCCCGAGCGCCCGTACGTCACGATGAACAGGTAGCCGAGGTCCTCACGGCTATCCACGCGCTCTAGCCGCCGCCGGCCGCGGGCCGCGCCCCCTTCCGGCCGCTGCAGGCGCGTGGCCTCCCGCAGCCGCGCGTTCTGCCGGCGCAGGCTCGCGACCTCCTGGGCCAGGTCGTCCCGCTGCGCCAGTACGCGCCTTACCGGAGGCACCCTCCGCAGGACGGCCTTCGCCAGCCGCCGGTAGCGCGGCCCGGGTTGTGGGCCGTTTTCGCCCGGTTCGCTCATGAGAGCGTCCCATGCCGGTCAGCCGTCGACGCGCGCGCAGACGGCGTGGCCGTGCCTCGCAAAGGTGTCACCATCGGCGACGATCTCCCGCCCGTACTGGCTTACGACCATGAACTCGCTCGAGAAGATCCGTGGTGCGGTCCAGCATGACCACGCTTCAGGCTCCCATCCCAAAACTCCGCAGTCCGCGTCGAGGGTAGCGCTCCCTGGCGTAGGGGAGTTCGCGTAGGTGGGGGGCCGGGAACCTTCGCGAACACGTTGAGCGCGTCCCCACGGAATCACCCAGACTAACCCAGCGCGATGTGGGCCGGGAGGCCCGGCACGGGTGGTCGGGCGTCCCGACCCGTCGACTCACCTGTCTTGGCTAGGGTTTGGGTCGGCGTGCGACGTGCTGCGCCGAACAGGCAGTCGAGGCGAGCAAGGGGAAAGCGACGTGGTAGCCCCTCGTCAGTTGGCCCGGAAGATCCGGAGCCGGCTGCGCCGTGGCGGCGCCGCGGTGAAGGCTCGCCTGAGGCGACCGAGCAGTGCGGCCGACGACGCACCGGCGCGCGCCTCGCGGGGGACTCCCCGCGAGGTCGTCGAGGAGAAGACCAACCTCGGCCCGATCATGGACGCGCACGTGGCGCGCCTGCAGAGAGCGATGCTTCCCGCCGGAGTTGACGAGGACTACGACCTCGCCTACGAGCACTTCGACGTCACGCACTTCCTGACGCAGGCGCGAGGCATGCTCTCGATCGGTGACTTCGACCCGCTGCAGCACTTCCTCGGCAACGGTGCGCAGGTCAAGGCCACTCCGGAGATCAACTTCAACATGCGGGCCTACCTTGCGCGTTATCCGGACAAGGCGAGAGGTCCGGAGCGCAGTCCCTACCTCGAGTGGCTCAAACGCGGCAAGGCGGCAGGCGAGATCGCCGACCCGGCCCCCGGCCTGGAGAAGATGGCTGGCGTACTGGGCATGGAGCCGGGCGAGCTGGCCGAGGAGCTCGCCGCCACCCGGTCGGACCTGCAGAAGAGACTGCGGACGGGCACGCTCGGCGAGATGTTCGCGCGGGCGACGGAGGTCGAGCCGCTGATCGGTGACCTGTGGGCCGAGACCACGCGGCCGACCATTCCGCCGCTGTTCTCGGTCAACACCGTCGACCAGGTCGCGGCGATATACGCCAGCCAGCGCGCGGCGGGCTTCGCCGGGGCCCGACTCCTGATCGTTGCCACCGAACCCCGCTGGGGAGGCGGCCGCAGGGTCGAGGGGCATATCGCCCATGCGCTGAGCAGTCGGGTCGACCCCCGCGACATCGTGGTGATCTACACCGACAAGGGCGGGACCGCGTCACCTGGTCGCTTCCCCGCGGGCGTGCGGGAGCTCGACCTCGCCGGCGCGGTCGAGGCGATGGACCCGAATGCAGCTCAGCGCTTGCTCGTCGAGCTGATTCGCTCGTTCCATGCCGACGCTGTGGTCAACGTCAACTCGACACTGCTGTACGACGCCCTCACGGTGTACGGAAAGGCGCTGGCAGCCTCCGAGCGTCTCTTCCTGATGCTGTTCTGCAACGAGCAGCAGCCCATGGGCAACTGGCTGGGGCTGCCGCTGCGGCAGTTCTACCGTTGCTTCGACCTCGTCGAGGGCGTGATCACCGACAGCGCCTACCTCGCGAGCTGGCTGCGCGAGCGACACCAGCTCGGACCCGAGCAGGCGAGCCGCATCCATGTCCTCCGCGCCCCAGTAGATCGATCCATACCCGTGGTCTGCGCCCCGGCGACGTCGGGCCCGTCACGACGTCCTCAGGTGTTCTGGGCCGGTCGGTGGGACCGGCAGAAGCGCATCGACGTCGTGTTCGGTGTCGCTCGGCTCATGCCCGACGTCGACTTCCGGATGTGGGGCGAGTCGGTACTCACTCGCGACCATGTGGGCGAGGCGCCCGACAACGTGCGGCTGGAGGGTGCCTACGCGCACCTCTCCGACCTCGAGCTGTCCGATGCCGACGTGTGGCTGTACACGTCCGGATGGGACGGTGTCCCGAGCCAGCTGCTGGAGGTGGCGATGACCGGCATACCGATCGTCGGAAGCCTGGTCGGCGGCACCGGAGAGGTTCTCGGCGAGGACGACTCGTGGCCGGTGGCGGATGCGGGCAACCCGCAGGCGTACGTCCACGCGATCCGCGACGTGCTTGCCGACCCGACGGGGGCACGCCGACGGTCACAGGCGTTGCGCGACCGGATGCTCCGGGAGCGCACCGAGGCGGCGTATGCCGACCATGTCGCCGGCCTGTTGCTCGTCGACGCCGCGAGTCGGCAGAGCGAGGAGGCCGCGGGATGAGCACCGACCTCACCGTCATCGTCAACGCTCATGACGAGACGGTCGTCGCCGGGCCGACCATGCGGTCGGCAGACGTCGCCGTCGAGGTTGCGCGTGCCCGAGGGTTCACCGTCGAGACGATCATCGGGCTCGACGCGCCGTCGGAGGCCGCTTCGGCGTACTTTCATCAGTCGCACTTCGACCACTGGCAGCGGCGCGTTCTGCAGGAGCGCGAGCTCGGCCGGGCCCGCAACGCGCTGGTGCGTGAGAGCAGTGGCCGCTACGTGGCGTTCCTGGACGCCGACGACCTGTTCAGCGAGAACTGGCTGGCGGAGGGCGTCGCGGCGCTGGACGCGGCGGCCGAGCGCGGCGAGCAGGCCATCGCCCACCCGGAGCTCAACGTGGTGTTCGACGCGCAGAAGACCGTCGCCCTCAACATCGACCAGGAGTCCCGGCTGTTCACGCCGCACTACCTGTACTTCCGGCACTACTACGACTCGTTGTGCATGGCGCCGCGGGAGGCGCACCTGGAGATCCCGTACGTGACCCGGGACGTCCCGAACGGCCTGTCCTACCAGGACTTCCAGTTCACCATCGAGACGCTCGCCGCGGGCTGGCGGCACCTCGTGGTGCGGGACACGATCATCTTCAAGCGGCGTCGTGACGTCTCGCTCGTGACCGAGAGCACGGTCCGCAGGTCGATCGTGCGGAGGCTGCCGGCGATGGCCATCGACCGGATCCGCGACCT
>CBFGZI010000157.1:0-7859 GCA_965653225.1 uncultured Propionibacteriales bacterium | reverse complement strand
GCGTTGCCGTGCAGCACCAGCAGCGACGGGTCCGCGCCCGCACGCACCGCGGTCACGATCTCGCCGCCGCCGGCGACGTCCAGACCGAGGCCCTCCTCGACCATCACCCGCTGCACGGCCGCGCACGGGAACGCCTTCGACGCGAACACCACCCGCGAGCCCGGCCAGCGAGCGGTGAGCTCACGCACGTACTCCCGGGCGCGGTCGCGCAGCGCCTGCTCGGCCACCACCATCACCGGCGTGCCGTGCTCCGCCGCGAGGTCGTCGGCGCGGCAGCCGCCGACCAGCAGCATTCCCGTGTCGTCCGCCCGGCTGCCGGGCGGAAGGAGCGAGAGGATGTCGTCCACGCGCGTACGGTAGGTCAGCTCGTCCGGGCCAGGACCTCACGCACCAGGTCCATGCCGGTCTGCGGATGCAGGAAGGCGAACCGCCCGACGGTCTCCCCCTCCCACTTGCTCGGCGGGACGAAGGCGACGCCGTCCTGGTGCAGGCTCTGCGCCCAGGCGTCGTAGTCGCCGTCCTTCCAGCCGGTACGGCGGAACAGGACCACCCCGAGGTCCGGCTCCCGAACCAGCTCCAGGTGCGGGGTCGCGTCGACGAGCGCGGCGGTCTCGCGGGCCAGTGACAGCGCGGCCTCGATCGCCTCCCGGTAGGCACCGACGCCGTACACGGCGAGCGAGAACCACAGCGGAAGGCCGCGGGCGCGCCGGGTGAGGTGGTAGGCGTAGTCGGTCGGGTTCCACTCCCCCTCGGACACGTGGATCACGTCGAGGTAAGAGGCGTCCTGCGTGTGCGTCGCCCGGGCCAGCTCCGGCTCCCGGTACAGCAGCGCACAGCAGTCGAACGGCGTGAACAGCCACTTGTGCGGGTCGAGGATGAACGAGTCGGCGTGCTCGATGCCGTCGTACTTCGCGCGCACCGACCTCGCGAAGACGCCGGCACCGCCGTACGCGCCGTCGACGTGGAACCACCAGCCGTGCTCACGTGCGATCGATCCGACTCCCGCGAGGTCGTCGATGATGCCGGCGTTGGTGGTGCCCGATGTGCACACCACGGCGGCCACGTCCGAGAGGTCGTTGTCGGCGTCGAGCGCCGCCTGCACGGCCTGCGCGGTGAGCCGGTGGTCCGGTGTCTCGACGACGAGGGCGTCCATCTCCAGCAGTCGCAGCGTGTTCACGATCGAGGAGTGCGCATCTAGGCTGACCACGACGCGCAGTCGTCGCCCTGACGACAAATCTCCGCGTTGTTGCTTCGCGGTCTCCCGGGCGACGGCCAGGGCCGACAGGTTTCCCGCCGAGCCGCCGGAGACGAAGCAGCCGCCGGTGCTCGCGGGCAGCCCGGCCTCGTCGGCGATCAGCCGCAGCACGCTGTTCTCCGCCGCGATCGCTCCGGACGCCTCCAGCCAGGAGATGCCCTGGATCGATGCGCAGGAGACCAGCATGTCGAACAACAGGCTGGCCTTGGTCGGCGCGGCGGGGATGAAGCCCAGGAACCGCGGGCTGTCCGCCGAGATCACGCTCGGCGCGATCACCGACGAGTAGATGCCGAGCACCTCGTCCGGCTGCCGGCCGGCCTCGCCGATGACCCCGCGCAGGCGCGCGTGCAGCTCCGGCGCCGACAGCGTCGCCCGGTCCAGCGGAACCGGCTTGAGCTTCAGCCTGTTCTCCGCGTACGCGAGGACGCTGCGCACCATCTGTTCGGTGGTCTCGTCTACGTCGTGCATCGGGCTCCTCGCTTGTCTGACAGCACCGCGTGCCGTCGCGGTCTACGGCTCGGCGACCCGTCCGGCGAGCTCCTCGGCCACGCCGCGCGGTACGACCACCACGGGCACCGGCGAGTGCCTCACGATCTTCGCCGCCCGCGACCCCAGGAACACCGCGGCCACCGGACCCGACTCGCTCGAACCGACCGCGAGCAGGTCGCCGTCGTGCCACTCGACGTCCTCGATCGCCTGCTCCCAGTCGTCCCCGCGACCCACGACGGTCTCGACGTGCCGCGGCGCGGTGGGCAGCTCGCTCACCTGCTTCAGTGCCGCGTTCGCCGCCTCCTCGACCCGTGCCGTCCACTCCCGCAGCAGCAGGTCCTCGGGCTCGGTGCCCAGGCGGGTGGTGTAGTCAGGCCGCTGCCAGACGGCGAACGACGCGATCCGCAGCGCGACGTCCAGCCGGACCGCCACAGCGGCGGCCGCCACGACCAGTCGCTCGGCCGCGTCGGAGCCGCCGCAGGCTGCGGTGACACGGGTGACCCGCGGCGCCAAACCGGCCCGGAAGCCGCGGGGCGCCAGCGCGGTCATGACCGGCGAGCTGTGCAAGAGCCGGTCGGTGACGCTGCCCAGCGCCACGTGACCGAACGGCCCGGCACACGAGGACCCCAGGACGACCAGCTGTGCATCGTGCTCGGCGGCCACCTCCAGCAGGCCGGTGGGCGCGGACCGTGCCCGGTGACGCACGTACGTGGCCGGGACGTCGACGGGCATCCGCCGGCGCGCCTCCCCCAGCGCCGCGTCGGCGAGCTTGTCGAGGAAGTCCTGGTACTCCGCGTCGATACGGGCCATGCCGGGGACCCACGGTGCCGGGACCACGGAGCAGACGACGACGTCTTCCTTCGCCGAGCGCGCGAGCATGCCGGCGAGATGGAGAACCGCCGAGCCGCCTCCGTCCGGGGCGTAGCCCACAATCATGGTCATCGGACGGCCCCTAGTCGTGGATCAGGCCGACGTGCTCGTGCCTGCCCAGATGTGAGTGCCGGAAGCCGTACAGCGCGTACCACACCAGCGCCGCCGCGACCCAGAGCGCGAACACCTCGATCGTGACCACGCGCAGGTTGAAGATGATCCAGATACAACCCGCGATGGACAGCAGCGGCAGAACCGGGTACAGGGGCACCTTGAAGCCACGCGGCAGCTCGGGGTGGGTGCGCCGCAGGATCATCACGCCCATCGACACCACCAGGAACGCCGTGAGCGTGCCGATGCTCGTCATCTCGGCGAGGAAGTTGATCGGGATGAACCCCGCCAGCAGCGAGATCGCGATCGCCACAAGGACGGTGTTCGGGATCGGAGTCAGCGTGCGCCGGTTCACCCGGTGGAACAGCTCGGGCAGCATGCCGTCGCGCGCCATCGCGAACAGGATGCGGGTCTGCCCGTACAGCGTCACCAGCGTGACGCTGAAGATCGAGATGACCGCGCCGGCGGCCAGCACCGTCGCGGGCCAGGTCGAACCGGTGACGGCCTCGAGGATCGCGGCGAGGCCGGCCTCCTGGCCCTCGAACTTCGCCGTCGGCTGCGCCGCGACCGCGACCAGGCTGACCAGGATGTACAGCGTGGTCACTGTGACGAGAGCGATGAGGATGGCCAGCGGCATGTTCCGGCGGGGGTTCTTGACCTCCTCGCCGGCCGTGGAGACGGCGTCGAGACCGATGTAGGAGAAGAAGATGATGCCGGCCGCCGTCGTGATGCCGCCGAGACCGAACGGCGCGAAGTCGGCGAGGTTGTCGGAGTTCCAGCCCTGCACCCCGATCAGGATGAACATCACCAGGATGCCGATCTTGATCATCACCATGACCGCGTTGGTCTTGGCCGACTCGCTCGTCCCTCGGATCAGCAGGAACATGCACACCACGACGAGGACGATCGCGGGGAGGTTCACCACCCCGCCCTGCTCAGGTGCCTGGGAGAGGGCGTCTGGGATCTGGACGCCGAACAGGTTGCCGAGCAGCTCGTTGAGGTACTGCGACCAGCCGACCGCGACCGCTGCGGTCGACACGCCGTACTCGAGGATCAGGCAGGCCGCCACGCCCATGGCCGGGAGCTCGCCGAGGGTCGCGTAGGCGTAGGAGTACGACGACCCGGACACCGGTACGGCACTGGCCAGCTCGGCATAGCAGATCGCGGTCAGCCCGGCCACCACGCCGGCGAGGACGAAGGACCAGACCACGGCCGGCCCGGCCACCGGCACGGCCTCGGCGAGGACGAAGAAGATTCCGGTGCCGATGGTGGCGCCGATCCCGAACATCGTCAGCTGGAACAGGCCGATGGTCCGGACGAGCTCACTTCCGCCGGTGTCTGACCCGCTCTCGGCGGACATCTCCGGGACCGGTTTGCGGCGCAGCAGCTGCTGCAGCAAGGACGCCATGTTCCCTCCCCGGGCGCCCGCCAAGGACGGGGCCGGCGCAGGCGCCTTACTTCGGAGTTTGGCACTAGCCTGCAATTGTTGAAACAGGCAGGAGGTCGCCGTGTTCGGCCCTGAGCTCAGTTTTCTGGGGATCGACCGCTGTTCCGTCGCGGATCCCGCTTCTTTTGCCGGCGCCGAGGTGGTCGTGATCGGCGCGCCCTACGACGCCGGCACCTCCTACCGGCCGGGTGCCCGGTTCGGCCCGCAGGCGATCAGGATGGCCGACTACCTGCCGCACGACGGCTCGCGGCCGCATCTCGCGCTGCGGATCGACCCGCTGCAGGAGCTCAAGGTCGCCGACGCCGGGGACATCGAGATGCCCGGCGTCGAGACCGAGGTCGCGCTCAGGCGGCTGGAGGACGCGGTGCACGCCGTCTGCGCCGCGGGCGCCGTGCCGGTCGTGCTCGGCGGGGACCACACGATCGCGCTCCCCGACGTCACCGGCGTCGCGCGGCACGTCGGTTGGGGACGTACGTCGGTGATCCACTTCGACGCGCACGCCGACACCGGGAACGAGCAGTTCGGCTCGCTGATCGGCCACGGCACCCCGATGCGGCGGCTGATCGAGTCCGGCGCGGCGCGCGGCGACCGGTTCCTCCAGCTCGGCCTGCGCGGGTACTGGCCGGAGCCGCCGACCCTGGAGTGGATGGCCGAGCAGCGCATGCGCTCGTTCGAGATGCACGAGGTCGGCCGGCGGGGCATCGAGGACTGCCTGGAGGAGTCCTTCGAGATCGCCACCGACGAGTGCGAGGGCGTCTTCCTGTCCGTGGACATCGACGTGGTCGACCCGGGGATGGCGCCGGGGACGGGCACACCCGAGGCTGGTGGCTTCACGGCCCGGCAGCTGCTCGACACCGTGCGCCGTATCAGCATCGAGATGCCCGTCGTGGGCGTCGACATCGTCGAGGTGTCGCCGCCCTACGACCACGCCGACATCACCGCGATGCTGGCGAACCGCGTGGTGCTCGAGGCGATGTCGGGGATCGCGTTCCGGCGTGCCGGGGGCACCTGGCAGGACGTGCCGGAGACGCTGCTCGTCGGCCGGGGGCGCGGCGGCGCCCGCTGAGGTTCACCGGCCGCTGGGGACCCACAAGACGGGGGACGTTTCCCAGGCCGGGAACCGCGGCTGACCGGTGACAAGCGCACGGAGGCACCCCGGTGGGTGTGGGACTCCACCGGGGTGCCACCAGCCCCCTACTGAGCCGCCACCTCGATCGCCCGCCTCGACGTCCCAGTGCTGGAAGGCGCGGGCCGGGACGGTGATCTCGGCGCGCACTGTCTCGCCCGGCTGCGCCGTGACTCCGGCGAAGCCGGCGAGCCAGCGGACCGGACGGTCGATGTCGTCGTCCTGCCTGCCGGCGTAGACCTGGACGACCTCGCGGCCCGCCCGGTCCCCGGCGTTGGTGACCTCGACCGTGACGGTCACGTCCTGGCCTGCCCTCGCCTGGCCCGCGACGTCGATACGCCCGTAGGACCAGGTGGTATAGCCGAGCCCGTGGCCGAACGGGAACAGCGGAGCGCGCCCGTCACGCTGGAAGGCGCGGTACCCGACCAGCAGCTCCTCGTCGTAGGCCAGGCTGCCCTCGACCGGCTCGACCGACGGCAGCCGCTTCTCCTCGGCCGGCCACGTGGTGGGCAGCCGGCCGCCCGGCTCGGACACGCCGAGCAGCACGTCGGCGAGCGCATTGCCGAACTCCTGGCCGGGGAACCACGCCAGCAGCACCGCCGCGACCTCGTCTGCCCACGGCAGCAGCACCGGCGCGCCGGCGTTGACGACGACCACCGTGCGCGGGTTGACCGCGGCGACCGCGCGGACCAGCGCGTCCTGGCGTCCGGGCAGCGCGAGGCTGTCGCGGTCGTAGCCCTCGCTCTCGACCTCCTCGGTGGTGCCGACCACGACGACGGCGAAAGCGGCCTCGGCCGCGAGCGCGACCGCGCGGTCGAACTCCTGCTGGTCGTCGAGCGACTCGGTGAAGTGCAGCTGTAGTGCGAGCATCGTCACCTCGGTGCGGCCGAACGCCGCGCCGGCGGGCCGGTACGTCAGCTCGACGTCAAGCTCCTCGCCGTCCGCCAGGTCGACCTCGACACAGGTCTGCGGCGGCTTCATGATGCCCTCGACCACGTCGGCACCCGCCGGCAGCGCGATCTCGGTGTCGATCAGCTCGCGGCCGTCCGCGACCAGGCGGAAGTGCCCGAGACCGGCGGCACCGAGCAGGTACCTCCCGGCCCGTGGTGCACGCAGCCTCGTGCGCAGCTTGAGGTGGTCGACCATCGACGCGGTCAGGTCGTCGTTGATGGGTCCCCACCACATCATCGACGCGGCCCTGCGCTGCTCGCGGCCGAGCTCGTCACCGTCGGCGCCGAAGAACCGCACCTCGACCCCCGCGCCGGTGCCTTCGGGCAGCACGAGCGTGTCGAGGCTGGCGGCGGGCAGGCGCTCGGTCGCCCGGCCGCCGGTCGCGTGCACGACCTCGGCCCGGCCGTCGAGCGCAGAGCGCAGGCCGTCCAGCGGCGACACGACGTAGGAGGGGAATACCGTGGCGCTCCCCCCGCCCAGCGTGCGGGCGACGGACGCATTCGGCCCGAGGACGGCGACCTTGGTCAGCATCGTGGGGTCCAGCGGCAGCACGGCGTCGGTGTTGCGGGTGAGCACGAACCCGGCGGCGGCCGCGGAGCGGAGCTCGGCCGAGACCTCCTGCTCGGTCCACTCGGGCGCGCTCTCCACCACCGGTGCGAAGCCCTCCAGCGCACCCACCCGCGCGGCGAGCCGCAGGATGCGCAGGACGTGCCCGTCGACCGCCGCCTCCGGCACCTCGCCGGCGCGGACCGCGGCCACGAGGGCCTCGCCCCACGGGCCGTCCGGCCCGGGCATCACGAGGTCGAGCAGGCCCTCGCCCGCCGCCGCCAGGGAGCGGCCGGCGTACCAGTCGGAGACCACGACGCCGTCGAAGCCCCACTCCTGCTTGAGAACGTCACGCAGTAACGGGTTCTCGGTCATGGTGGGCCCGTTGACGGAGTTGTACGCGGCCATCACGGCCCAGACGCCCGCGTCGCGGACGATGGCCTCGAACGGCGCCAGGTACAGCTCGCGCAGCGTCCGCTCGTCGACCACGGCGTCGACGGTGAAGCGGTCGGTCTCGGAGTCGTTGGCCACGAAGTGCTTGACCGTGGCCGCGACCCCGCCGGACTGCACGCCGCGGACGTACGCGGAACCGATGCGCGCGGTCAGCAGCGGGTCCTCGGACAGGTTCTCGAAGTGACGCCCGCCGTAGGGCGTGCGGTGCAGGTTCACCGTCGGTGCCAGCAGGACGTCGACACCCTTGCGGCGCGCCTCTGCGGCCAGCAGCCGGCCGATGCGCTGCAGGCGCTCCTCGTCCCAGCTGGCCGCCAGCGCGGTCGGCGAGGGGACGTTGGCCGAGGGGTAACGCTCGTCCCAGCGCTCGCCGCGGACGCCGGCCGGGCCGTCGGAGGTGACCAGGTGGCGCAGGCCGATCGCGGGCTCCGCGTGCAGCGCCCAGACGTCGGCGCCGGTCAGCAGGCGCACCTTCTGCTCGAGGGTGAGCCTGGCGACCCGCTCCTGCAGCAGCCGCTCGTCGACCTCGTGCGCCTGGTGCGCGACGTCGGGAACGTGGTGGCTCATCGGACACCCCTCACCTTGAGAATGGCCAGCGCGCTGAGGACGGCGCA
>CBFGZI010000156.1:0-7927 GCA_965653225.1 uncultured Propionibacteriales bacterium | reverse complement strand
CCGCCGGCGTTGCCTCCACCGGCGTTGCCTCCAGCACCGTTCCCGCCGGCGTTGCTGCCACCGGCGTTGCCACCGCCGGCGGCATTGCCGTTGTCTGCGGTGGTGCCGCCCCCGGCGGGTCCGCCGCCCTGGTCGCCACCGCCGGCGTTGTCCGGTGGTGCGGCGTTCTCGTCACTCGGAGGAGCCGCCTGGTCGTTGGGAGGCGCGACCCCCGGGGCGCCTGGCTCCTCGGTCGCCCCCGGGCTCTCTTGTAGCGCGTTGAGGGAAGGGCACGTGCTCGGCTGTGCGGGCTCGTTCTGGGCGCCCGCCGGGGCCGCGGCGCTGAACAGCCCCCAGGAGAGGGCCGTGACGCCGGCCACGGCGACGAACGCACGAAGCCGTCGTGACCGCAGCGGGGTTCGGGGACGAGTCTGGGCGCTGGACATGGTGACCTCCCCCGGAGGCCGGGTCGCCCGCGTTTCGCGGCCCCCGAACCACCAGACACCCGCAACGTAGGACGCCGAACGGGCTCTCGGACTCACCCTTGCGGGGTGAGAAAGAGACCTGTCCGTGCTCGTCCATGCACGCTCCGCATGCATGCCTGGCACCCGCCGACGGGCCGACCGAGCCCCCGCCCGTGGGGGTGCCGGCTCCGGCGACGCCGCTCCGGTATGGACGAACGGACCGGGTGGGGGACAGGCTGGGTGCCCGCCACCCGAACCGGAGGTACGGACATGGAACGACGTCGCCTGGGACGGCTCGGCCACGAGAGCTCGGTCCTGCTCTACGGCGCCGCGGCGCTGTCCGCGGTGGACCAGGACACCGCCGACGCCTCGATCCAGGAGGCGCTGGACGCCGGCATCAACCACTTCGACGTGGCGGCCGCGTACGGCGACGCCGAGCTCCGGCTGGCGCCCCGCATGCCCGAGATGCGGGCGCGGATCTTCCTGGCCACCAAGACCGGAGAGCGGGACCGCGAGGCGGCCTGGGCGCAGGTCAACCGCTCGCTTGAGCGGCTCGGGACCGACCGCGTCGACCTCATCCAGATCCATGCCGTCGGCGACATCGCCACCCTCGACAAGGTGACCGCACCCGACGGCGCGCTCGGTGCGGTCCTGCGAGCCCAGGACGAGGGCCTGGTCGGTGCGGTAGGGATCACCGGGCACGGGCACGATGCTCCGCGGACCCACCTGGAGGCGCTGCGACGGCACCCGTTCGCGACCGTGCTGACGCCGCTGAACGTGGCGCTCTGGCAGCGCGCCGACTACCGGGCCGACTACGAGGCGCTCGTCGCCGAGGTGCAGCGCCAGGACGCCGGACTGATGATCATCAAGACCGTGTCGCGGCGCAACTGGCCCGACGAAACCGACCAGGCGTACGCGACCTGGTACGAGCCGCACGACGAGCCCGAGCGGATCCGCGCCGCGGTCTCCTGGGTGCTGGCGCGTGCCGAGGCAACCGGACTGGCCACCCCGGGCGACGTGCGGCTGCTGCGGCACGTGGTCGCGGCCGAACGCAACCGCATGCCGGTCGCCGAGGCGGAGCGGATGCTGACGGACGACCCGGCTTACTCCTCGCCGTTCGAGGCGATGCCGGCGACCATGAAGACGGCCGGGATGTAGACGCCCACCCGGCCCGGTCATCGCCGGGCGAGCAGCTCAGCCGACGGGCTCGCCGAACCAGCGTGACAGCCGGCTGACCAGACCCGCCTCGTCCTCGCCGGCCCAGGCCACGTGACCGTCCGGCCGCAGCAGCACGGCGGGCACGTCGAGCTCCTCGCTCACGTCGACGACGTGGTCGACCCGATCCGCCCAGCCGCTGACCGAGAGCCGCCCGGTCTGGTCGAGCAGCAGTCCCCGGCCGCCGCGCATCAGCTCGTACAGGCGCCCCCGCTTCAGACCCATGTCCCGCAGCCGCCGGCCGAGCAGTCGGTGTCCCTCGCCGAAGTCGTAGCGAACCCCGATCGCGGTGACCTTCTCGATCAGGTACCGCTGCACCTCCGGGAAGTCCATCAGCGCGGCGATCAGCCGGCGTACCGCCTGCGGTCCAGGCTCGAGGGAGATCAGCTCGCCATGCGCGCGGGTGTTGTCCAGCACGTCAGCGGCCACCGGGTGCCGTTCGGTCTCGTAGCTGTCCAGCAGCCCCTCCGGTGCCCAGCCGGCGACCTCGGCGGCCAGCTTCCAGCCGAGGTTGAACGCGTCCTGGACGCCGAGGTTGAGCCCCTGCCCGCCCATCGGCGGGTGGACGTGCGCCGCGTCGCCGGCAAGCAGCACCCTGCCGACCCGGTACCGCTCGGCCAGCCGGGTCGCGTCGCCGAAACGGGACATCCAGCGTGGCGAGTGCACGCCGAAGTCGGTGCCGGCGACAGCCCGCAGCCGCTGCTTGAGCTCCTCGAGGGTGGGCGGCACCGTGCGGTCCTCGGCCACCACCTCGGCGGGCACCACGGCGCGGTACAACCCGTCCCCGACGGGCCCGACGCCGAAACCGAGATTGGTCTTGCGTACCTCGGCGACCACGTCGGTCACCTGCTCCGGCGGCACGCCCACCTCAATCTCGGCCAGCAGCCACTGGGTCCTGGCGGGCTCACCGGGGAAGCCGACGCCGAGCAGCTTGCGCACCGTGCTGCGGCCGCCGTCGCAGCCGACGAGGTAACGCGCCCGCAGCCGGGTGCCGTCGGCCAGCTCGACGGTCACCCCCTGCTCGTCCTGGGTCAGCCCGACCAGCTCGCACTCGCGGTGGATCTCGGCACCGAGCTCGGCGGCGTGCTCGGCGAGCAGGCGGTCGGTGATGTTCTGCGGGATGCCGAGGGTGTACGGATGTGCGGTGTCCAGCCGGTCCGGAGGCGGCTTCATGATGCCGGCGAAGCCGCCGAGCGGGTACTTCCGGCCCAGCGCGAGGAACCGGTCCAGCAGGCCGCGCTGGTCCATGACCTCGATGCTGCGCACATGGAGGCCGAGCGAGCGGACGATCTTGGTCGGTTCCGCGTCCCTCTCCAGCACGAGCGCATGCACGCCGTGCAGCCGCAGCTCGCCGGCCAGCATCATGCCGGTCGGTCCGCCGCCGGCGATGACCACGTCGATCATGAGACCCCCACTTCCGCACGCTCTGGCCTCGGCCGGCCGATTGTGCGGCACGACAGGGGTCTTGCCGCAAGCCCTCCGGTGCGGTGTAACTTGAAAGTGGAAGGGAGTGCGGAAGTGTCCTTTCCGTTTTATGGTGCGCGGTGGACAAACTCCCGCGGGACTAGGGTGATTTGGTGAGCGGAAACGATCCGCGGATCAACCTGACGGGCGCATGGCGCGCGATCGACGCGGCCACGCTCAGGGCCGAGAGGGCAGAACAGGCGGCCGCCCACGCCGCCGCGGCCGCCCAGCGTCAGGAGCGGATCGCCGCCAGGGGCGGCATGGCGGCCGACATGCATGCACGCATGGCCGCCGCGCATCGAGGCAGCGAACGGCGTCAGCGGGAGGCGGCGCGGCTGCAGCGCGGATACGCCCGGATGCTGACGTCGTGGGCGTTGTTGGCGGATGAGGGAGCGACGGCTTCGCCGCGCCCGGTCCTGATGCGGGCGGTGACCGACCGCGCCGGCTGGCGGGGGTCGGTGCTCACGCTGTGCACCGCCGCCGGGGTCGAGGAGCTGGTGGCCGCCTCGGACTCGCAGGCCCGGCGGGCCCATGAGCTCGAGGTCAGCGTCGGTGAGGGCCCGTCGTTCGATGCGATGCACGGTCGTTCGTCACTCGCGGCAGGCCTGGAGCTGCGGCGGCGCTGGCCGCAGTACGGCCACGAGGTCGCCGAGCTGGGCGTCCAGGCGGTTGCCTCGGTCCCGGTCGAGATCGGCTCGGGAATGCTCGGCTCGCTGACCGTCACCGGTTCGGCGGTCCCGATCGGATGGGTGACCGAGCACCTGGCCGAGCTGTCCGTGGTGCTGGGCGAGGTGCTGGTGACGCGGGACACGGTGAACCTGGACACGGTGGCTATGGACACGGTGGACCTCGACTTGAACCTGCCGGGGCTCAACCAGTTCGAGGACGAGGACCACCAGCCTGAGCTGCAGCAGGCCGCGGGTGTGCTGCACGAACGTAGCGGACTCGCGATCGACGACGCGGTCGCGTTGATCCGCGCACACGCCTACGCCGAGGATCGCTCGGTGGCCGACGTTGCCCTCGACGTGGTGCGTGGGGGCGTGCTGGAGCCCTGACCGCCGCCGGGCTCAACTACCGCGGTGGTCGAGCCGGGCACCGTCGACAAAGGTCTGGTGCCCTTCGACGGCTTCGGCCGTCGACCGGATCTGCTCCTCGCAGGAGGTCAGCAGCACCTGGCTGCGGTTGAGCCGCTGCGCGCTGACGTGGATGTGGTGCTGTGCGCGGCGAACCGCCACCCTCGCCTGATCGACGAGATCCCAGGCCGTTCGCCCGCGATCGTCCCCCGGGAGGTCACGGGTTTCGAGGTCGGGCGCTTGCTGCTCGGTTATTCGCCGGGGCCGTTCGTGGTCCACACCGTCCACGATTCCAGAATGCTCCGTGAATCGGGGGGCTGTCAGCGGTTCCGCTAGAGCCGAGAACATCAAGGCCGGGCCCAGGGCCGGTGGACCAGACTCTCCGCAGACGTGCCTGGCGCGCGTGTCGTACGGCGACGAAGCGATCGTCGTGCGCATCTCTTCGGCCCACGGTCACAGTGAGGTGCTGCTGCGCTACTCAGGGTGTGACCACAACGGCTTCGACGACGGACTCGGGTATCACCGGCTGACCCATGACGCAGTGGCGTCGTTCGTGGCCGGGCCCAACATGGTGTCCGAGGTCAGCGGGCTGGGCGAGGGGAGGATCTTCCGGTGGTCGGGGCCCACGGCCTGCGGTGACACGCCCTCGTCACCGGCGCGTCCGGGCGTCGGTAGTTGCACCCGGCGGTGGCCAGAGTGAACGCTGTCGCAATGGTCGCAGGACACAATGACGACGGCCGAGTGCCGGTGGGGCAGCGTGAGACCGATGCGCGGGCGAAGCTGAGGGTGGCCTCGAACTACGACGCGCGCTACTTCGCGCGGGTCTACGGCGGGTCTTCCAACGGACACGGCGCGGCCCAGACGTTCCTCGACCGTCTCAGGGACGCCCGCATCAGCGACATCATTCGGCGCTACGCGCCGGCCGGCTCGGAGCGGCCGGCGCTTCTGGACGTGGGCTGCGGCTACGGATGGATCCTGGACCGGCTGGGGGACTCGTTCGACCTCCATGCCATCGACGTGTCGCCGCACGCGCTCGCTCGTGTGGGACGTCGTGTGAGCGATGCCGTCCTCGCTGTCGCCGACATCGAAGAGGGCATCCCCTTCTCCAGGCGGTTCGACGCGGTCATCGCCGTCAACGTGTTGGAGCACCTGCGCGACCCGGGCGCGGCGGTCACCGCCATTCACGACGTCCTCGTGCCCGGTGGCGTCGTCGTCGTGCATCTGCCGACCATCGACAACGCGGTGAGCCGGATCATCTACGGGATGACGTACGCCCGCGACCACACCCACGTCTACCGGCCGTCGGCGAAGGCCGTACGCGCGCTGTTCGCGGCGGCGGGCTTCACTCTCGTCAGCGAGTCGCGTGCTCCTCACGTGCCGCCGGCACTGTGGAACCTGGTCCCCGTGCATCCGGCATATCTCGCGGTGTTCCGGCGAGCGGACGCGGCATAGCGCGACGGGCCATGTCCGAGGCGCAGAGGCGTCGACGGCTCCATCCGCGAGGCGGCGCGCCGGTTGCTCAGGATCTGGCCCGCCGGGTGTGTTCTATGTCATGGATTCATCCGTTCGGCCTGCGGGGACGACCTTCGTCCGTGCCCGTCCGCTTTGAGGGGACGTACGCGGGCGGCTAGCCTGCGGCCCCGTGCGCTCTCGCAGGAAGTCCTCCAGCATCACGGTCGGTGACCGTGCCCTGCAGGATCTCTCTGTCCGGGCAGCGACCCAGCGCGGCCGCGCCATCAACGCGGAGTCGCGCGACTGGCTGCTGGTGAAGTCGGTGATGCAGCCGGGGGAGCGGGCGCGTGCGCGAACCGCGGTGCGCTTCCCGCAGGAGGGGAACGCCGGGGGCTTCGCCTTCGTCACCGACCAGCGGGTCATCTTCGAGGTCCGTGAGCGCGTGACCGCGGTGGGGCTCTCCTATGTCGTCTTCGTGGGCCGGCCGGTCGACCCCAGGCTCGGCGACTTCGTCGTCACGGCGAGGACGCCCTCGGGCGGCGAGATCACCACGACGATGCGGATCCGCGACACGGACGCGTTCCACGACTTCTTTCCCACCCTGCTGGACGCGGCCCGGGCCGCGGGTGCGCTGCCCGAGGTCGACACGAGCTGGGGCGGTGAGGCGCCCCCAAGCGAGCAGGGCAGGGCCGAGACCGCCGAGCCGCTGCCGACCGAGGTGGTCGACCGCGCGCTGACCATATTCATGGCCGATGACGAGCGGATCGCGTTCGCCGAAGAGCTGGTGTGCCGTGCCGGAGGGCCCGTCACCGTGCTGGTCACCCAGCGGCGTCTTGTGGTCGTGGAGAGCCGGCTGATCTGGGCGACCCCGTTGGAGCGCACCAAGGTGGTCGAGGCCGCCGGCAGCGGCCTGGAGGTGAGCCTGCTGGCCGAGACGGTCAGCGACTCTGTGGTGCTCGGTGGGGGTCTCCCGACCGTCGGTCCCGGCGAGCGGCGGTTGACGCTGCGCTCGGACGCAGACCCGGCCGCCGGCGCACGCCTGCACGACCATCTGCGTGCCAGTGGCGTTGGCGTGCTGGAGGCCTAGCAGACGCGGCCGGCCGGCGGCCGACCGCCGGCCGGGTCACCGTCGTCGGGGTGGTGTTCAGTCCTGTGGGTTGAAGAAGAACCCGAGTGCCAGCGACCAGGCGAGGTGCCACAGATAGACGCCGAGGACGAGGTCCCAGCCGAGGTTGTGCGACATGAAGCCAGCGTGCAGGGCCGGGAACTGCGACGGGATCCACCACAGGCAGCTCAGCGTCGCCAGGACCATACCCATGGCGACTCCGCGGCCGACGTTGTGCGCGGTCGTCAGCGTCTTGCCCATCAGCGGGAAGATCACCAGCGCGTAGCCGAGCGCGAACACCATGCCGTTCATGGTGTGGAAGATGTGCCCCTCGAACCACTGCGGGGTAGCGGCGGCGGTGGGCATGAGGATGGTGCCGTTGAAGTAGGCGAAGTCCAGCTTGGGCAGGCCGATGCCGGGAAGCCAGTAGCCGATCATGTCGGCGATGTGGAGGGCCGCGAAGCCGGCCACCAGCCCGCCGACGAGTCGGTGCGTGTTGACGTACTGGGGCCAGTGAAGCCCGGCGGTCTGCTGCTGGACCACGGGCATGGCCTGGTCGGCCACCGGTGCCTGCCGGGCGACCAGGTCGTCGCGGGTTGCCATGTGGCCTGGCTGGTGCGTCGAGATGATGGTCTCCTTCGTCGCCCAGGGGCGGACGGCCCTCCCGGTCGCCCCGCCGTCCCCGGGTGGTGGGGGCAAGATGTCGGGTCTTGGGTATCCCATCCGGCCCGGCAGCGCAAACTCCGGGCCGGGTGATGGAGCCGACACTGGTCTCTGACCTGCGGTGATGCTGGTGGGCGATACTGGGTTTTGAACCAGTGACCTCTTCCGTGTCAAATCACACAGGCGCCCCCGCAGTCACTGCTCTGAGCGTGGGAGACGTCCGCCGACGTCGTCATGGAGGTCGTTGAGTACGCCCCGGTAGCCGTCAATGTGGCCGTCAGGTTCATGCCCGCCGCCACAGTTGCCCCGTCCCCCGATTAGTTGCCGACCCAGGTCGGTGGCCGGTGGGTCAAGTGTCGAGCTTGCTCGATCGCATCGCGACGCCGGACGGCGCACTTGACGCTCCGGACTCCGACCGCACACTGGCGGCAACGGGGGACGGGGCTCGGTCACGTGGTGAGACTTTCTGAACCCATGCGATTTCTCTTGGCTGGTCCCGGCGAGGTCGGGCG
>CBFGZI010000155.1:0-7962 GCA_965653225.1 uncultured Propionibacteriales bacterium | reverse complement strand
CCCTATCACGCACTCTGACTGATGGGACCGACGAACAGTCGCATCATGCGTGGCGTACGGCGTGGCGCGGCTCAACCCCGCGTACCCCGCCAAACACCCTCGATGACAGGGCGAGAACCCCCTGCACACAGCAAAGGACGCCCGGAACCCGGGCGTCCTTCACCTCGTTTGTCGCCTTACTGGAAGGCTCGCTGCGCCTTCTGCAGGTTGTGCTCGTGCACGATCGCGGTGGCGTGGCCGTGTGCCAGGCCGTACTCGCTGCGCAGCCAGCTGACTCGTTCCTCGAACCGCAACATCCCCGGTCCCTCATCGAGGTGACCGAACCACTCCTTCATCTCAACTCCGGTGGCCGAGGGGATTCTCTCGACCAGTTGCCGATGCGTTTCTTCGGAGTGGTGTAGGGCCATGCTTGCCTCCGTGTGTTGGCTGTGAATCGAGGGTGCCTCATCCTCGCCCCTGGCACAAGACCCCACTCAGGTCGCGACGTCGTCCACCCGTTCCACATCGGGAATTGCGTGCCGACGGCGGTGCCGCAGCATCACCCAGCGGCCCCGGGCGCCGCGCTTGCGGCCGCCGATCTCGGTGCCGCTGACCTCGGTTCCGGCCGACTCGACCGCCTCCGCGGCCGCGTACGCCACCGGCAGCACACCCTCGCCGCGGAAGGCCTCCGGCTCCTCCTCGCTCTCCGGCCAGAGGTCCAGCGCCGCCGCCAGCGAGGGCAACAGCGCGGCGGCCACGCTCTGGTAGCCGGCCGCGGACGGGTGGAACTGGTCGGGTCCGAAGTAGTGCCCCGGCTCGCGGTCGAACTCGGGTCCGAGCAGCGCGCCCAGCGACACGGTCGTGGCCCCGGCCTCGACCACCGCGACCGTCTGCCCGGCGGCCAGCCGCCGGCTCAGCGTGCGCGCCACCTGCCGCAGCGGCGGGGCGATCGGCCGGATCGTGCCGAGGTCGGGGCAGGTGCCCACGACGACCTTGCTGCCCGCCTCCTGCAGCCGTCGCACCGCCTCGGTGAGGAACCGGATGGCGTCTCCGGGACGCGCCGAGTGGGTGACGTCGTTGGCGCCGATGATGATCACGGCGACGGCCGGCGGGTCGCCCGCCAGCGCCCGGTCGACCTGTTCGTCGAGGTTGCGCGACTGCGCCCCGATGACGGCGTACACGACGACGTGTACGTGGCGCTCGGCGATCTCGGCCAGCCCGGCCGCGAGCAGCGCGCCCGGCGTCATGGTGGCGTCCGGCATCCCGTACCCGCAGGCGGCGGAGTCCCCGAGCAGCGCGATGCTGACCGGCTCACCGGTCAGCCCCTGGCCGTACACCCCCGCCGGGTCCGGCGGGTCGGGCTGCCGCGGCCCGATCACCCGCCGCGCCCAGGATGCCTGGGCGCGCAGCAGGCCGTACAGGGACCCGCCGAGGAGTCCCAGCCCACCCCCGCCGTACGCCGCGGCGGTCGCAAGCCGTCGTGCCGTCGCTGCCTTCGTCAACCCGGATTCCTCCCGCCGTCGGTGGCTACAAATCTACGTACCTCTGCCAGCCGACATGGGGCAACTTCGCCGGATTAGGCTGACTGCGTGGAATACGTGGACTCGCTGCTGGACCTGGTCGGCAACACCCCGCTGCTGCGGCTGCAGAAGGTCACCGACGGCGCCCGGCCGATGGTGCTCGCGAAGGTCGAGTACATGAACCCCGGCGGCAGCGTGAAGGACCGCATCGCCAAGCGGATGGTCGAGGCCGCCGAGTCCGAGGGCGAGCTCAAGCCCGGCGGCACGATCGTCGAGCCCACGTCGGGCAACACCGGCGTCGGCCTCGCGATCGTGGCGCAGGCCAAGGGCTACAAGTGCGTGTTCGTCTGCCCCGACAAGGTCAGCGAGGACAAGCGCAACGTGCTCAAGGCGTACGGCGCGGAGGTCGTCGTCTGCCCGACCGCGGTCGAGCCCGAGCACCCCGACTCCTACTACTCGGTGTCCGACCGGCTGGTACGCGAGATCGACGGCGCGTGGAAGCCCAACCAGTACGCCAACGTGAACAACCCGCGCTCCCACTACGAGCAGACCGGCCCGGAGATCTGGCGCCAGACCGAGGGCCGGATCACCCACTTCGTCTGCGGCGTCGGCACCGGCGGCACCATCAGCGGCACCGGCCGCTACCTCAAGGAGGCCAGCGACGGACGGGTGCAGATCATCGGCGCCGACCCGGAGGGCTCGGTCTACTCCGGCGGCTCCGGACGCCCCTACCTCGTCGAGGGCGTCGGCGAGGACTTCTGGCCCGACACCTACGACCGCACCATCGCCGACCGGATCATCGCCGTCTCCGACAGGGACTCCTTCCTCACCACGCGGCGGATGGCGCGCGAGGAGGGGCTGCTGGTCGGCGGCTCGTCGGGCATGGCGGCCGCAGCGGCGATCCGGCTGGCGCAGGAGATCGACGACCCCGACGCGGTGGTCGTCGTGCTCCTGCCCGACGGCGGGCGCGGCTACCTGACCAAGGTGTTCGACGACGGGTGGCTGTCGCACTACGGGTTCCTGCGCGGCGACGACGAGCGCACCGTCGGCGACATCCTGCGCGGCAAGGGCGGCCAGCTGCCCGCGCTGGTGCACACCCACCCCAACGAGACGATCGCCGAGGCGGTCGCGATCCTGGCCGAGTACGGCGTCTCGCAGATGCCGGTGGTCAAGGCCGAGCCGCCGGTGATGGCCGCCGAGGTCGTCGGCGCCGTGGCCGAGCGCGACCTGCTCGAGGCGCTGTACGGCGGGAAGGCCAGGTTGGCCGACCGGGTCGAGCAGCACATGTCAGACCCGCTGCCGACGATCGGCGCCGGCGAGGCGGCGTCGTCGGCGGTGGCGGCGCTGGAGCGGGCCGACGCGCTGCTCGTACAGGAGGACGGCAAGCCGGTCGGCGTGGTCACCCGTCAGGACCTGCTCGGGGCGCTGGCCACCAGCGCGCCGCGCCCGGACTGACGCAGTGTTGCGTCCGTCGAAGCGAGCGCCATAGCCCACGGTCGTACGGACGCAAGCGGGGTCATGCGGCGCCCAGCATCGAGTGGCGCGTTGCGGTGCCCGGCCGCCGTCGAGTGGCGCGAAGCGGTTGGGTTTGCAGGGGCCAACCCAACCGCAACGCGCCAGTCGTCGATACCCCCTCGGCCGGGTGAGTGCGGCTAGTGGACTCCCTGCATCAGCCTGCGGATGAACGGCGTGAGCACGAGAACCACCGCGCCGAGCACCAGGCCCGCGGCGCCGAGCACCCCGAAGTACGGCACCTCGTTGGTCGGGCTGTAGTACGTCGCCAGCCATCCGGCTGCGGACGTGCCGAGTCCCACGGAGAGGAAGTACAGCGCGACCATCTGGGTGCTGAACGTCTCCGGTGCCAGCTTGGTGGCCAGGGAGAGCCCGACCGGGGACAGCAGCAGCTC
Organism: uncultured Propionibacteriales bacterium; assembly: GCA_965653225.1. Classification (GTDB taxonomy): domain Bacteria; phylum Actinomycetota; class Actinomycetes; order Propionibacteriales; family Nocardioidaceae; genus JALZDI01. Next base: position 4,556 of record CBFGZI010000155.1, on the reverse strand, counting down.
GGCGATCGTGAACATGAGCAGGATCGCGATCAGTCCCAGCAGCGGTGCGTTCCCCGCGCCGCTGTTCGCCATGGGCAGGAACATCAGGAAGGCGACGCCCATGCTCATCGTGCCCAGGGCGAACTTCAGCGGGGTGGAGGGCTGGCGTGGCCCGAGCTTGGTCCACATCGCCGCGAACACCCCGGCGAGCACGATGATGAAGATGGGGTTGATCGACTGCACCCAGGCGATCGGCATCTCCCACCCGAACAGGTTGCGGTTCAGCCGCTGGTCGGCGTAGATCTCGACGACCGTGAACTGCTGCTGGTAAAGACTCCAGAAGCCCGCGCTGGCCAGGAACATCGGGATGAAGGACTGCACCCGCGACCGCTCCACCGCGGTGATCTTCTTGCTGGACAGGATCACCACGAAGTACGTGATGGCGGCGATCGCCGCGAGGACGGTGACGACAGTGGCCAGGTTGCCCGCGGTCAGCAGGCCGGTGACCACGCACACCGTCACCAGCACGGCGAGACCCACAGTGGCGCCGACCATGGCCCGGTAGCCCGAGGCCGGCAGCGGGTTGTGCACCTCGCGGGCGGCGTCCGGCAGCTTGCGGCGGCCGAAGGCGTACTGGGTGAGGCCGGCGGCCATGCCGATCGCGGCCAGGCCGAAGCCGTAGTGGAAGCCCATGTCGGTCTGCGCCAGCCCGGTCAGCAGCGGACCGATGAGCGCGCCGATGTTGATGCCCATGTAGAACAGCGAGAACCCGGCGTCGCGCCGCTCGTCACCGGGTGCGTACAGGGTGCCGACGATCGCGGTGGCGTTGGCCTTCAGCCCACCGCTGCCGACACCGACCAGGAACAGCCCGACGCCGACACCGACGATGCCCGGCAGCAGCGCGAGCGCGCCGTGGCCGAACATGATCATGATCGCGCTGTAGAACAGCGTCCGCTCGCTGCCCATGATCCGGTCGGCGACCCAGGCACCGAAGATCGTCGACAGGTAGACGAGTCCGCCGTACGCACCCACGATGCTGGTCGCACTGGCGGTGGGCAGCCCCAGACCGCCCTGACTGACGTTGAAGTACAGGTAGATCGTGAGGATCGCCTGCATCCCGTAGAAGGAGAAGCGTTCCCACATCTCCACGCCGAACAGCGTCGCTAGGGGGCGTGGCTGTCCGAAGAAGCCTCTGTCTTGCTGGGACGGTTGCTGATGAAGTACGTCAGTCATTGAGCCCACCTTGCCACGACGGTTGGCCAAGCCAACAAGGGGTCGTCACGGCATGCACACAACCCCGTCGAGACCTCGCGTAGGTGAACTTCGCGTCGACATCGCGCAAACTTCCCCTAGGGGAACCTTGCGCAATGTCGGCGTAAGAGAGGGATGCGTCAGGCGCGAAGTTCGCGCCAACTTGACGCGAAGTGAGGGCAGGAAGCCAGAGCGGTCAGGCGGGCTGCGCCTCGCGCTCGGACGCACCGTCGGCTGCACCGTTGACCGGCAGCTCCGACACCGCGACCACGTCGTACTCGTCCCGACGCAGCTTGCGCGTGTCCAGCCAGTACTTCCAGGTGAAGTGCGGCCAGATGGTGAAGTTGCGGCCGTTCTCGTCGAGGTACCAGCTGTTGCAGCCCTGCCACACGCTGTGCCCGAGCCGGTTCTGCGCCCAGTCGACGAAGGCGTCCTGGCGCGGCTCGCGCACGTCGACGTACGCCGCGTTCTCCGACTCCAGCAGTCCCAGCGCCTGCATCACGTAGTCGACCTGCCGCTCGATCATGAACACCATCGAGTTGTGCCCGAGCCCCGTGTTGGGCCCGACCAGCAGGAACATGTTGGGGAAGCCCGACACCGTGATGCCCAGGTGCGCGCCGGTGCCCTTGCGGTCCCAGACGTCGTTGAGCTCCTCGCCCTCGCGGCCGACGATCTTCATCTGCGTGAGGTTTCCGCTGACGTCGAAGCCGGTGCCGAAGATGATCGTGTCGACCTCGCGGAACGTCCCGTCGGCGGTGACGATGCCGTTCGGCCGCACCTCGGAGATCCCGTCGGTCACCAGGTCGACGTTGTCGCGCAGCAGCGCGGGGTAGTAGTCGTTCGACAGCAGCACGCGCTTGCAGCCGATGGCGTAGTCGGGCGTCAGCTTGGCGCGCAGCTCCGGGTCGGGCACCTGCTTCTTCAGGTGCTTGCGCGCCGAGAGCTCGATCGCCTTCATCAGCTTGGGGTTCACCGCGAACCCGACGCCGCGCGCCTCCATCGCCCAGTAGAGGAGGTTGCGGATGGTGCGCTGGCCGATCGGGAAGCGGGCGTGCAGGTCGCGCTCGCGTACGCCGATCTCACGGTCGGGCTTGGGCGTGATCCACGGCGGCGTGCGCTGGTAGAGGTCGAGGTGCTCGACCTCCTCGGCGATCTGCGGCACGAACTGGATCGCGCTGGCGCCGGTGCCGATCACCGCGACCTTGCGGCCGGTCAGGTCATGGTCGTGGTTCCAGTGCGCGGAGTGGAACGTCGTTCCCTCGAACGTCTCCAGCCCCGGCAGCTCGGGCTCCTTCGGCTTGTGCAGCGCACCCACGCCGGTGACGAACGCGCGGGCGGTGAGCACCTCGGCGTCGTTGACGTGCACCTCCCACACGCCGGTCGTCTCGTCGAACTCCGCGCCGCTGACCGAGGCGTTGAAGCGGAAGTGCGACTCGATGCCGTACTTGTTCACGCAGTGGCGGATGTAGTCCCAGATCTCCTGCTGCGGGGCGAACATCCGCGTCCACCGCGGGTTCTGCTCGAAGGAGAAGGAGTACAGGTACGACGGGACGTCGCACGCGCACCCGGGGTAGGTGTTGTCGCGCCAGGTGCCGCCGAGGTCGGCGTCCTTCTCCAGCACGACGAAGTCGTTGATGCCGCGCAGCTTGAGCTGGATCGCCATGCACACGCCGGCGAAGCCGGAGCCGACGATGACCACGCGGTGGTCGACGGGCGTGGGCTCGGGGCCACCCGGGCGCTGTGCGGGCTCGGGGGAGACGGTCGCCGGGCTCGCGGTCGCGGTCGCCATGTGCGCGGCCTCCTGGAGGTCGTGGTGGGCCGGCGCCTGAGGACAACGGTCCTGGACCAGCCATCAACTATGTGTCATTGCCGATGTAACATTCAGCGGACCGTCGGTGTCAAGGCATGGCGGGTGTGATGCGGTCCACCCCGGGCGCACCGCCACCGCCCGCGCCCGTGCCATGATCGACGGATGCTCGAGGCGATCATCGTGGCCGGCGGGCTCGGTACCCGGATGCGGCCCCTGACGGTCAACCACCCCAAGCATCTGCTGCCCGTGGCGGGGGTGCCGTTCCTGGCACACCAGATCAGCAAGCTCGCCGCCAGCGGGGTCGACCGCGTGCTCCTGGCGACCTCCTACCGGGCCGAGGCGTTCGAGCCCGTGTTCGGCGACGGCGCCGCCTGGGGCGTGCGGCTGGAGTACGTCACCGAGACCGACCCGATGGGTACGGCCGGCGCGCTGCGCAACGTCGCGGACATGCTGCACAGCGGCCCGGACGACCCGGTGGTCGCGCTGAACGGCGACGTCCTGTCCGGGCACGACATCGCCGCCCAGGTCAAGCAGCACGCCGAGCGCGACGCGGACGTCTCGCTGCACCTGGTCGAGGTCCCCGACCCGCGGGCGTTCGGTTGCGTCCCCACCGACGAGGACGGGCGTGTCACCGCGTTCGTGGAGAAGTCGCCGGACCCGGTCAGCCACCAGATCAACGCCGGCTGCTACGTCTTCCGGCGCAGCGTGCTCGACGGCATCCCGACCGGACGACCGGTGTCGGTGGAGCGGGAGACGTTCCCCCGCCTGCTGGCCGCCGGCGCCACGGTCACCGGTTACCTGGAGTCGGCGTACTGGCTCGACGTGGGCGCGCCCGCCGCGCTCGTGCGCTGCTCCGCCGACCTCGTACGCGGCATCGCGTCCTCCCCGGCCTACCGCGAGCCGCCGGGGGAGCGGCGCGTCCTCGACGGCGCGGACGTCTCACCCGACGCGGCGGTGCGTGGCGGCAGCACGATCGGCGCGGGCGCGCGCATCGGTGAAGGCGCCCTGGTGGAGGCCAGCGTGGTCTTCGACGGCGCCGTGGTGGCGCCCGGCGCGGTCGTACGCGACAGCGTGGTGGCGGCGCGGGCGACCGTCGGCCAGCACACGGTGCTGGACCAGGCCGTGGTCGGTGAGAACGCCGAGATCGGCGCCGACTGCGAGTTCCGCGCCGGTGCGCGGGTGTGGGCGGGCGCAACAATTAGCGACGGTGCCGTACGTTTTTCCACCGATGTCTGACCACAGACGGTGATGATCAGGTAAAAAGGCCTCTAGCGGCCTCGGTGTCCCCCCGGCACCGGGGTCGCCCTTTTGCCGCACGGCGTCACTTTGTCGCGATGCATGCGGGATAGTCGGAATGCCCAGTTTTGAGCAGTCTAGCCCATCCCGGGCTCGCTAGCGTCAAGTTCTGTTGCATGTGCGCAACGGCTCCTTGAATCGTCTCGCCCAACACCCAGCCGCCCGACGCCGACATCGGCACGGCCCGTTCCACGAGTGGGTCTCGACCACCGGCACGTGG
>CBFGZI010000154.1:0-8169 GCA_965653225.1 uncultured Propionibacteriales bacterium | reverse complement strand
TGCGACACCGCGGTCAGCGTGGTCGGCGGGCTCCCGTTCGGATGCCCCCCGCCTCAGAGGTCGGCGTGGTCGATCACGCAGAACTCGTTGCCGTCAGGGTCGCGCAGCACGACGAAGTCGGCGCCCGCAGGGTAGGGCCAGTCCTCGACGCGACTGGCACCGAGGGCCACCAGCCGCTCGACCTGCCTCTGCTGCTCGTCGGTGTAGAGGTCGAGGTGCACGCGCACCGGCTCCCTGGGATCGGTGTCTGTGAGCTGGAGCGACACCGGTAGCCCTGAGCCGCCGGGGTCGATGAGCATCATGAACTCGGGGTCGAGGTGCGCCTCGCGCTGCCGGTAGCCGAGCGCCGCCTCCCAGAACCGGACTGCCCGCGCCATGTCAGAGACGTTCAGCACCACGGTTGCGAGGTGCAGGTCGCCGACCCCGTCGCCCTTCCCGGACGTGCTGCGCGCTTCAGCCATGGCAGCGATCGTAGGGGCGCTCACCGTCACGGCGCCCTGACGCCGGTCCTGAACGGGTCAGCCGATGTCGTAGGCCAGCACCAGGTCGTACCCGTTCTCGCTCGGCCCGCTGATGGACAGGTCGGCCTCACCGCGCAGATGCTCCAGGCCGCCCGTGCCCATGCCGGGCACCACCTCGACGTGGCTGGTGACCGAACCCTGGTCCTGGCTGCCGACGTGCCGGAACACGCACGTGCCCTCGTGCCCGCCGATGGAGCCCTCGAACCGCTCGAGCGCGAGCACCGGGGCGGCGTCTGCCTTGTAGGCGATGAGGTAGGCCACCGTCCCGGTGCCCTCGATGTCGCCGCGGTAGGTGTAGCTGACCTCGGCGCGGGTGAGCCCGCGGCTCGGGTAGTAGGCATCGCCGGCCTTGATGCCCTCGCCGTCGATGTCGGTGACGAGGGCCTCTGACCAGGAGGCCACGTCGAAGGTGCCGGTTGCCTTGTGTGTGTACGTCATGGGCGTGACGCTATGGCCGCATCGCGGGCCGGGTCTTGAACAAACGCGACGGCTACGCTTCGGGCCATGGCCACATCGCCACCGCGGCCCGAGTCGCTCGAGCCGTCCGCGCCGCGCGGCCATCCCGAGGCGATCCTCCGCCCGAAGGCGGGCGAGCGGGCGTTCGACGTGAAACGGCTGCCACCGCGCCCGGAGCTGGCCGAGTTCGTCGACTACTACTGGCTGGTGCGCTGGCACGTGCCGGAGCCGTTCGAGCAGCAGGTCGTCCCGCAGCCGCGGGTGCACGTCGCCGCCGAGCAGGGCCGGCTGCTGGTGCACGGAGTCACCCGCAGCCCGTTCTTCCGGACCCTGACCGGCACCGGGCACGTCCTGGGTGCGGCGTTCCACGCCGGCGGGTTCCGCCCGCTGCTCAAGCACAGTGTCGGCTCGGTCTCCGACACCGTGCGCCCCGGGCTCGACGTCCTCGGCGTCGACGACCGGCCCGCCGCCGCAGACATCCTCGGCACCGACGCGGCGACCACCATGGTCCGCGCTCTGGAGCGCTACCTGCTGTCCACCGGTCCCGCGCCCGACCCGGTCGGACGCGAGGTCACCGCCCTGGTCACGCACGCCGAACAGCACACCGACATCGTGCGGGCCGAGCAGTTGGCGCGACACGCGGGCGTCAGCCTGCGCAGCCTGCAGCGGCTGTTCACCGAGTACGTCGGCATCGGACCCAAGTGGGTCATCCAGCGGTTCCGCATCCTCGACGCGGCGGCCGCGGCGCACTCGGGGCGGGCCACCGACTGGGCGGCGCTCGCCGACGAGCTCGGCTTCAGCGACCAGGCGCACCTGACCCGGGTGTTCGCCCAGGTGGTGGGTACGCCGCCGGCGACCTACCAGCGCGACCCGGCCACCTAGACCGTTCGCGGACCGGCCCCGCACAGCCGTCTAGTGCACGACGGGCAGGCGCACCACGGGGTGGTCGAGGACCATCCCGCTCGGGGTGCGGCTGCCGTGACCGCCGAACATGTCCGACTCGGGGCTGACGGTGAGGAACAGCGACTTGCCCGCCGGCACCTCGACCGCCACCGAGGGCAGCTCGATGGTGCGCTGCGTGCCGTTGGTGTTGAGGCTCGGCTCACGGTGCGGCAGCACGTTGTTCTGCACCACCTTCGCGTCGGCCGGCGACGTCCCGACGCTGAGCCCGAAGAACGCCCGGCTGTCGGGCCCGAGCGAGGACACCAGCGCGTCCACGTACGACGTGCCCGCGACCGTGATCGGGCCGTCGGCGATCTTGACCGCCTGCGGCGCTCCGGCACCGGTCGTTGTGACGATCTGTTGGCCGAGGTCGAAGGACGTGTTGGGCTGGACCGAGTCGACGGTCAGGCAGTTACCGTCGGCGGTCATCAGGTGGTAGAGACCCTGCCCGTGCAGCTCGCGCGGAGCGCCCATGAGGTTCTCCTTCAGGAACTGCAGCCGCAGGCTGTTGAAGTCGGTGACCGACGGCCCGCCCAGGGTGCCCGAGCACGCGTCGCCGTCGACGGCGTAGCCCGGCGGCACCGCCTCGGGCAGCGCGTGCCCGCCGTTGTAGCCGACGAAGATGCTGTTGCTGCGCGCCTGCGGCGTCAGGGCCCGGTCGTAGTTCTTCAGCCCCTGGTCGAGCGGGAACAGGTTGTCGCTGATGCCCTGGCGGAACAGCACGGGGATGTCGAGCCGACGACCGGCGGCCACGTGGAAGGCCGGGCCGTTGTCGGCGAAGAAGTCCTCCATCGACTGCGGCCACTGGCCCGTGGCCACGCCCTCGGCGAACCCCTCGTGCACGGTGGAGGTGTGGGCGTCAGCGCCGGCGGCGTACAGCGCCGACACCCAGGCGGTGCGCACGACCTTGTCGGGGGCCAGGCTCTCGTTCAGGGAGTACCAGGTGATCTCCGGGACCAGCGCGTCGAAGCGGGTGGTACCGGTCTCCATCATCTCGGTGAACGCGCCGACGAACTGGTAGCCGCCCCCGTACGACCCGCCGATCGCGCCCAGCACAGGGTCGTTGGGCGACTGGTGCTGTACCCAGTCGAGGCTCGCGACATAGTCCTCGATGTTGATGACGTCCTGGCCTTCGAAGGCGGGGTCCTCGACGTGCGCCTTACCGCCGCTCTCCCCGAAGCCGCGCTGGTCGAAGCTGATCACCCCGAACCCCGCGTCGAGCAGGTCCTGGAACGACTCGGGCGTGCGGGTGCGGCTACCGCCCCAGCCGTGGCTGTGCAGCACCATCGGCACCGGGTTGGCCGCCGACGCCGACGCCGGCTTGAACACCGTCATGCAGATGTTCACCGGGCCGGGCTCGAGCGGGTCGGTCTCCGGCACGCTCGGGATGCACACATCGGTGGCCGTCGCCTGTGCGGCCGTCGATGGGGCGGCCGTCAGCCCGGGCGCGAAGGCCGTGACGACGAGCAGGCACAGGGCGAGGACGCGCGTCTTCATGCAGCGTTAAACGCCGCAGCACCCCGCCAGGTCACGCAGAGCCCGGCGGGGTGCCGCGTCTTCGACAACCCGGCCCAGCCCAGATCGGCCCAGGTCAACGCCGGTCAGCGCCGGTCAGCGCCGGTCAGCGCCCGTAAGCACAGGGGATCAGCGCCGGTCGCGTACCCGGCCCCACGGCTTGAACACCGACAGCACCGCCGCGAACACCAGCGCGCTGGTGGAGACCACGGGTGGGAAGATCAGGTCGCCGACGCCCAGATCCGGTGCACCGCCGGCCAGGAAGTCGCCGGCCCGGGCGGCGGCGTCGATGACCGCTGGGCGCAGCGCGACCAGCACCAGGCCGGACAGCACGATGTTGAGCACCAGCTTGACCGCCACCCACCAGTAGCGGACCAGGCCGTACTTGCTGCCCAGGCCAAGCAGGACGCCGGTGGCCAGGCAGACCAGCCCGGCGGTCAGCAGCGGCCACACCGCGAACAGCTGCAGCGCCTGGTAGCACAGCGCCTTGGTGCTGTCCGAGCCGGTGAACAATGCGGTGAACACCAGCACGCCCATCACCACGTCGATGCCGAGCCAGATGCCGGCCGAGGCGATGTGCAGCACCAGGAGGATCTTGCGGGTGCGGCCGCGCAGCCGCCACGGACGCGCCTGCGCCGCGGCCGCGGTTGGCCCGCTCGAGCGCTGTGCCGACGGTGGGGCCGGAGGCTGGGCCGAGGGCTGGGTGCGTGTGGTCGTCATCGTGGTCTCCTCTCTCGTCGACCACGGTGACGCGTCGGGGGTGACGGCGTCGTCCGTCGTTCGTCGTAACCCTCCCTACGACCCTCGACGTACTGCGCCGGACGTACTGGGCTCAGCGCGCGTGCTTGCGGACCTCCTGCACGGCCCAGGTGTTGCCGTCGGGGTCGGAGAAGAAGATGAACGAGCCGTAGTCCTGGCGCTCCGGCTCGGGGCCCGGTCGCATCGCGCCCGCCTCGAAGTGCTGCGGGCCGGTGTTGTCAACGCCCGCCTTCTCCAGGTGCTCGTGCGCGGCCTCGATGTCCTCCACGACGAGGTGGTTGCCCTTCACCGAGCCCGGCTCGCCGTCGCCCATCCCCTTGCCGAACACGATCGAGCAGGCCGACCCCGGCGGCGTTACCTGGATGACCCGGAAGTCGTCGCCGGCGGAGTAGTCGGTGTCCAACGTGAACCCGAGCCGGTCGACGTAGAACTCCCGGGAGCGGTCCACATCGGTCACGGGTACGACGACGACCTCGAGCTTCCAGTCCATGGTGGTTCCCTCCCGTTTCACGCCAAGTCCTGCCACTCTGGCAGACGGCTCCCCCGCCGGGTGCCGATCCCGGACCGGAGGCCCTGGCCGCGGCTTACTTTACGAAACCTTTACTTTCCTGACTAGCGGGTAAACGCTTTAATGTTTGACCACCTGGTCGGGGCAGGCACGTTTTCGCCGACCCCTGAGGAGCCCGGACCGTGGCGACACCGCTGACCCGAACCCTGAACCTGAACGGCCAGAGCCGCACCGTGACGGTCGACGACGACGGCGAGCAGCTGCTGTACGTGCTGCGCGACCGGCTGAACCAGGTCGGACCGAAGTTCGGCTGCGGGGTGTCGCAGTGCGGGGCGTGCACCGTTCTCGTCGACGGCGAGACCAGGCGCTCGTGCGTGACACCGCTGCGCACCGTTCCCGAGGGCGCGGCGGTCACCACGCTCGACGGGCTGGGCACGGCGAGCCGGCCGCACCCGATGCAGGCGGCCTTCATCGACCAGCAGGCCGGCCAGTGCTCCTACTGCGTCAACGGCATCCTCTTGGGCGCCTACGGGTGGCTGCAGCAGCGCAAGGCCGACGGCAACACCGCGGTGCCGACCGAGGAGGAGATCGCCGCCTTCCTCTCCGGAGAGGCACCCGGCTCCACCCGCAACTACATATGCCGATGCGGCGCACATGCCCGCATGCTGCGCGCCGTCCGCCAGGCCGCCGAGGCGGTGCTCCGATGACCGTGCACGAGATCAGCCGACGTGGGTTCCTGCTCGGCACCGGCTCGCTGGCCGTCTCCTTCACCATCGGCTCGAGCCTCGTGGGCACCTCGACCGCGAACGCGGCCGGTCTGCCCGGAGTACGCATCGACGAGGAGGCGTCCGCCGACTCGCTGGCCTGGCTGGTCCTCACGCCGCAGCGCGTCACCATCCACAGCGGCAAGGTCGAGCTCGGCACCGGCGTGCGCACGGCGCTGACGCAGGTCGTGCTCGAGGAGCTGCACTACCCCTCCGCAAACCTCGAGTACGTGCAGGGCGACACGCTCGTCACCCCCGACCAGGGCACGACGGCGGGAAGCAAGTCGCTGCAGAACGGCGGCCCGCAGCTCCGGCAGGCTGCGGCGACCGCGTTCCAGGCGCTGCTCGACCTGGCCGCCAAGTCCCTCGGCGCGCCGCGGGACCGGCTGACCGCGCGCGACGGCGTGGTCACCGACCCCGCCACCGGACGCAGCGTGTCGTACACGCGCCTGCTGGCCGACGCCGACGAGGTGCTGACCGCCGACCCCGCGGCGCCTCTCGCCGACCCGGCCGACTACCAGCTGGTCGGGACGCCGGTGCCGCGTGCGGAGCTGCCGGGCAAGCTGACGGCGCGGTTCGCCTACGTCCAGGACGTCACGGTGCCGGGGATGCTGCACGGCCGGGTCGTCCGGCCCTCCGGCCGCAACGCCACCTTCGGCTCGGTGGACCCCGACTCGCTGGCGCGGGCACGCGCCATTCCCGGGTTCGTCCGCCTGGTGCAGGAGGGCAACTTCGTCGGGGTTGTCGCCAAGACCGAGTGGGCCGCGATCCAGGCGGCCAACCCCAGCACCGGCGTGCGTGTGGTCTGGCAGGACGGGCAGCCGCTGGTGCCCCAGGCGTCACTGCCGCAGGCACTGCGCGATCCCGACAACCACTACGGAACCGACGAGGAGGTCAACGACGGCGACGTGGAGAGCGGGCTCGCCGGTGCGGCGGTGACCCACCAGGCCGGCTACTTCAGCCCGTTCCAGATGCACGCCGCGATGGGCCCGTCCTGCTCGGTCGTCGACGTCCGTGACCGGCCCGACCCGCAGACCGGCATCCGGACGACCGTGTGGTCGTCGACGCAGAGCGTCTACCGGCTCCGCACCACGATCGCCAACCTGCTCGGGCAGCCGGAAGCCGGGGTGCGCGTCGTCTACGAGGAGGGGGCGGGGTGCTACGGCCACAACGGCGCCGACGACGCCGCCGCCGATGCGGCGCTGATGTCCAAGGCCGTGGGCAGACCGGTACGCGTGCAGTGGGCCAGGCAGGACGAGCACGGCTGGGAGCCGCTCGGACCGGCGATGGCGCACGACCTGCGCGGCGGGATCACCGACGGCAAGGTCGTCGCATGGGAGCACCTGCTGTACACGCCGACCCACAACACACGGCCGGACGGCAGCCCGGGCACCGTGGTCGCCGGACAGCTCACCGGCTCGCTGCCGGCACCGCTGCCGCCCACGGCACGCGACGCCGGTGGTCGCAACGCACCGGTGACCTACGCGTTCCCCAACAACCGGCTGCTGACCCACCTGGTTCGCACCTTCGAGACGACCGCCCCGAACTCTCCGGTGCCGGCCGCGCCGTTGCGGTACCGGTTCATGCGGTCGACGGCCCTGCGCTCCCTCGGCGGGGTCTCCAACACGTTCGCCAACGAGTCGTTCCTCGACGAGCTCGCGCACGCCGCCGGCGAGGACCCGCTCGAGCTGCGGCTGCGGTCACTCGACGACCCGCGTGCCGCCGAGGTGGTGCGCGCACTCTCCGACGTGTGGGCCGGCCGTCCCACCGGCGGCAGCGGCACCGGCGCCGGCATCGCCTTCGCCCGCTACGAGACCCAGTACACCTACGCCGCGGTCTACGCCGAGGTCGGCGTCGACACCGCCACCGGAGTGGTGCGCGTGCAGCGGGTCGTCGTCGCGCACGACTGCGGGCTGGTGGTCAACCCCGACGGCCTGCGCAACCAGATCGAGGGCAACGTCATCCAGGGCATCGGCCGTGCGCTGCACGAGGAGGTGCAGTTCGACACCCGCGGCGTGACCAGCGTGGTGTGGCAGCAGAGCCAGTTCAACCCGACGCCGCAGTACACCGTCCTGAAGTTCAGCGAGGTCCCGCGGATCGACACCGTGCTCATCGACCGTCCGGAGGAACCGGCCTGGGGTGCCGGTGAGCCGACCATCGTCCCCACGCCCGCGGCTGTCGCCAACGCGGTGTTCGCCGCGACGGGAGCCCGCGTGCGTGACCTGCCGATGACGCCCGCCAAGGTGCTCGCCGCGCTGCGGGCGACCTGAGGCGGCTGGTCGGCGTCGAAGCGGCCTCCCCATCGGGGAGGCCGCTTCGCTGCTTGCTCCTCTGACTAGCCGGTGCCCGGCAGTGATCCCGCGGTGCTGCCCGCCTTGTTGGTGACCGTGCCCGTCGTGTCGCCGACACGCTTCTTGACGGTGTCGACCGTGCCGCCCGTACCTCCGGAGTCCGGGCTGGGTGCCGGAAGGGGTGCGCTCGGAGAAGGTGCCGACCCGATGGGGCTGGTGCCGCCACCGCCGGTGCCGCCACCTCCGCCACCGGTGGAGCCACCGCCACCCGAGCTGCCACCACTGCTGCTGCCTCCGCCTGTGGAGCCGCCGCCCGTGGAGCCTCCGCCACCGCCCGAAGAGCCGCTGGAGCCCCGAGCCGAGGCGGTGCCGCCGGAGGTGGAGCCGCCGGTGGCGCCGCCGGTGGGGGCGTT
>CBFGZI010000153.1:0-8316 GCA_965653225.1 uncultured Propionibacteriales bacterium | reverse complement strand
AGGGGACGGCTCCGGCTCCGGTGCCGGCTCAGGCTCGGCCGAGGGCTCGGGCTCCGCGCCGGGCTGCGGCTCCGTGCCGGGCCCGGGTTCCGGACCGCTCTCCGTGTCGGTCTCGTCGTCGAAGAACCAGTCGGCGTCGTACTCGTCGTCGCGCCCACTGCCCGACCGATCATCGGGCCGATCCTCGAACCGGAGGCCTGGCTCGGTCTCCCGCCCGTATGCCTCGGTGTCCGGCTCGGTGGCGGCGTCGGTGACGGCGTCGGTGGCGGCGTCGGTGTCTGTCTCGACCATTCTCTCGGAGTAGACCTCGGTGTCAGGTGCGGTGTCGGGTTCCTCGTCGTCGCCCTCGACGTAGGAGGTCTCCCGCTGGTCGTAGTCCTCGGTCTCGGGCTCGTCGCCGTAGGGCTCCGTCTCGGGCCCGGTCTCGACGCCGGGCCAGGTGAACGCCTCGGTGCGGGCGTCGGTGTCCGGGACCGTGTCCGGCTCGGTGTCGAAGTCACGGCTCGCCTGGTCTGTGCGCTCGGCGAGCTCGACCACCGTCGCATCGCCGGCGAACTCGGCCAGCGCGCCGGCCAGGTCGTCGGTGGAGGTGACCGTGGTGACCCCGAGCGGGATCGCGAACGGCGCGCCGTACATGCGGCTGTTGGTGGCCAGCCGGCGCCGGCTGCGGGGGCTGAGGTCTTCCAGCGCGGTCTCGTCGGCGGGATGCACGACCACCCGGCCGTCGCGCAGCATGCCCTGCCGCTCGTGCACGCTGATGCGGGACACGTCCTGCCACAGCAGGCCGTGCCAGACGTTACCCAGGCGTAGCCGGATCCCGGTGTCGTCGGCCACCAGCAGCGGGGTTCGGCCGTCGATCCACTGCGTGATGTGGAACAGCGCGAGCCCCGCCAGGACGGCACCGATCGCCCAGTTGGGCACGCCGCCCTGGTCGACGGCGCGCCACAGGTACAGGCCGCTGAGCATACTGGCGCCGAGCCCGATCAGCGCCGACAGCGCCGCCTGGCGGCGCACGACGACGGGCTCGCGGTCGTGGCGCTCGGCGGCGGCCGGAATCACGGAGCCGCCGGTGTCGCCGGTCTCGCCGGTGTGCAGGTCATCGTCAAACATGGTCTTGCTCATGATCCCTCGCCTCCCCGCACGGATGCCAAGACTTCCTCCAAGTCATCCGGCTTGACCAGCACGTCGCGCGCCTTCGAGCCCTCGCTGGGGCCGACGACGGCTCGGCTTTCCAGTATGTCCATGAGGCGGCCGGCCTTGGCAAAGCCCACGCGTAGCTTGCGCTGCAGCATCGAGGTCGACCCGAACTGGGTGCTGACGACCAGTTCGATCGCCTGCAGCACCAGGTCCAGGTCGTCGCCGATGTCGTCGTCGAGCTCGCGCTTGGCCTGCTGCGGCACGGTCACGTCTTCGCGGTACGTCGGTTTGAGCTGTTCGCGGCAGGCCTGGACGACCTGCCGGATCTCTGTCTCGGTGACCCAGGCGCCCTGGATGCGCATGGTCTTGCTGGCGCCCATGGGCAGGAACAGCCCGTCACCCTGCCCGACCAGCTTCTCGGCGCCGGGCTGGTCGAGGATGACCCGGCTGTCGGCCAGCGAGGACGTGGCGAACGCGAGCCGGCTGGGCACGTTGGCCTTGATCAGCCCGGTGACCACGTCGACGCTGGGCCGCTGGGTCGCCAGCACCAGATGGATGCCGGCCGCGCGGGCGAGCTGCGTGATGCGTACAACCGCGTCCTCGACGTCGCGGGGCGCGACCATCATCAGGTCGGCGAGCTCGTCGACCACGACGAGCAGGTAGGGGTACGGCGCGAGGACGCGCTCGCTGCCGGGCGGCGGCTTGGCCTTGCCGGAGCGGACGGCCTTGTTGAAGTCGTCGATGTGCCGGTACCCGAACGCGGCGAGGTCGTCGTAGCGCATGTCCATCTCGCGCACGACCCACTGCAGCGCCTCGGCCGCCTTCTTCGGGCTGGTGATGATCGGCGTGATCAGGTGCGGGATGCCCTCGTAGATGTTCAGCTCGACCCGCTTGGGGTCCACCAGGATCATCCGCACCTCGTCCGGCGTGGACCGCATCAGCACCGAGGTGATCATCGAGTTGATGAAGCTGGACTTACCGGAGCCGGTGGCACCGGCGACCAGCAGGTGCGGCATCTTCGACAGGTTCGCGACGACGAAGCTGCCCTCGACGTCCTTGCCGAGTCCTGCCACCAGCGGGTGGTGGTCGCCGCGGGCGCTGCCGGAGCGCAGCACGTCGCCGAGGGAGACGATCTCCTTGTCGGTGTTGGGGATCTCGATGCCGATCGCGGACTTGCCCGGGATCGGCGACAGGATGCGCACGTCGGCGCTGGCGACCGCGTAGGAGATGTTCTTGGTGATGCCGGTGATCTTCTCGACCTTGACGCCGGGACCGAGCTCGATCTCGTACCGGGTGACCGTGGGCCCACGGGTGTAGCCGGTCACCTGGGCGTCGATGTTGAACTCCTCGAGCACCTCGGTCAGCCGGTCGACCACCGCGTCGGACGCGGCGGAGCGGGCCTTGTGCTTGCTGCCGGGCTTGAGCAGCTCGTTGCCCGGAAGCGTGTAGGTGACGTCGCCGGACAGGCTGAGCTGCTCGACCCGCTGCGGCAGCGGGCTGTGCGGCGGCGCCTCCAGCGAGCCCTGCACGGCTCCGCCTCCGCCCGAGGTACCGGCGTCGGCCGCACCGCCCAGGCCCGGGGCGGTCCCGGAGGTGGCCTCGGTCGCCTCGCTCGTCTCGGCCGGCTTCTTGCCCTTGCCGCGCTTCTTCAGCTCCCGGCCCTCGAGGACCGGGCTGTCGTAGGGCTTGTCGCCCATGTCCTCGTCGATCTCGGCGGACCGGCGGCGGCGCGGCTTCTTGACCGGCCGCGTCTCGATGCCGTCCTGCTCCTCGGGGGTGGGCGTACGGCCGAGCAGCCGGTCGCGGATCTCGGCCAGCCGGGTGGGCGCCGCGTACACCGGGGTACCGGTCACGACGAGCAGGCCGAAGACGCACAGCAGGGCCAGCAGCGGGGCCGCGACCCAGGTGCTGCGGAACAGGTCGGCCAGCAGCGAGGACATGACGTAGCCGATGGCGCCGCCGGCCTCGCGCATGCCCTCCGGGTCGGAGGGGCGCGGCAGCCCGTGCGCGATGTGCACGAGACCGAGCACGCCGAACAGGATCGAGCCCCAGCCGATGACCTGCCGTCCCGCCGGGCCGTTGTGGTCGGGGTGACGCAGGTTGCGCCAGGCGATGGCGACGAGGAGCACGGGGACGGCCCAGCCCAGGGAGCCGACCGAGCCGGTCACAACTGTGCGCAGGGTCTCCCCTGCCCTTGTCGGCATGTCCCACCAGACGGCCGCCGCGGTGACGACGGCCAGGCCGATGAGCGCGAGCCCGGCACCGTCGCGGCGGTGGTCGGGGTCGAGGTCGCGGGCGGTGTGGCCGATGTGGCGGACGGTGCCGCCGACCACGTGCGCGATCCCCAGCCAGACCGCGGTCACGGCACGGCCGAGGCCCTCCGCGAGCAGGGTCAGCGGGCCAGGTCCGGTACGGCGTGGCCGCGCCGGGGACCGCGTCCGCGACTTCGATGTCGTCGAACGGGCCCGCGTCGAGGTGGACCGTCGAGCCTGGCTACCGGACGACCGGGATCGCGTGCTGGTGCTACGCGACCTCGGCGGGGAAGACGTACGGGTCGCCATGATCCCAAAGGTACGCTATAACCTCACAGGTCACACCCGTCACACGCCGGAGCGTGGCGGCCGCGCCGTCGAATGGCGCGTTCCGGACGTCCCGCCGCGTTGAGTGGCGCCTTCCGGTGCCCTGGGGTCCATTTTGTCCAACCGCAACGCGCCACTCGACGCCGGGATCCGGACGGTGGTCAGGCCTCCACCACCACCGGGATGATCATCGGGCGGCGCCGGTGCTTGGTGTTGACCCACCGGCCGATCCGCCGCCGGATGGTCTGCTGCAGCTCGTAGGGGTCGTCGACCCCCTCGCCGACAGCCTGGTTGACCGCCTTCTCGATCTCGGGTCGCACCTCGTCGAAGACCGAGTCGTCCTCGGCGAAACCGCGGGCGTGGATCTCCGGCCCGCTGACCAGCTTGCCGCTGACCGAGTCGACCACCACGATCACCGAGATGAAGCCCTCCTCGCCGAGTATGCGACGGTCCTTCAGCGAGCTCTCGGTGATGTCGCCGACGGTGGACCCGTCGACGAACACGTAGCCGCAGTCGACCTTGCCGGTCACCCGCGCGACCCCTTCGACGAGGTCGACGACCACGCCGTCCTCGGCCACCACGACCCGGTTCGGCGGGACGCCGGTCTTGCAGGCGAGGTCGGCGTTGGCCAGCATGTGGCGGTACTCGCCGTGCACCGGCATCACGTTGCGCGGCCGCACGATGTTGTAGGCGTACAGCAGCTCGCCGGCGCTGGCGTGTCCGGAGACGTGCACGAGCGCGTTGCCCTTGTGGATCACGTTGGCCCCGCAGCGCGAGAGCCCGTTGATCACCCGGTAGACGGCGTTCTCGTTGCCGGGGATCAGCGACGACGCGAGCACGACGGTGTCGCCGGGCTCGATGCTGATCTTGTCGTGGCTGCGCTGGGCGATCCGCGACAGCGCCGAGAGCGGCTCGCCCTGCGACCCCGTCGAGATGATGACCACCTCGTCGCGGCGGTAGCGAGAGAGCTCCTTCATGTCGACGAGCGTGTTCGGCGGTACGTCGAGGTAGCCGAGCTCGCGCGCCACGGCCATGTTGCGCAGCATCGACCGGCCGACGTAGGCGACCTTGCGGCCGTGCCGTACGGCGGTGTCCATCACCTGCTGCACCCGGTGGATGTGCGAGGCGAAGCAGGCCACGATGATCCGCTGGTCGTTGTTGGCGAACACGCGGTCCATCACCGGAGTGATGTCGCGCTCGGAGGTGGTGAACCCGGGGATCTCGGCGTTGGTCGAGTCGACCATGAACAGGTCGACGCCTTGCTGCCCCAGCCGGGCGAACGCGCGCAGGTCGGTGATGCGACCGTCGAGCGGGAGCTGGTCCATCTTGAAGTCGCCGGTGTGCAGCACCGCGCCGGCGGAGGTACGCACCAACACCGCCAGCGAGTCGGGGATGGAGTGGTTGACCGCGACGAACTCGAGCTCGAACGGCCCGAACGTGAGCACGTCACCCTCGGAAACCACGCTCTGCGGCGCCTCCCGCAGCCGGTGCTCGCGCAGCTTGGCGTCCAGCAGCGCCAGCGTCAGCCGGGAGCCGACCAGCGGCAGGTCGCCGCGCTCGCGCAGCAGGTACGGCACGGCGCCGATATGGTCCTCGTGACCGTGGGTCAGCACCACTGCCTCGATGTCGTCGAGGCGGTCACGGACCGGCTCGAAGTCGGGCAGGATCAGGTCGACGCCGGGATGGTGGTCCTCCGGGAACAGGACGCCGCAGTCGATGACCAGCAGCCGGCCGGCGTGCTCCAGCACCGACATGTTGCGGCCCACCTCGCCGAGGCCGCCGAGCGGGATGACCCGCAGGCCATTCTCGGGAAGCTTCGGCGGCGGCCCGAGCTCAGGGTGCGGATGGCTCATCTAGGGACCCCCGTCGGAACGTGCGCGCAGCGAGCGTCGTCGTAGGGCGAGCTCACTCGTGGGACTCCAGCAGGCCGGCGGCGACGAGCTCTCCCCGCAGCTGCATGACCTCGCGGTCGTTGGCCTCGATCAGCGGCAGCCGCATGGTGCGGTTGGGCAGCAGCCCGCGCAGCTGGAGCGCGGCCTTGGCCATCATCGCGCCCTGGCCGCGACTCATGATCGCGTCGACGGCCGGTAGCAGCCGCCGGTAGATCGCCTGGGCGGTGACCAGGTCACCCTTGCCCACGGCCTCGACCATCGCCTTGTGCTCGTCGCCGCAGATGTGGCCCACGACCGACACCAGCCCGGCGGCGCCGTGGGTCAGCCAGCCGAGGTTGAGTGCGTCGTCGCCGGAGTAGTAGACGAGGCCGGTGCGGTGCATGACCCGCGACCCGCCGACGAGGTCGCCGACCGCGTCCTTCACGGCGACGATGCGGTCGTGCTCGGCGACCCGGTCGAAGGTCTCGTCGGAGATGCGGGTGCCGGAACGACCGGGGATGTCGTAGAGCATCACCGGCAGGTCGGTGGAGTCGGCGACGGCCTTGAAGTGGCGTGCGAGCCCTTCCTGCGGTGGCTTGCTGTAGTACGGCGTGACCACCAGCAGCCCGGCGACCCCGCACTTCTCGGCCTGCACGGCCAGCTCGATGGAGAAGTTGGTGTTGTGCGTGCCGACTCCGGCGATGACGTACGCCCGGTCGCCGACGGCCTCGACGATCGCGGTGAGCAGCCGGGCCGCCTCGGCCTGCTGGATCGTCGGCGCCTCGCCGGTGGTGCCCAGGATCACCAGACCGTCGTGGCCGTGGTCGCAGAGGTACTCAGCCAGGCCCTGTGCCCGCTCGAGGTCGACGATCCCGTCGTCGGTGAACGGCGTCACCATCGCGGTGAGCACCCGGCCGAACGGCGCGGGTGGCTGGAAGATCTCGGACATGGGGGTCACGCTACCGCTCAATTGTGGGGGTCTGCCTCCGGGCAGTTTGAGCGAGTCGTCGGCCGGTGTCCAGGGCAACGGTACGCGGGGGATCGTCGCCCGCGACGGCCCGGACATGCACCCGAGTGAGTCCGGAGACGGCAAGGCCCCGGTGCTGGCCGCTCGGGGGTCCGGTCAGCACCGGGGACCTCGTCGGGCATATCGCCGCCGGAGGCTTCCGCGTTACAACCGATCGCCGGAAAAGTGTCAGAAACTTCAGCGCTGCCTGCCGGGTGGCCCGCCGGGTGGCCCGCCGGGTGGCGTGCCGGGTGGCGTGCCGGGTGGCGTGCCGGGTGGCGTGCCGGGTGGCCCGCCGGGCGCTCACCGGACGATCTCGAGGGGTCTGCCGGGGCGGCTACGGGTGCCGCTCGTAGGTCACGACCTCGAAGCCGTCCTTGGGCTCGCGCGACAGCTCCTGCCAGGCGGCCCAGTCGACCGGCGGGAAGACCGTGTCGCCGTCGGGGCGGGCGTCGACCCGGGTGATGACCAGCCGGTCGGCCACCGGGAGGGCCTCACGGTAGATCTCCTGGCCGCCGGCGACGAAGACCTCGTCGTCGAGCTCCGCGCCGCGGGCGAGCGCCTCGGGCACGCTGCCGGCGGTGAGCACGCCGTCGGCGTGCCAGCCCGGCTGCCGGGTCACCACGATCGTCGTGCGGTCGGGCAGCGGACGCCCGATCGACTCATAGGTGCGTCGGCCCATCACGAGCACGTGGCCGCCGGTCCGCGCCTTGAACAGCTTCTGCTCGCCCGGCAGCCGCCACGGGATGTCGCCGTCGCGCCCGATCACGCCGTTGGCGGCGACCGCCGCGATGAGGCTCACCGTGGCCGTGCCCAGTGGGCTCATACGGCGATCGGCGCCTTGATCGCCGGGTGCGGGTCGTAGCCGGTCACCTTGATGTGCTCGAGGTCGAACCCGTCGATGGTCTCGACCGCGGGGTCGAGCCACAGCTGCGGCAGCGGGCGCGGGTCGCGGCGCAGCTGCTCGCGCGCCTGGTCGAGGTGGTTGAGGTAGAGGTGCGCGTCGCCGAAGGTGTGCACGAAGTCGCCGGCGCGCAGGCCGGTGACCTGGGCGACCATGTGGGTGAGCAGGGCGTACGACGCGATGTTGAACGGCACGCCGAGGAACACGTCGGCCGAGCGCTGGTAGAGCTGGCACGACAGCCGGCCGTCGGCGACGTAGAACTGGAACAGCGCGTGGCACGGTGAGAGCGCCATGTCGGGGAGGTCGGCGACGTTCCAGGCGCTGACGACGTGGCGCCGGGAGTCGGGGTTGTCGCGGATCTGGGCGATCACGTTGCCGAGCTGGTCGATGTGCTCGCCGCCGGGCGCGGGCCAGGAGCGCCACTGCCGCCCGTAGACCGGGCCGAGGTCGCCCTGGTCGTCGGCCCACTCGTCCCAGATCGTGATGCCGCGCTCGTGCAGCCAGGCGACGTTGGTGTCGCCACGCAGGAACCACAGCAGCTCTCCGACCACCGAGCGCAGGTGCACCTTCTTGGTGGTGACCAGCGGGAACCCGTCGTCGAGGCGGAACCGCATCTGGTGACCGAACACGCTGAGGGTGCCGGTGCCGGTGCGGTCGTCCTTGGGCACGCCGTCGTCGAGGATGCGCTGCATCAGGTCGAGGTACTGCCGCACGCGGCGACAGTAGCACCGGCCTCGGACACGTCCGGGCACCTCACCGAGCCGGTCGGCCGAACTGGCGCGGGGGTCCCCTGCGCTGAACCTATTGGTGCGGGGGACC
>CBFGZI010000152.1:0-8318 GCA_965653225.1 uncultured Propionibacteriales bacterium | reverse complement strand
TGCTGTCGGGAATGCAGGCGGCGCTGATGCAGACCGCGCGCGCCCGGCCGGACGGACGCCGCCGCGTCGCGGGTGCGCTCTCCCGCGTCGTGCCGCCGTCGGGGTTCGGTCCCGCGCCGGACCGGCTGGAGGGCTGGCGGTGGCGGCTGCGCGCCATCGGGCACACCACCGGCGGTGCGACGGTCGAGGTCAGGGTGGACGCCACCGGGCACCCCGGCTACCTCGCGACCGCGCGGATGCTGGGGGAGGCGGGGCTGATGCTGGCCGAGCCGGGAACCACGCCCGAGCGCGCCGGCTGCCTGACACCGGCGACCGCGCTGGGCACCGACCACGTCGACCGCTTCACGCACGCGCGGCTGGACTTCTCGGTCCGGGGCTGATCCGTGCCGGGCCGACCCGTGCGGGGCTGACAGGGCCGGACCGAGGAGCGCGCACGTCCCGGCCGAGCAGGTGTGGGTATGGTCCCAGGATGACCGGCAGCGCATGTGTGGTGTTCGACGACTCGTTGACCGAGTACGACTTCGGGCCCTCACATCCGATGGCGCCGCTGCGCGTCGACCTCACCATGCGACTCGCCCGCGCGCTCGATGTGGTCGGCCCGAAGGGGCTTCCGCAGGTGCCGGCCCCGGTCGCCGACGACGACCTCATCGCCACCGTGCACAGCGAGCGCTACATCGAGGCCGTGCGCAAGGCGAGCGCCGAGCCGTACGGGATGTACCTCGACTTCGGCATGGGCAGCGACGACAACCCCACGTTCGCGGGCATGCACGAGGCGAGTGCGCACATCGTCGGCGCCTCCGTCGAGGCGGCCCGCCAGGTCTGGCAGGGCGAGACCCTGCACGCCGCCAACATCTCCGGCGGCCTGCACCACGCGATGCGCGACTACGCCAGCGGCTTCTGCATCTACAACGACCCGGCGATCGCGATCAGGTGGCTGCTCGACCAGGGCGCAGAGCGGGTCGGCTACGTCGACGTCGACGTCCACCACGGCGACGGCGTCCAGGCGGCCTTCTACGACGACCCGCGCGTGCTCACCATCAGCCTGCACGAGACGCCGCGCATGCTGTTCCCCGGCACCGGCCAGCCCACCGAGATCGGCGGGCCGGACGCGGAGGGCAGCGCGGTCAACGTCGCCCTGCCCCCGGGCACCTCCGACGCCGGATGGCTGCGTGCCTTCCACGCCGTGGTGCCGCCGCTGCTTCGGGAGTGGAAGCCGCAGGTCCTGGTGACCCAGCAGGGCTGCGACTCCCACATCGAGGACCCGCTGGCGCACCTGATGCTCACCGTGGACGGCCAGTGCGCGAGCTACCGCGTGCTGCACGACCTGGCGCACGAGGTCAGCGACGGCCGCTGGGTCGCGGTCGGCGGAGGCGGCTACGCCATCGTCGACGTCGTGCCCCGGGCCTGGACCCACCTGCTGGCGATCCTGGGCGGCCACCCGGTCGACCCCCGCACCGAGACCCCGCAGGAGTGGCGCGACCACATCCAGCGGATGCTCGGACGGGTCGCGCCGCGGCGGATGACCGACGGCCGGGAGCCGGAGTACCGCGACTGGGAGCAGGGCTTCGACCCCGACTCGTGGCTGGACCGGTCGATCCAGGAGACCCGCAAGCAGGTTTTCCCCTTCCACGGAATTCCTTTGTACTAAGCAATTATTGACTCAGGGCACGCGAATTAGCCCACAATGACTACCTATGACCTGCCCGAGATATCCCTTTTCTGGGTTTGCCTTCACAACTGTCACATCAGGCACTACTCTCTCGCTACGCACGCGCGTTTGGTCACTGGTGGGGAAGCCAGTGGGCGACGCGTGCCGAAAGCACGGTGTCTGATGCCCGAAGAGAAGGATGGAGAGCAGTCACTCTCGGATGCCACGTTCCTGACCGTGGCGGAGGTGGCTGCGGCGATGCGCGTGTCGAAGATGACCGTCTACCGACTCGTGCACTCCGGTGAGCTCCCAGCCGTGCGTGTGGGTCGGTCCTTCCGAGTCCAGCAGAGCGCAGTCGACGAGTACCTGCGTAAGTCGTTCTTCCAGGCCGGCTGAACCCGCAGCGCACACAGACAGAAGCCCCGCCACCCGAGATCTTGGCGGGGCTTCTGTGACTCTGCGGCGCCGGCTACCCGGCTACCCGGCTACCCGGTGTCCGTGGCCCGCAGGGTGACCGCGGTGTTGACACCGAGCCACGCGTGCGTCACCACGTACGCCGTGCCGGACGGGATGGTGCCCGACTCGTTGGCGTTGGACGAGGCCGCCGAGCCGATCGGCGTGCACTCCTCGTCGTAGAAGTACAGGTCGAGGTCGTGCTCGGGTGAGTCGGCGCTGACCTGCACCCGGTGGGCGCCGTCGCCGAAGCCCTTCGGCAGCTTGGTCACCCAGCCGTCCAGCCCCTGCGAGGCGGGCGGGTAGGTGCACGAGCTGGCGAACTCGAGCCCGGTCACGCCACCGTCGGTGTTGTCACCGCTGGGGTTGGACCCGGCGATGGTGAACTGCTCGGTGAAGGGCGGGTCCGGCGGCGGAGGCGGGAGCGGGGTGACCGCGCCGGTGCCGGTGCCGTAGACCTGCACGTCGCCGACCTGCACGTCCTGCATGGTGTCGCCCATGGGCTGGTCGGTCCAGAACCGGATGTACGACGCATGCACCGGGTTGGCGGGTCGGAACGTCTTGTAGTGCACGTCCGACACCGTCGGCCGCGGGATCTGGTAGCCGAAGGCGTCCTTGCCCATCGGCACGGTCTGCCAGTTCACCCCGTCGTTCGAGGTCTGCAGCGTGAACGACTTCAGCGCCTGGAACCTGCTCGCGGTGAACGCGCTCACCTGTAGCGCGGTGATGTCGGTCGGCTTGGCCAGCTCGACCGTCATCCTCCCGTTGCCCGCAGGTGACTTCCAGATCGTGCCCTCGGTGTCGTCGAGCGCGTTGTCCGCCGACGACGAGGTCGAGGCCACCAGCTTCGCGCCGTTGGCCTCCGACGCCATGTTGGGCCGCAGCGAGTACGTCGCAGCCGACGTGGCGCCGGCGGTCGAGGTGACCGAGCTCCACGTCTTTGCGCCGAACCCGCGGGCCTGGACGGTCAGCGGGTAGTCGCCGGCGTAGGCCGGGATGCTGAACACGCCGTTGGCGTTGGTGTGCGTCACCGGGGTGACCCCGGCCTCGAAGACGCCCAGCATCACGTTCGCGTCGGCGACCGGGTGACCGTTCGAGGCGTTGACGACGGTGCCCTTGATGACGCCGTTGAGGGACGGGTCCTGGTGCTCGAACGAGGGCGTCGGGTCGGTGTCGTTGCCGCCGGTCGGGTCGGACCCGGTCTTGTGGTTGGAGGCACCGACACCCATGCCGCGGGACGCGAACGCGCCGTAGACCAGGTCCTGCAGCGCGCCGTAGTCGGCCCGGTGGTGGTACCTGACCGCGGTCGCCTCGAGGATCGCGTCGCGCATGTCCAGCATCGACGGGTCGTTGGGCGCCAGCGGCATCGCGTCGGTGACGATGTGCTCGGCGATCAGCCCCCCGGCCTGCTCGCCGTACCGTGCGACGAGGGCCTTGCGCAGGTCCCACAGGGTCGTCGTCCAGATCTCGCCGTCCGCGTGCACCTCGGGGCCGACGATGTCGTAGCCGATGTCGCCGAACCCGGTCGGGTTGTCGTCGTAGGCCCAGTTGCGGATGCCGCGCTGGCTGTTGCCGGTGACGTACGACGCGAGCACCGAGCCGTTCGACAGGCCCTCGCGGTGCAGGTAGTCCAGGGCGTACCAGTCGCCCCAGCCCTCGCCCATCGAGCCCGACTGGGCGGTGTTCAGCGCGTTGTCCTCCGAGCCCACGTAGCGGTTGGACAGGCCGTGGGTGTACTCGTGCTGGATCACGCCGGCGTCGAAGTCGCCGTCGCGGCAGGGTCCTTCGAACGCGTCGTTGATCGGCTCCCACAAGAACATGCCGCTCCACGGCGGGATGCCGTCGGGCAGCGTCAGCATGTAGGCGTTGTCGCGGCCGGTGTAGGTGGGTGACCCGCCGCTGGCGGCACCGGCCTGCACCAGCCCGAGGACCGGGTCGCCGCCACCGTCGGCGCCGCCGTTGTTGACCTGGAAGTTGCCGGCCGACTCGGTGAAGCCGAGCTTGTAGTACTCGTCGTGGATGCGGTTGTGGTTCCAGAACAGGTTCGTCGCCGCCGGCTCGAGGTCCTGCGCGTACGACGGCACCTGGCACTTGCTGCTGCCCCAGTTGTCGGCGTAGTCGTAGTTGAACTGCGACGTCGGGCTCACCGGCCGCGGGCCCTGGTCGGCGGGAACCAGGAAGTTGGACCAGTTGGCGTAGGTGCTGGCGTTGTTGCCGGCCGTGGTCGGGCCCGGCAGGCCGGCCAGGCCGGTCGGGTCGACGTAGCCGCTCGGCGACTGCGGTGTCGGGCCGAAGCTGACGACCTCGGGGCTGCCACCCGCGGGCGCTCCGGGGTAGTTGCGGTAGATGGTGCCCTCGGAGTCGTGCTGCACCAGGTTGGCCCGGTAGAGCACCTCACCGGAGCTGGCGTCGACGACGGTGTCCCAGGCCTGGTCCTGAGCCTTGACCAGCAGCACACGGTAGGCCATCCGCGCGCCGTCGGCGGTGGGGAAGGCCACCCGCTGCACGTACGACGGCGTGTTGTGGCCGACCCCGGCGAGCACCGAGAAGCCGGCCTGCGTGCCCTGCGAGGCGGTGCCGAGCGAGAGGTCGGGGCTGACCGAGCGACCGGCCTTCAGCAGCGCCTGGCCGGCCGTGAGGCCGAAGGAGCCGAGCGTCGCGTCGCTGCGCGCGATGGAGCCGGCGACGGCGACGACCCGGTTGGCGGCGTCGACCGTGACCGAGAACGAGCCGCCCTGGCTGGCGGGCACGCCGTTCCAGGTCTGGGTGAAGTCCACGACCGTGGCCACCCCACCGGGCAGCGCGTGGTTGCGGGTCACCTGCAGGGCTTGAACCTGCGCCGCGCTGAGGCCGAGCGCCGCGGTGTTGCCGCGCACGAAGGACCGGGCCGCGTCCAGCGCGGAGCCCGCGTAGGCGCCGGACAGGGCCGAGCCGGCAGGCGCGTAGAGCGTGCGCACGGTGCCGAACCGTTGGTCCCAGGTGAGCGTGGTGCCCGCGCCGGCGCGCTGCACCAGCGCGTCCACGGCGCTGCGCTGCGCCGCCGTGGGCTGCTCGAGGCGCCCGGCGGTGTCGCGCAGGTCGACGGTCTGGTCGAAGAGCTTGGTCCTCAGGACCGCGTGCGGGGTGTCTGACACTTGGTCGGTCACGGCCTGTGAGGGTGCTTGGGTCCCCCCTATGGCCCACACCGTGGCCGCGGCGGTAAGGATGGCCGCCGGGCGCATGCTGCGTGAGGGTCGCATTGGTCTCCTTCGGCTACGGCCCTGGCGGAGCGCCGGAAAGGGCCGGATGTGACACGGCTAACGACGGGCGGCAGGGAGTGGTCACGCCGGCGGTGTCAGATTTGTCCGGGCAGCGCGTGATACGAGGTTTGCCGGGCGCTGTGCGCGGCGTGGCTGTCCGGGTACTGGCGCGATTGCCGAGCCCGCGCGCAGTGCAGATAGGCTGTCACGGCTGCGATCCGGACAAGCGCAGCCAGCAACGCTTCGCGAAAGGCACACCGTGGGTTCAGTCATCAAGAAGCGCCGCAAGCGGATGGCGAAGAAGAAGCACCGCAAGCTGCTCAAGCGCACGCGCGTGCAGCGCCGTCGGCTCGGCAAGTGAGCGGCCGGGGGAGGCCCGGTCGTAGGCCCGGTCGGGCGACCGGGACCGTCAGGGAGCGATAAGGGGGGAGCAATGGGCCGAGTCGTCCTCGTCACCGGGGTCTCGCAGGACCTCGGTGGCCGGTTCGCCCGCAGTCTGGCGGCCGACCCCGACGTCGACCGCGTGATCGGCGTCGACGTCACGCCGCCGCGGACGCGTCTCGACGACGTGCAGTTCGTGCGCGCCGACATCCGCAACCCGGTGATCGCCAAGGTCATCGTCGGTGAGGCCGTCGACACCGTCGTGCACATGAGCCTGCTGGCCGCGCCCGGGCGGGCCGGTGGCCGCGCGTCGATGAAGGAGACCAACGTCATCGGCTCCATGCAGCTGCTGGCCGCCTGCCAGAAGGCGCCGCGGCTGCGCAAGCTGGTGGTGAAGTCCTCGACCGCGGTCTACGGCACGTCGCCGCGCGACCCCGCGATGTTCACCGAGGACATGGCGCCCAAGCGGATGCCCCGGGAGGGCTTCGCCAAGGACTCCGTCGAGGTCGAGGGCTACGTGCGCGGGCTCTCCCGCCGTCGTCCCGACGTGACCGTCACCATGCTGCGCTACGCGAACGTGATCGGTCCCACGCTCGACACCGCGCTGGGCCGCTACTTCCGGCTGCCGGTGGTGCCCACCGTGCTCGGGTTCGACGCGCGGCTGCAGTTCTGCCACGAGCAGGATGCGCTGGACTCGCTGCGGCTGGCCGTGGCCGAGGACATGCACGGGTCGTTCAACATCGCCGGCGACGGGATGATGACGCTGTCACAGGCGATCCGCCGGATGGGCCGCCCGCCGGTGGCGATCCCGACGTTCGCGATGAACCGGCTCGGTTCGTTCATACGGTCGGCGAGGCTGGCCGACTTCTCGCCGGAGCAGCTGGACTTCCTCACCTACGGCCGGGGTGTCGACACCCGCCGGATGCGCAGCGTGCTGGGGTTCCAGCCGCGCTACGACACCCCTGGCGCGTTCGCCGACTTCGCGCGGAGTGTGCGGCCGGGTCTGGTGGACCCGGTCAAGGTCGGCGCGGCCGAGCGTAGGCTGAAGGGACTGTTGATGGGGGAAGGACAACATGGCTGACGCAGACGTCATCCCGCTGGGCGCGCGCGGCCGTCCCGGCCGAGGCGGCAGCCGCAGCCGTACGCCGTCGTCGGCGGCCCGGTCCCTTGCCAACGGCCGCAACGCCGCCCGCAAGCGGCCCGCCACGCCCACCTCACGCGAGCAGGAGCCCAGCGACGAGCAGGGTCGCCCCCAGGGCCCGACAGAGGGCCCGGCAGAGGGCCAGGCGCAGGGTCAGCCAGAGGAGGCGCAGCCGCCGACCAAGCCTCCGCGCAAGCCGTCGCAGCAACCGACGGCCGAGTCGCCCGCCCAGTCGCCCGAACAGTCGTCAACCGAGACGACGGCGCAGCCCGTGGCCCCCACCCGGCGGTCCAGCCGGCCGACCCAGCCCGACGAGACCGTCGCCGACGGTGGCGACACGCGTGCGCCGGCGCGCACCCGCACCCGGCCCAGCACCCGTGTCACCGACGCCGGCGGCGACACGACCACGCCGCCCGCCGCGTCGACTCCCCCTGCCGACGAGGTGTTCGTGCGGCGCCGCGGCGGCCGCCTCGGCTTCGACCTCGCCGCCGCGCTCAGCAACGCCGCACACGAGGTTCTGGGCGACAACTGGGAGCACGGCCTGGCCGAGATGCTGGCGTTCCTGCGCCGGCGCGTCACCGGCGACTACGTCGTCGACGAGTTCGGCTTCGACCCCGACCTGACGTCGCGGCTGGCGATGGCCACCGTGCGTCCGCTGGTCGAGAAGTGGTTCCGCGTCGAGGTCCAGGGCATCGAGAACATCCCGACCGACGGCGGCGCGCTGCTGGTCGCCAACCACTCGGGCACGATCCCGGTCGACAGTCTGGTGACGGGCCTGGTCGTGCACGACCACGCCGACCGCTACCTGCGGATGCTCGGCGCCGACCTGGTGTTCCGGATGCCGTTCTTCGGCGAGTGGGCCCGCAAGGCCGGCGCCACCCTGGCCTGCAACGAGGACGCGGAGCGGATGCTCGGGCAGGGCGAGCTGGTCGGCGTGTGGCCGGAGGGCTTCAAGGGCGTCGGCAAGCCGTTCAGCGAGCGCTACACGCTGCAGCGGTTCGGCCGCGGCGGGTTCGTGTCCGCCGCCCTGCACACGCGGGTGCCGATCGTGCCCTGCTCGATCGTCGGCGCCGAGGAGATCTACCCGCTGGTGGGCAACCTGCCGACGCTGGCCCGGCTGCTCGGCGTGCCGTACATCCCGATCACGCCGTTCTTCCCGTGGCTGGGGCCGCTGGGCATGATCCCGCTGCCCAGCAAGTGGCTGATCGAGTTCGGTGAGCCGATCCGTACCGACGCGCTCACCGACGAGCAGGCCGACGAC
Source organism: uncultured Propionibacteriales bacterium (assembly GCA_965653225.1). Classification (GTDB taxonomy): domain Bacteria; phylum Actinomycetota; class Actinomycetes; order Propionibacteriales; family Nocardioidaceae; genus JALZDI01. Next base: position 195 of record CBFGZI010000152.1, on the reverse strand, counting down.
CCGATGATCGTGTTCAACCTGACCGACCAGGTGCGCGAGACGATCCAGCAGACGCTGTACGCGCTGCTCATGCAGCGTCGCAACGTCTTCTTCTGAGCACAGCGGTCGCAACGTCCGTCAGACGGTGCGCTGTGGCGCCCGCTCTGACGGACGCCAGGCCGCGTCGGCCAGACTCGCCAGCCCAGACGCCTCAGC
>CBFGZI010000151.1:0-8337 GCA_965653225.1 uncultured Propionibacteriales bacterium | reverse complement strand
GCCCCGACAGCCCCGACCGAGGCCCCGACCGAGGCCCCGACCGAGGCCCCGACCGAGGCCCCGACAGCGGCACCCGGGGCACCGACGGAGACGCCGGCAGGCGTGCCGACGGGCACGCTGGGCGCGACGCCGTCCGAGGACGGCACCGGTCCTGCCAAGGCTGGTGACCGGGATGCTGCGGGAGCCGGCCGCAGTGCTGAGCCTGCGGCGGACGCGGCCGCGTCCGACGGCCAGGCCCGTCCGGCGCGGCGTACGCGTCGCCGGGCCGCCAGCCGTCCCGCGGGGCCGCCGGAGCACAGCACCGCCGACGCCCAGTAGAACGCCCAGTAGGACGCCCAGTAGGCCAGCCCAGTCGGCAGGCCCGTGACCACCGCACGGGTCGAGCGCGCCGTGCCTTTTCGACCGGGCCGTTTTGACCCGTCTGGAGGCGACTCCGTATCATGGACGATCGGCGTACGCGTGTGCGCCGTTCCGCGTGCCTGCTCAGTCCGCGCCGACCCGGCCCACCACGGCCGGCTGGCCCGTAGCGAGTCTGATCACGGCCACGCCCCGTTCCGAGTCCGACGAAGAGAGTGAGTCCGCGGTGTACGCGATCGTGCGCAGTGGCGGCCTGCAGAAGAAGGTCGCCGTTGGCGACGTCATCGAGATCGACAAGGTGGCCTCGGCCGTGGGAGACAACGTCTCCCTGCCCGCCGTGCTGGTTGTCGACGGCGACACCGTGACCTCCGACCGTGACGCGCTGGCGAAGGTCGCCGTGACCGCCGAGGTGCTCGGCGAGACCAAGGGCCCGAAGATCAAGATCCTGAAGTACAAGAACAAGACGGGCTACCGCAAGCGCCAGGGGCACCGGCAGAAGTACACCCAGGTCAAGGTCACCGGCATCGACACCAAGTAAGCCCGACCAGCAACTTCCACAGACAAGCCAGCAGTGAGCAAGAGCGAGGACTGAAGCGATGGCACACAAGAAGGGCGCAGCCTCCACCAAGAACGGCCGCGACTCCAACGCCAAGCGCCTTGGCGTCAAGCGCTTCGGCGGCCAGCTCGTCAACGCCGGAGAGATCATCGTCCGGCAGCGGGGCACCCACTTCCACCCCGGCTCCGGTGTCGGCCGCGGCGGCGACGACACCCTGTTCGCGCTGGTCGAGGGCTCGGTCGAGTTCGGCAGCCGGCGCGGCCGCAAGGTCGTCAACGTCGTCCCCCCGGTCGCCGCGGAGTGACGCGATCGGAGTGACCGGTTCCTAGGCTGAAGGCGGGCTCCGGCCCGCCTTTTCGCTGTTCGGCCCCGGTGTCCAGCCCGGAACGTCCACCCGGAAGGAGGACCACATGGCCGTGCCGACGTTCGTCGACCAGGTGGTCCTGCACGTCTCCGGCGGCCGCGGCGGCAACGGCGTCGCGTCGGTGCACCGGGAGAAGTTCAAGCCGCTCGGCGGCCCCGACGGCGGCAACGGCGGCGACGGCGGCTCGGTGGTCGTCCGTGTCGACCCGCAGGTGACCACGCTGGTCGACTTCCACCACTCCCCGCACCGCCGGGCCGAGCACGGCGGGCACGGCGAGGGCGGCCACCGCAACGGCTCCGACGGCGGCGACCTCGTGCTGCCCGTTCCCGACGGCACTGTCGTACGCGACCACGACGGAACCGTGATCGCGGACCTCGTCGGGTCCGGTGCGCAGGCCGTCGTGGCCGCCGGCGGGCGCGGCGGCCTGGGCAACGCGGCGCTGGCCTCCACCAGGCGCAAGGCGCCGGGGTTCGCTCTGAAGGGCGAGCCGGGTGAGCACCGCACGATCACGATGGAGCTCAAGGTCGTCGCCGACGTCGGCCTGGTCGGGTTCCCCAGCGCCGGCAAGTCCAGCCTGGTCGCCGCGATGTCCCGCGCACGGCCGAAGGTCGCCGACTACCCGTTCACCACGCTGGTCCCCAACCTCGGCGTGGTGACCGCGGGCGACGTCACGTTCACTGTCGCCGACGTGCCCGGGCTGATCGAGGGCGCCTCGGAGGGCCGCGGGCTCGGCCACGACTTCCTGCGCCACGTCGAGCGCTGCGCCGCACTCGTGCACGTCGTCGACTGCGCCACCATGGAGCCCGGACGCGACCCGCTCAGCGACCTCGACGTGATCGAGCGCGAGCTCGACCGGTACGGCGGGCTCGCCGACCGCCCGCGCATCGTCGCGCTGAACAAGGCCGACGTGCCCGACGCGCGCGAGCTCGCCGACATGGTGCGCCCCGACATCGAGAGCCGGGGCATGCGCTGCCTGGTGGTCTCCGCCGCGACGCACGAGGGGCTGCGCGAGCTGGGGTTCGAGATGGCCCGGCTGGTCGAGGAGCGCCGGGCCGCGGAGCCGCCGCCAGAGCCCTCGCGCATCGTGATCCGGCCCCAGGCCGTGAGCGGCCCGGCGTTCGAGGTGACCCGTCGCGGCGAGCACTGGTGGGTGCAGGGGGAGAAGCCGGAGCGCTGGGTGCGCCAGACCGACTTCAGCAACGACGAGGCGGTCGGCTACCTGGCCGACCGGCTGGCGCGGCTCGGTGTCGAGGAGCGGCTGCTCGCGCTGGGTGCGCAGCCCGGCGACGACGTGGTGATCGGCCCCGACGACGACGCCGTGGTGTTCGACTTCGACCCGCAGGTCGACGCGGGTGAGGAGATCCTGCGCGGACCGCGCGGGCGCGACCCCCGGCTGGAGGGCCGCTGATGCCGCCGTGCGCGTCCGGCGGCCGGTCGGAGGTCGCCGGGGCCAAGCGGGTCGTCGTCAAGATCGGCTCCACCTCGCTGAGCAGCACCGAGGGCGGCGTCGACGCGGCGCGGCTGGCTGCGCTGGTCAACGTGCTGGCGGCGGCGCACCGACGGGGCCTGGAGATCGTGCTGGTCTCCTCCGGCGCGATCGCGTCGGGGCTGGCACCGCTCGGTCTCGCCCGCCGGCCCCGTGACCTGGCGACGCAGCAGGCCGCGGCGAGCGTCGGCCAGGGCCTGCTGGTGCACCGCTACAGCGAGGCGTTCGCCGACCACAACGTCCGCGTCGGCCAGATTCTGCTGACCGTGGACGACGTGACCCGGCGCGGGCACTACCGCAACGCCTACCGCACGTTCGCCAAGCTGCTCGAGCTCGGCGTCGTCCCGATCGTCAACGAGAACGACACCGTCGCCACCACCGAGATCCGCTTCGGCGACAACGACCGGCTCGCGGCGCTGGTGGCGCACCTGGTGCACGCCGACCTGCTGCTGCTGCTCTCCGACGTGGACGCGCTGTACGACGGCGACCCGCGCGACAGCGGCAGCCGCCGGATCGCCACCATCGCTGCCGAGGACGAGCTCGAGCGGGTCACCGTCACCAAGAGCCGCTCCGGGCTGGGCACCGGCGGCATGGCCACCAAGCTCGAGGCGGCACGCATGTCCACGCAGGCCGGCATCCCGGTGGTGGTCGCCGGCGCCCGAGACGCGGCCGACGCGCTCGGCGGCGCCGACGTCGGGACGCTGTTCCACCCCACGGGCAGGCGCCGCCCGACCCGGCTGCTGTGGTTGGCGCACGCGACCGAGCCCCGCGGGTCGCTGGTGCTCGACGACGGCGCGGTGCGGGCCGTCACCGAGCGCCGGGCGTCGCTGTTGCCGGCCGGCATCACCGACGTCCGGGGCACGTTCGTGGCCGGTGACCCGGTCGACCTGGTCGACGACGCGGGGAGTCCGGTGGCACGCGGCCTGGTCAACTACGACAGCGACGAGCTGCCCGCGCTTCTGGGTCGAACCACCCACGCGCTGAAGGCCGAGCTCGGCGCCGGCTACGAGCGCGAGGTGGTGCACCGCGATGACCTGGTGCTGCTCCGGCGATAGGGTGCGCAATGCGAGGTTGGCAAAGAACGACCGCTTCCCCTGACGGAGGCGTCCTCGTTCAGCAAGATGTGACTATCGGCCCTCCGACACCGATGAGGTACCTGCAGTGAGCAACCCCGGCCGCCTCTGGCTCGTGACGATCACGCTCGGCGGTGAGGCGCAGGACACCGAGGGCGTGCGCGCGGCCCTGGAGCGGCTGCAGCAGGAGCGGCCGTTCCTGCACTCGGTCCGCTTCGACGACGCGAGCGCCGAGCTGCAGTACTGGGAGCAGGCCGAGCACATGCTCGACGCCGCCTCCCTCGCGATGCGGGTGTGGAACGAGCACCGCGAGTCCTGCGGGCTGCCGCCGTGGGAGCTGGTCGGCCTCGAGGTGGTCGAGCGCGAGCTGTCGCAGCGCCGCTCGCACGCGAGTACATCCGCCGTGCTGGGCATGCCCGGGGCGAAACCGCGGCCGCTCTGACGTCTACCGTCCCACCCGTACCGCCCGACCCCTGCCGACTGGCTGGGCCCGTCCGGCCGAGTCAGCCTGACGTCCGGACCCTCTAGACGACCGAGGACACGTCGAGCACGTCGACGTAGGACACGTCGCGCAGCGGGTGCTCGGTGCACCCGGCGATGCCGTAGATCTTGTCGCCCACCGCGATGTAGCCGAGCCCGTGACGGGCCACGGTCATCGGGTTAGCCGGCGACCAGGTGCCGGTCTTCACGTCGTAGACCGCCGAGAACTCGTGGTAGGACACGAAGATCTTGCCGTCGACCGCGGCCGCGCCGCCCCGGGACATCGGCTCTGGCATCGGCGCGGCCTCGCCCCACTTGTCGGTGACGGTGTTGTAGGTCTGCACCTTGTTGGTCGGCCCGCTGCCGAGCCAGCCGCCCAGCACGTACAGCACGTTGCCGACCGGCGCCAGGTCGATCGACGCCCGCGCCTTCGGCATCGGCGCGCCCTGCGACCAGGTGTTGGTCTTCGGGTCGAACACGTCGACGGCCGACTCCGACGGCTTCACGCCGTCGCCACCGATCACGTAGATCTTCCCGCCGACCGCGGCGACGTCGTGTGAGTAGCGCGCGTGCGGCAGCGGCGGGAGCTTCGTCCACTTGCCGGTCTTGGTGTCGAGCACCGCGGAGAAGTCCGACGGCCGGAAGCTCTCGTCGAGGCCGCCGAACAGGTAGATCTTGTCGCCGATCGCCGCGCCCTCGAACGAGCACAGCCCCTCGGGCATCTGCGGTCCGTAGTGCCACTTGTTGGTGGTGGTGTTGTAGACCTCGGTGGTGTCGAGCCGGTTGCCGCGGTCGCCGCTCATGCCGCCGAAGGTCCAGATCTCGTTGCCGACGGCGACATGCGCGAAGTCGTCTCGCGGGGTGTCGATCTCGGCGCGTGGGTGCCAGACCGGCATCCCGGCCACCACCCGCTTGCCCGTTGTGCCCGAGGCCGAGGACGCGCTCGTCGGGCCGGACCCTCCGGCGGCGGACCCGCCGGTGCACGCCGCCAGGAGCAGCGCGAGCACCGCGAGCATGCCGAGCCGGGCAGCAGTTCGGGTGGGAGCTTGCACGGCGCAAGTCTGGCACGCGTCCCCAATCGGATCGTGGGACCCGTACCCGTGGTCGCGCGGCCGCCGTACCGTGGGTGCCATGAGCGTGACCGAAGCCGCGGACTCCGCGGACACGACCCGCGGGGCCGTGCTGCAGACCGCTGCCCGCGCCCGCGACGCGGCCACGGTGCTGGCCACCCGGTCGCGTGCCGACAAGGACCGGGCCCTGCACGCGATGGCCGACGCGCTGGTCGCCGAGACCACCAGCATCCTCGTGGCCAACGAGGAGGACGTGCACCGCGCGCAGGAGGCCGGCACCCCCGAGTCGCTGGTCGACCGGCTGCGCCTCGACACCGGCCGGGTCGCGGCGATGGCCGAGGGGCTGCGCGACGTCGCCGGTCTCGTCGACCCCTGCGGCGAGGTGGTACGCGGCTACACCCTGCCCAACGGGCTGGAGCTGCGTCAGGTCCGTGTGCCGCTGGGTGTCGTGGGAATCATCTACGAGGCCAGGCCCAACGTCACCGCCGACGCCGCCGGGCTGTGCCTGAAGAGCGGCAACGCCGTACTGCTCCGCGGCTCGTCGTCGGCCCGGGCGTCCAACGCCCGCATCGTCGACGTGCTACGGGAAGCGGTCGCGGGGGCGGGGCTGCCCGCCGACGCCGTCCAGGGCGTTCCCGGCGAGGGACGCGAGGCGGTGGGCCACCTGATGCGCGCCCGCGGGCTGGTCGACGTGCTGATCCCGCGTGGCGGCGCCGGCCTGATCCAGCAGGTGGTGCAGGAGTCGACCGTGCCCGTGATCGAGACCGGGGTCGGCAACTGCCACGTCTACGTAGATGCCGACGCCGACCTCGACATGGCGATGTCGATCGTGCTCAACGCCAAGACCCAGCGGCCCAGCGTGTGCAACGCCGCCGAGTCGCTGGTCGTGCACCGTGACGTGGCCGCGCAGTTCGTGCCCGCCGTGGTCAAGCAGCTCACCGCCGCCGGTGTCACCGTGCACGGCGACGCGGCCGTGCGGGCGTACGCCGGGGAGACGGAGAGCGCCGACAGCTCGCAGAGCGTGGTGGCGGCCGACGACAGCGACTTCGACGCCGAGTACCTGTCCCTGGACATCTCGGCGGCCGTGGTCGACTCGCTCGAGGACGCGGTCCAGCACATCCGCCGGCACGGCTCGGGGCATACCGAGGCGATCGTCACCCGGTCGCAGCAGGCGGCGCAGCGGTTCGTGCAGAGCGTCGACGCGGCCGCGGTCGTCGTGAACGCCTCCACCCGCTTCACCGACGGCGGCGAGTTCGGCTTCGGCGCCGAGATCGGCATCTCCACGCAGAAGCTGCACGCGCGCGGGCCGATGGGGCTGCCCGAGCTCACCTCCACCAAGTACGTCGTGACCGGCGCCGGGCAGGTCCGGGAGTAGCCGTCGCGCCCGGCTCGTACGGGGCAGACGCATGCCCCGGACGTGTCATTGTCGGCCATATGAGGCCGTCCTAGGCTCGTCAGCGATACCGGGACCTGTGCCGACCCGAGTCCCCGCTCGCCGTGGTGTCCCGCCGGTCTCGGAGAGGACATGGGAAGTCGGCAGGGAAGCTCCCGCAGGTACCCAACCACGGCCACGGACGTGGCCTGCAGGACCGACTGCGGCGCGGACCTCAGGTTCGCCGTCCCGCCCCTACCCGAGGGCTACGTCGAGCGGAGCAGGCTGACGCGCGGCCTCGACGGGGCCGACCGGATGCCGCTCACCCTGGTCTGCGCGCCCGCCGGGTCGGGCAAGACCACGCTGGCCTCGGCCTGGAGCCGCCGCGACGGCGGATACGCGGACACGACCTGGGTGACCTTCGACGACGGCCCGCTCGAGGCCGCCGAGTTCTGGTCCGCGGTGTTCACCGCGGTCCGCCGGCATGTCGACCTCGGACCGCTGCGGGTCGTCGCCGCAGTCGAGCGCCCGGGCAGGCGCGCGGCCACCTCGCTGGCGGCCGCCGTGGCCGCCAGGGAGCACCGGCTCACGCTCGTCCTGGACGGCTTCGAGCACATCGCGGACAGCGTCGCCGCCGACCTGGACTTCCTCCTCCGGCACAGCGGCGACCGGCTTCGCCTGCTGGTGCTGAGCAGGGTCGAGCCGGCGCTGCCGCTGCACCGGTACCGGCTCGAGGGCTCGGTCCACGAGATGCGGATGGCCGACCTCGCGTTCACCGACGCCGAGGCGCGTCGGCTGCTCGCCCTCGCCGGCGTCGAGGTGAGCGCGGCGTCCTGCGGGAGGCTGAACGCGCACGCCGGGGGATGGGTGGCCGGACTCCGGTTCGCGGCTCGTGCCCTGGCGGAGCGTGCGGATCCCGACGGTGCCGTGGCCGACGTCAGCGGCGGCATCGCGGAGACCGGGCAGGCCTGCGGGACCGGGGGGCCCGGCGAGAGCGAGGTCGGGGAGTACCTGCGTGCCGAGGTGCTCGCATACCAGACCACGGGGGCGCGCCAGGTGCTCGTCGACACCTGCGTCGTCGACGTTCTCGAGCCCGGGCTGGTCGAGGTGCTGGCGGGGCCCGCCGCGGGTCGCTCGTTGCGTGCGCTGTCCCGGTCGAACACGTTCGTGCAGCCGCTGCCGGACCAGCCGCCGCACTACCGGATGCAGCCACTGTTTCGCCAGACGCTGCTCGCCGAGCTCGCCGAGTCACCTCGGCGGCGCGCTCGGCTGCACCGCAGGGCCGCACGGTGGTACGCCGGCCAGGGCCGCCTGCGCGAGGCGGTGCGGCACGCCGCCGACGCGAGGGCCTGGCGCGCGGCCGCCGGCTACGTCGTCGACGACCTGGCGGTCGCGGAGGTGCTGACCGGCGGCAAGGGCCTGGCCGAGTCCCTGAACCCGATGCCGGCCGGGGTGGCCGGCCCGGCCGCGGACGTCGTCCGCGTCGCCGTTGCGCTGGGTGGGGGCGAGGCCGACCGGTGTGAGGTGGAGGTGGCGCTGGCCCGCGCGGCGTGCCGCGAGGCCGGGACCGCTCGCGCGC
>CBFGZI010000150.1:0-8364 GCA_965653225.1 uncultured Propionibacteriales bacterium | reverse complement strand
GCGGTGGCCTCGGGCGCCTCCTCGGGCAGGTAGTGGTCGCACGGCAGCGCCTCCCCGTCGACCGAGTCCGCGTAGTCGTTCCAGATCCCCAGGACGTCGTACGTGCGCCCGACGAACCCCTCCGACCCCCACAGGGCGAGCGTCGGGCACCCGATCTTCCGGCCGGCGTCCCGGTCGGCCGCGTCGTGCTCGAGGTCGATCGACGCGGCCGCCCGGTAGTCCTCGCAGGAGGCGTGGATCGCCTCGGGTGAGGAGAAGCAGCGGACGTACTCCCGCATCGCCGCCTCGTCGAACGGAGTGCCACCGTGGTGCCGGATGCTCATCCGCGCGCGGATCCAGAACTCCGGGTCGCCGCCGATGAGCCGCTCGGGGATGCCGTTGCCGGCGGCGAGGAAGAACCAGTGGAAGTAGCCGAGCCCGAAGTGCGCGTCCGCGTTCCGGAACGTGTGCAGCGTCGGGACGATGTCCAGCACCGCAAGCGCGGACACGGCATCCGGGTGGTCGAGCGCGAGCCGGTGCCCCACCCGGCCACCGCGGTCGTGGCCGACGACGGCGTACCGGTCGAAGCCCAGAGCACACATGACCTCGTGCTGGTCGCGCGCCATCGTCCGCTTGGAGTAGGTCGCGTGGTCGTCACTCGACGCGGGCTTCGCGCTGTCGCCGTAGCCGCGCAGGTCGGTGAGGACGACGGTGTAGCCGTCGGCGAGCATGGGCGCGACGTGGTGCCAGATGACGTGCGTCTGGGGATACCCGTGCATGAGCAGCACGGGCGGGCCCGATCCGGCGGTCAGGGTGTTGATCGAGACGTCGCCGACGGTCAGATGCCGCTGCTGGAACGAGGCGGGCAGAGGGACGGTCATCTGGCTTCCTTCCGGTTGCTACGCGGCTTCGGTCCCAAGAAGACTCCCAGCATGAGCCTGCCGTTCCCGTCACCGACCATCGCCGCCGACTCGCGCACCGATGTCTTCCTCGGCTACCTCGACTACTTCCGGACCATGCTGCTGAGCAAGGTCGAGGACCTGCCCGACACCGAGCTGAGGCACAGCCGCCTGCCGTCGGGGTGGACGCCGATAGAGCTGGTGAAGCACCTGGCCCACGTCGAGCGCCGGTGGATCGTGTGGGGGTTCGAGGGACGGGACGTGGGCGACCCGTGGGCCGACCACCGCGACGGCCGCTGGTTCGTCGCGCCCGAGGAGCCCACGGGCGACGTGGTCGAGGCGCTGCGTACGCAAGGGGCGACGACCACCGAGGTGGTGCGGGCCCACGACCTGTCCGAGGTCGGACAGCCGGGCGAACGGTGGGACGGCGCGGAGCCGGCGACGCTGGAACGCGTCCTGTTCCACCTGCTGCAGGAGTACGCGCGGCACACCGGCCACATCGACATCGTGCGCGAGCTGGTCGACGGCCGCGTGGGCGAGTAGTCAGCCGTCGGCGAGCGGGGCGGCCACCGGCGCGACGGCCGCGGCGGCCTCGTTCTCGGCCTTCTCGGCCTTGAGCCTGGACGCCCACCAGAACATCCACGCGATCAGGACCCCGGAGACGACCCACGGCGCCGTGCGGTTGAGGGCCAGCGCCGTCGTGGTGCTCGAGTTCTGCACGACGAACGTCTTCGCCGTCGCCTCGACGAAGTAGGTGGCCGCCCAGACGACCGTGACCACCCGCCAGTAGAACCGCGCCTTCTCGTACCGGTCGTAGTCGGCCTCGAGCTCCACACCGTCGGCGGAGTGGCGTCCGCCGAAGAACGCCTGGGCGAAGTAGAAGATCAGCGGCCGGTGCCGGCGCAGCGAGACCAGGCATGCGACCCCGAACGCCGCCGTCATCGCCGCACCCTCCAGCAGGACCACCTTGGGGTCGTTGCTCAGCAGGGCGAGCACGATGCTCAGGGCGATGCCGCCGAGCACGACGGCGCCCACCACCTCGAGCGTGCGCCAGCGCACCCAGTCGATCAGCACGCCGACCGCCGGGGGGAACCCCGACACGACCAGCGCCCACACAGTCGAGACCCCCGCCTCCCGGCAGGCCGCGTAGACCACCAGCGGGCCGACGATGTCGAGGCTGAACGTGCGCAGCAGGCCCGCTCGCCGGCTGACCGTGGAGATGCGCCGATCCGTTGTCACACCGAACAGTGTGCATGGCGACGGAAGACCCCTGGGCGGACATCCGGGACGTCCCGGAGCGCTCCGCTCACATAGTGAGACCGTCGCGTCATGGCATGGACCCGGCGCGGTCCTGGACGCGGCGCCCGAGCTCCGACGCGCGCTCGACCGCGCAGCGGCCGAGCAGGAGCACCCCGTGTGATCTGTTGCACACCTCCTGTGGCACCCTCTTGCGTCGGTAGAAAGTTCACCGAGATTGACGCGCTTGGCCGTTCCCCGGCAGGTACGGTAGGGCGCGACGTGTGCGGAGGATGACGCGCGAGTGGGGTCGGTGAGCACGGGGATGAGCACGGGGGGTCCGGCTGCATTGGGCAACGGAGCGACGGAACCGACGCGTCTTGGTGGACGGTACGAGCTAGGCGAGTTTCTCGGGGTCGGCGGCATGGCCGTGGTGCGGCTCGCGACCGACGTGCGGCTGAACCGCCAGGTGGCGGTCAAGATGCTGCGTGGCGAGCTGGCGGAGTCGCCGGCCTTCCAGGCGCGTTTCCGGCGGGAGGCGAGGTCGGCCGCCGCACTCGACCACCCCTCCATTGTGAGCGTGTACGACGCGGGTGAGGACATCGTCGACGGGATGCCCGCGGCGTACATCGTGATGGAGTACGTCCCCGGGCAGACCCTGCGCGACGCGCTCGGCTCCGGTCCGCTCGACCCCCGGCGTGCCCTCGAGGTCACCGCCGACGTGCTCGGCGCGCTCGAGACCAGCCACCGCCGCGGCATCGTGCACCGCGACGTCAAGCCCGCGAACGTCATGGTCACGCCCTCGGGCGAGGTCAAGGTCATGGACTTCGGCGTCGCCCGCGCGGTCACGGATGCGTCCACCAGCCTCACCCAGACCGCCGCGGTGATCGGGACGGCTCAGTACCTCTCCCCCGAGCAGGCCAGGGGGGACGTCGTCGACGCGCGCAGCGACCTGTACTCCACCGGCTGCCTGCTGTACGAGCTGCTGACCGGGCGCCCGCCGTTCCAGGGTGACTCGGCGATCTCCGTCGCCTACCAGCACGTGCGGGAGACCGCACCGGCTCCGTCGACGTTCGCGCCCGGCCTGTCCCCGGAGATCGACGCGGTCGTGCTGACGTCGCTGGCCAAGCGCCCGGACGAGCGCTACCAGTCCGCGGGCGAGATGCGCGCGGCGATCATGAGCGTGCTGGCCGGAAGGCTCCCGGCGTCGTTCCCCCTTGCGGAGGCAGCCACCACCGTGATCGGCCGGGCCGCCGCCGGGGACGCGGAGACCACCCAGGAGACCCCGCTCGTTGACGTCTCGACGGCCGCTTCGGGCCGCCGGCGCAGGCTCACCCTGCTCGTCGCCGCGGCGGTCGTCGTGCTGGCGGGCACGGTCGGCGCGTTCGCGTTCAACGCCCTCGGCGACAACGAGCCCGTCGGCGAGCAGGCGCAGACCAAGGTGGCGCAGCGCGACCGGGGTGGCCGGGCGTCCACGGCGCCGAGCGAGTCAGCGGCCGTCGACGTCACCGACTCCACGAGCACCGAACAACGAAGCTCCGGCAGCGGGGAGCAGCCGCAGCGCACGCGGCCGACGCCGAGCGACAAGCCCAGCGCGAAGAAGTCGGTTGAGCCGAGCCCCGAGCCCGAGCAGACCCAGCCCACGCAGGCCACGGAGCCGGAGACCTCACCCTCACCCACCCCCACGCCCACGTCGGAGCAGGGCACGCCGGTCGACTCCTCCCCGTCCGAGACGACACCCCCGCCGACAACGGAGCCTGCGCCGTCGAGCCCGCCGGCGACGTCGCCGGCCACACCGCAGTCAGCCGACACGACGCTGAACGCCGCCGGCTAGGGGCGACCGCTCAGGTCCGTGACGGCCGCCGCCGTCACCAGGACCAGCCGCGCGTGGCCAGCTCCTGCTCCTCCAGCCAGCGCCGCTCCTCGCCGCGCGCGAGGTCGGCCTCCCCGGGTACGCCGGCGAGCCGGCATGCCTCGTCGAGCAGGTCGTCGTACGCCGCCTCCAGCGCCATCAGCCGGTGGGCCTTCGCGTAGACGCGAGGCGTCGCCTGGACCCGGCGGATCTCACCGGCGAGCTCACCGAGCCTGGTCTGCAGCCGCAGGGTGTCGAACGGGTCGGGCTCGGCGGCGGCGCGCCGCCGTAGCCGCCTCGCGAGGCGGTCGAACAGCGGCTGCAGGCGCCGACGCAGGCGCGACGGCGGGTGGGGGAGCACATGGTGCAGCAGCGCGATGAGCGCACTCACCGAGACCAACAGCGCAGCCCATTCCATCGCCCTCACCTACCTCTTGGAGAGTACGTCCGACCGCCGACAACGGATTGGGCTCGTGGCTGACGAAGACCGCAGTCGGTCAGGGTGCCGGGACCGCCGGCGTGAGCAGACCGCGCGCGTACGCCGTGCTGACCGCCTCGGTGCGGCTGCCGGCACCCAGCTTGGCCATCGCCCGCGACAGGTGGACGCTGACGGTCTTCTCGCTGATGAACAGCTCCGCGCCGATCTGCCGGTTGGTGCGTCCGCCGGCCACCAGCGCCAGCACCGCCGACTCACGCGGGGTCAGCGGCCCCGCCGACGTCTCCGGCCGGGAGCCGCCCAGGCCGATCCGCGCGCGACGGGCGAGCGCCTCGACCGCCTGCTGCAGCGGCGCGGCGCCCATCGCCTGCGCGGCCTTCGCCGCCTGCCGCAGCTCCTCCGCCGTTTGGTCGCGGTCGTGCTCGCCGGACCCGGACAGCAGCGCCTGCGCCAGCCGCCACCGGGCGTATGCCTGCCGGTAGGTCTCGCCGTAGCCGAAGGCGTCGACCACCGCGCGCCAGACGTCGGGATCGTGCTCGCCGCGCAGCCGCGCCGTCTCCGCCTGCACCCGGGCGAACCATGCGCGTCCCTCCGGGCCCACCTCGCGCGAGTCGGGACGGCCCCGCGCCAGTGTCTGCTCGGCGTGCTCGGCGACCGCCTCCCCCGCGGTGACGGCAGCCCGCTCGGCGGCCGCGTCGTGGGCCTGCCGGGCCGCGTCGGCGATGTCGGCGTAGGCGGAGACGCCCAGCGCGCACAGCGACAGCGCGACCAGGTGCCAGGGCGCGTTGCGGCGCAGCCGCTCCAGCGCCTGCTCGACGTACTCGGCCGCCTGCGCGGGCCGACCGCGCCAGCACTCCAGCTCGGCCCCGCAGGTGCCGACGAGCGTCATCACCTGCTGGTCGACCCGCCAGCGCTGGCCCAGGCGCTCGAGCCGGCGGTCGGCCACGTCGAAGCGGCCGCGGCCCACGAGCACCAGCATCCCGGCGGCGGACACGCGGGTGATGACGGTCCCGGACACCGACGCACCGGCCAGCTCGGCGGCGGCCTCGGCGCCGTCCCAGTCGCCGGTCATGAAGCGGATGATCACCTGGCGCACGCGCAGCTCGAGGCCGTACGCGCTCCACGTCAGCCCGGTGCTCGCCGCACGGTCGACGGCGGAGTCGACCTCCGCGAGCGCCTCGCCCAGGTGGCCCTCGTCCATCAGCGACGTGGCCCGCTGGAACCGTGCTCGCAGCTCGACGTCGCGCGCCTCGGCCTTGGCCGCGAGGTCGACGGCCTCGGAGAGGAGCTCGAGGACGCGGTCGAGCGACCCCTGTTTGCGGTCGATGCAGATGGTGCGCGTGATCAGGGCGTCGGCCTCGGCGGCGGTCTGCGGCCCGGCGCCCGGCACCGCGCGAGCGGTCTGCATCGCCGCCTCGGCGAGCTGGCCGGCCTCGTCCAGCCGGTCGAGGGAGGCCAGGGAGCGGGCCAGGCTGGCCTGTGTCCAGGCCTTGGTCGCGCTCGGCTCGCGGTCGGCGACGAGCTGCCAGGCCTCGTACGACGTGTCGTAGGCGCGCTGCTCGTGACCGTCGAGGGTGAACAGGTAGTGCGCGTACTTGCGGCGCACGTCGGCCGACTCCAGCGCGTCGCCCCTGCGGTCGACCAGCTCGATCGCGGAGCGGCTGTGCGCGATGGCCCGGTCGGGCTCACCGGACGCTGCGGCCGCCTTGGCCGCCCATCGGGTGAGCGCGAGCTCGTCGACGCCGCTGACACGCTCGGCGTCGTCGACGGCGCGCCACAGCTGCAGCGCGCGCTCGGTGTGCATGAGCGTCTCGGCCGGGGCGCCGACCTCGTCGGCCTCCCGCGCAGCCAGCACCGACGCCGCGAGCGCGCCCGGAAGGTCGTGGCTCTCCATGCTGTGGTGGGCCAGCGCCGCGGCGGCGCCTTGTGCGGTGTCTCCGGCCAGCGCCCGCGCGGCCTCGGCATGCAGCCGCGACCGTTCGCCGGGCAGCAGGTCGGCGTAGACGGCCTCGCGCAGCAGCGCGTGCCGGAACGCGTAGGTCTCCGCGGAGCCCTCGGTGACCAGGACGTTGTGGGCGACCGCCTCGCGCAACGCGTCGTCGAGTTCGGCGGGCGGGACGTCGGCGGCGGCGCTCAGGCGCTCGTGCGTGAAGCGCCGGCCGAGCACGCTGGCGAGCCGCATGACCCGCTGGGTCGCCGGCGACAGGCGCTCGACCCGCGCCAGCAGCACCTCGGCGAGCTCCTGAGGCACCTCGTCGGTGGCCGCGGACACCAGCTCCTCGGCCATGAACGCATTGCCCTCCGACCGGGCCGCGATGCGGTGCAGGACGTCGTCGGGCAGGGAGTCGTCGGCCAGCGTGCGTACGTAGGTCTGCGCGTCGCCGGGCGTGAACGGCTCGACGTGCAGGCGTTCGACGGCCGGCAGCCGCACCAGCTCGGCCAGCAGGGGCCGCAGCGGATGCCGGCGGTGCAGGTCGTCGGAGCGCAGCGTGCCGACCAGCAGCAGCCGCTGCCGCGACAGCCGGGCGAGCAGGAACGCCAGCAGGTCGCGGCTGGACCGGTCGGCCCAGTGCAGGTCCTCGACCACCACCACGACGGGCTGCTGGAGCGAGGCATCGGCGAGCGCGGCGGACAGCGCGTCGAACAGCTGCAGCTGGCCGAGGTTCCTGTCCTCGCCCGCGGCGTCGGCGTGCGGGTGGTGGTCGGGCAGCAGGCGTCGCAGTGCCTGGTGGTCGTCGACCAGCTGGGTGTCGTTCTCGGCGAGGCCGCGGGTGACCTCGGCGAACGGGAGGTAGGGCAACGCCGCCTCGGTGGTGTCGAGGCACCGGCCCGTCAGCACGAGGTGGCCCTCGGCACGCGCCAGCGCCACCAGCTCGGCGGCCAGGCGTGACTTGCCGACACCGGCGTCGCCGGACACCAGCAGGCCCACCGCCTCGCCACCGGCGGCACGCCGCAGCGCCTCGCGAAGTGTCCGCATCTCCGTCCGCCGTGCGACCAGCGGAATCCCGACACCCAGGCGCGCCACAACCGCCATGGTTGCACAGCCCACCGTCAGGCCGTCTGGACCGAAGACCTCCGGGAACCGCCCCGGCGGGACCGCAGCCAGGACCGCCGTCCGCCCTGCGTCATCGCCGCGCGCGCCCGCCGCTCCGCCGCGGCCTCGTCCAGCAGCCTCTGATGCCGATACTCGATCTCTGCCTGCACTGCCACGATGTTCATCACTGTCTGCTCCTCGATGTCTCGCCGGTTTCACCGGCTCGACCTCAACAGTCGTGCTAAGACACCCCGCAGACATCGGGCGATCACGTCGCCTCGGGCCCCTACAGCCCTTACCCCTCCCTTACCGGCCTTACCGGCGTTCCGGGCCGGATCCGTCGACCGCCGCGTCCGTCACGAACTTGTCAAAGCGGACGGTTTAACGCTCAAGTGGACCTAGCGGTGGGTCTACCAACTACTTACGCTTCAGGTGCATCCCAGCCCAGACCTTGCTGGGGCCGCAGGCAGACACGGGCTTCCTTCCTTATGCGGCCATTTCCTTGGGAGGGAACCATGTCGAGACGAGTGGGGCGCGCGCTGGCGTTGGTGCTGGCGGGCGGTCTTGCGTTGTCAGCAGGAGGTGCGGCGCTGGCCGCCCCGGTCGGCGCGCTGAAGCAGTTCAAGGTGCCGACGGCGAACAGCCAGCCGCGGGCCATCACCACCGGCTCCGACGGAAACGTCTGGTTCACCGAGGGCACGGAGTTCACCGGCGCGCCGGCGAAGATCGCCCGCGTCACGCCGGCCGGGGCCATCACCGAGTTCGCCCCTGACGTCGCCGACGGGTGCAACGGCTGCATCATCACCGACATCGCCCGCGGACCCGGCGACCACATTCTCTACATCACGTCCAACGACCCGACGCTGATGCGCTTCGACATCAGCACGCAGCACTTCATGAGCCCGGTGCAGATGCCGAACACCAGCGC
>CBFGZI010000149.1:0-8402 GCA_965653225.1 uncultured Propionibacteriales bacterium | reverse complement strand
CAAGTCCGGTGACCCGGCCAAGCGCGCCGAGGCAATCGTCAAGGCGACGACCTTCCAGGACGATCCCGACGTGATCGCCAAGGTCTCCCGCGGGCTCGGCGAGGCGATGGTCGGTCTCAACGTGGTCGACCTGCCCGAGAGCGAGCGTTACGCCGACCGCGGCTGGTGAGACCCACCGTGGTTCCCGGCGACACCGAGGCGATCGACCGGCTGCGCGCGTTCGCGCGCGTACAGGTGCGTTCGGGCTACCTCAGCGACCAAAGCGTGCGCGAGGAGGTCGCCGAGGCGGCGCGCGAGGACCTGGCGCGCGACGCCCATGAGGCCGCGGCGCTGGCGCGTGAGGCCGTCGACGCCGAGATCACCGCGCTGGTGCTCGAGCAGCAGTCGTGGCCGCAGACCACCGACGTCGACCGGCTGCAGGAGGCGTTCGCCGAGCTGGAGGCGGCGGGCGTGCTCGTGCTGCCGGCCGTCGAGGACCACTGGGACGCCACGGGGGCACTCACCCGGCTCGACGAGGCGGGGGAGTCGGTCGCCGGTGTGCTGTTCTTCAACCACACCGACGTGTGGCACGCCGTCGACCACGGCATGCTCGAGCTGAACCTGTGGCACGGCGACACCGCCAACGTCGCGGTCGGGGACGACCTGCTGCGGCTGGTGCTGGACACGCTGGGCCGTCACCGGCTCTCCGCCAGGTTCGACGAGGGACGCATCGAGACCACGCTGACCTGGCAGCGCCGGCGCATGGGCTGACCTAGGGGTGACCACGGCCTGATCGGACGCTGAGCAGGGGCTCACGGACGGCCGACAGGGGCTCACGCAGGGCTGGGGCCGCCCGTTGAGCGCGGCTCCTACGATGGAACGGTGAATTCGTCCCCCGTGATCGGCGTGCTCTCCCTGCAGGGAGACGTGCGCGAGCACTTCGCGATGCTCGAGGGTGCGGGCGCGCGGCCGGTGAAGGTACGCCGTCCGGTCGACCTCGAGGGCATCGACGGCATCGTGATGCCCGGCGGCGAGTCCACCACCATGCACAAGCTGGCGGTCGCTTTCGAGGTGTTCGAGCCGCTGCGCGAGCTGCTGCGTGCGGGACTGTCGGCGTTCGGCACCTGTGCGGGGATGATCATGCTCGCCGACCGGATCGAGAACGGCGTCGCCGGCCAGGAGACCTTCGGCGGGCTGGACGTGACGGTGCGCCGCAACGCGTTCGGGCGTCAGGTCGACTCTTTCGAGGCCGACGTCGACTGCTCGGCGTTCCTGCCGGCCTCCACGGCCGACGGCGACGGGCCGCCTCCGTTCCACGCGCTGTTCATCCGCGCGCCGTGGGTGGAGAAGGTCGGCGCGGAGGTCGACGTCCTGGCCCGGGTCGCCTCGGGGCCCGCGGTCGGTAGGATCGTCGCCGTCCAGCACGGGCATCTGCTCGCGACGTCGTTCCATCCTGAGATCACCGGGGACGACCGCATCCACCGCTACTTCGTGGACGTCGTGCGGGCCCGGAGCAGCTGAGGAGCCGGCCTAGACCGGCCGGTCCCGCAGGCGTCGTACACACACAGGAGGACAGCGTTCATGTCAGGCCACTCCAAGTGGGCGACCACCAAGCACAAGAAGGCCGTCGTCGACGCGCGCCGCGGCAAGCTGTTCGCCAAGCTGATCAAGAACATCGAGGTGGCCGCGCGTACCGGCGGGGGAGACCCGGCCGGCAACCCGACGCTGTACGACGCGATCCAGAAGGCCAAGAAGTCGTCGGTCCCGAACGACAACATCGACCGCGCCGTCAAGCGCGGCGCCGGCCTGGAGTCCGGAGGCGCCGAGTACCAGACGATCCTGTACGAGGGCTACGGGCCCAACGGCGTGGCGCTGCTGATCGAGTGCCTCACCGACAACCGCAACCGCGCCGCCGGCGAGGTGCGCACGGCGATGAACCGCAACGGCGGGTCGATGGCCGACGCCGGCTCGGTCGCGTACCTGTTCAACCGCAAGGGCGTCGTGATCCTGCCCAAGAAGCAGGAGGAGGGCGAGCCCCGGGAGCTGAACGAGGACGACGTGCTCGGCGCGGTGCTCGACGCCGGCGCCGAGGAGGTCAACGACCTCGGTGAGAGCTTCGAGGTGATCTCCGAGCCCAACGACCTGGTCGAGGTGCGCACCGCGCTGCAGGGCGCCGGGTTCGACTACGAGTCGGCCGAGGCGTCGTTCGTGCCGACGATGACCGTGGAGGTCGACGCCGAGGGCGCCAAGAAGGTGTTCCGGCTGGTGGAGGCGCTCGAGGACAGCGACGACGTGCAGAACGTCTTCGGCAACTTCGACGTGCCCGACGAGGTGCTCGCCGCGCTCGACTGACGCGGCTCGGGGTGCATCCGACGAGTGGCGCGTTGCGGGCCCCCGCGCCGTCGAGTGGCGAAACTTTGCTGGTGAGGCGTCAGTCCGTCGACGGGGCACACACCTCCGCAGGCGTGTCGCAGCCACACCCCGGGGGTGCCCGCCCGTAGTCTCGTGATCCGAACAGGTGTTCGGAGTCGGCGAGAGGAGCCGGTGTGCGCGTGCTGGGCGTCGATCCCGGGCTCACCCGCTGCGGGCTCGGCGTCGTGGAGGGGCAGGTCGGGCGGCCGCTCCGGATGGTCGCCGTCGACGTGCTCCGCACCCCCGCCGACCAGCACGTGGCCGGCCGGCTGGTGCAGATCGAGTCCACGATCGCTCAGTGGGTCGACGACTACGCACCCGATGCGGTGGCCGTCGAGCAGGTGTTCAGCCAGCACAACGTCAAGACCGTGATGGGCACCGCGCAGGCCAGCGGCGTCGCGCTGGTGGTCGCGGCCCGGCGCGGGCTGCCGGTCGCGCTGCACACTCCCAGCGAGGTCAAGGCGGCCGTCACCGGCAGCGGCCGCGCCGACAAGCAGCAGGTCACCACCATGGTCACCCGGCTGCTGCGGCTGGCCGAGCGACCGACGCCCGCAGACGCCGCCGACGCACTCGCCCTGGCCATCTGCCATGTGTGGCGCGGCGCCGCGCAGGCGCGCATCGCCGATGCCGCGGTCCGAGCCCGGCAAGGCGCCCAGAAACCCGCCCGGCAGCAGACCCAGCCCCGAAGGAGTGCGGTGTGATCGCTTTCGTGCAAGGCCGCGTCGAGACCGTCACGCTCGACAGCGCGGTCGTCGACGTCGGCGGCGTCGGGCTGCAGGTGCTGTGCACGCCGGCGACGCTGGCATCCCTGCGTACGGGCGAGAGTGCCCGGCTGCCGACGTCGATGGTGGTGCGCGAGGACTCCCTCACGCTGTTCGGTTTCGCCGACGACGACGAGCGCACGCTGTTCGAGCTGCTGCAGACCGCCAGCGGGGTCGGTCCCAAGCTCGCGCAGGCGATGCTTGCCGTGCACGGGCCCGACGAGCTGCGCCGCGCGGTGGCCGGTGACGACCTGGCCGCACTGACCAAGGTGCCCGGCATCGGCCGCAAGGGCGCGCAGCGCATCGTGCTCGAGCTCAAGGACCGCATCGGCGCAGCATCGGCCGTGCCCGCGGGCCCGGCCGCTCCGTCGACGCCGCAGGCGGCGCAGTGGCGTGACCAGGTGCACCAGGCCCTCCTCGGGCTGGGCTGGTCGGCCCGCGACGCCGAGTCCGCGGTGGACGCGGTGTCCGACCAGGCCGGCGACAGCCCCGACGTCTCGGTGCTGCTGCGGGCGGCGCTGCGCACGCTGGCCAAGACGTGAGGTGCTCCGAGCCGATGAGGAGGCCGTGATGACGTCGTACGACGAGGAGCAGCCCGCCGGGCGCGCCCTGGTCGCACCCGAGGCAATGGGCGACGAGCACGTGCAGGAGGCCGCGCTGCGTCCGCGGACCCTCGACGAGGTCATCGGGCAGGACCGGGTGTGCGAGCAGCTGTCGCTGGTGCTGCAGGCCGCACGCGGCCGCGGGCGCGCGCCCGACCACGTCCTGCTGTCCGGGCCGCCCGGGCTGGGCAAGACCACGCTGGCGATGATCATCGCGGCGGAGATGAACGCCGCGCTGCGGGTGACCAGCGGCCCGGCCATCCAGCACGCCGGCGACCTGGCGGCGATCCTGTCCGGCCTCAACGAGGGCGATGTGCTGTTCCTCGACGAGATCCACCGGATGTCCCGTCCCGCGGAGGAGATGCTGTACATGGCGATGGAGGACTTCCGGGTCGACGTCGTCGTCGGCAAGGGGCCCGGCGCCACCGCCATCCCGCTGGAGATCCCACCGTTCACGCTGGTGGGCGCGACCACCCGGGCGGGGCTGCTGCCCAGCCCGCTGCGCGACCGGTTCGGGTTCACCGCGCACCTCGACTTCTACGAGCCGGGCGAGCTCGAGCTGATCGTGCACCGCTCCGCGCGCCTGCTCGACGTCCAGGTCAGCGCCGACGGCGCCGCGGAGATCGCCGGCCGTTCCCGCGGCACACCCAGGATCGCCAACCGCCTGCTGCGCCGGGTGCGCGACTACGCGCAGGTGCGCGCCGACGGCCACGTCGACCTCCGGGTGGCCAGGCGCGCGCTGGAGCTGTACGAGGTCGACGAGTTCGGCCTCGACCGGCTGGACCGCGGGGTGCTCGACGCGCTGTGCCGGCGGTTCGTCGGCGGGCCGGTGGGGCTGGGCACGCTGGCGGTCGCGGTCGGCGAGGAGCGCGAGACCGTCGAGGAGGTGGCCGAGCCCTTCCTGGTGCGCTCGGGGTTCCTGGCGCGGACACCCCGCGGCAGGGTCGCGACGCCCGCGGCGTGGGAGCATCTGGGTCTGCAGGCGCCCGCCGACGCGGCCTTCGGCGGTGCCGCGGACACGCTGTTTGACGAGGTCTGACTAGACTCCGCTTCTGCCCTGCCTGCCAAATCCCGAGGAGCTCTTCGGTGGATAACGTCGCCCAGATACTGCCCCTCGTCCTGATCTTCGCGCTGTTCTGGTTCCTGATCCTCCGGCCGGCCCGCAACAAGCAGAAGGCGGTCTCGTCGCTGCGCTCGAGCCTCGAGGTCGGCGACAGCGTGCTGCTCGGTAGCGGGATCTTCGGCCGCATCGAGGCGATCGAGGCCGAGGGCCGCGAGCTGCGCCTGGAGATCGCGCCCGGTGTGGTGGTGCGCGCGCACCGCGACGCCGTGGTGTCCAAGGAGCAGCCGGTCGGGGACATCGACACCGGCGATCCCGAGCCGGACGGAACCGATGTCCACGAGTCGGACGGTACCGAGGTCGACCTGACGAAGGACCGGCCGGAGGAGCGGCCCGGTGACGGCCAGCCGACCTGAGCTGAAGCGGTACTTCGACACGCTCATCCGTGACGTCCACGACTTCCCCGAGCCGGGGATCGTCTTCAAGGACATCACGCCGCTGCTGGCCGACCCGGCGGCGTTCGACTCGGTCGTGGAGGCGCTGGCCGCACACGGTCGCGACGACGACGGGCGCACGCGCATCGACAAGGTGGTCGGCATCGAGGCACGCGGCTTCATCCTCGCCGCGCCGGTCGCGCTGGCGCTGGGGGCGGGGTTCGTGCCCGTACGCAAGCAGGGCAAGCTGCCCGGTCCCACGCACGAGGTGTCGTACGCGCTGGAGTACGGCGAGGCGACGCTGGCCGTGCACCAGGACGCGTTCGACACCGGCGACCGCGTGCTCGTCGTCGACGACGTGCTGGCCACGGGTGGCACCGTCGCGGCGACGGCCGACCTCGTGCGCCGGTGCCGCGCGACCGTCGAGCACGTGGCCGTGCTGCTGGAGCTGTCGTTCCTCAGCGGCCGCGACCGGCTGTCCGGCGTCGAGGCCAGCGCGCTGCTGACGGTGTGACCGCTGAGCCGGTCCCGGTGTTGCGCGATGTACGGCACCGTATGGGCGGAAACCACCGTCACCCGCTGTGACCAGGGGGTCCCCCGAACCCGGTCGAAGCACCAGGAAGCCCTTGCTCCCCACGCGTAGACTGGGTTGTCCCGCCGTACAGGAGGCTGCGTTGGCCGACGACCAGGGCGCACCTACCGGTGTCACGGGCAAGGTGGCAAGCGTTGCTCGTGACAAGCTGAAGCCTGCCGCCGAGTCTTCCGAGTCGTCCGCCTCCACCCCGACCACCACGCAGGCGCCGCGGCTGCGCACCCGCGCCCGGCTGGCCCGTCTCGGCGGCGGCCGGCAGTCCGCGGTCAACCCGGTGCTCGAGCCGCTGTTCCGCATCGTCCGGGGAACGCACCCGAAGGCCGACCTGGGCGTCATCGAGCGCGCGTACCTCACCGCCGAACAGCACCACCAGGGGCAGCTGCGCAAGAGCGGCGACCCCTACATCACGCACCCGCTCGCGGTCGCCACGATCCTGGCCGAGCTGGGCATGACGCCGCCGACGCTGTGTGCCGCGCTGCTGCACGACACCGTCGAGGACACGTCGTACACGATCGACGCGCTGCGCAAGGACTTCGGCGAGGAGATCGCCCTCCTCGTCGACGGCGTCACCAAGCTGGACAAGGTCAAGTACGGCGACACCGCGCAGGCCGAGACGATCCGCAAGATGGTCGTCGCGATGGCCAAGGACATCCGCGTGCTGGTCATCAAGCTCGCCGACCGGCTGCACAACATGCGCACGCTGCGCTACCTGCGGCAGGAGAAGCAGGAGCGGGTCGCCCGCGAGACCATCGAGATCTACGCGCCGCTGGCCCACCGGCTCGGTATGAACACGCTGAAGTGGGAGCTGGAGGACCTCGCGTTCGCCACCCTGCACCCGAAGGTCTACGACGAGATCGTGCGGCTGGTGGCGGAGCGGGCGCCGTCGCGTGACGAGTTCCTGGCCAAGGTCACCGCGCAGGTGCAGGACGACCTGAAGAGCTCGAAGATCAAGGCGACGGTGACGGGCCGGCCGAAGCACTACTACTCGATCTATCAGAAGATGATCGTGCGCGGCCGCGAGTTCAGCGACATCTACGACCTGGTGGGGATCCGGGTGCTGGTGGAGTCGGTGCGCGACTGCTACGCCGCCCTCGGTGTCATGCACGCCCGCTGGAACCCGGTGGCCGGGCGGTTCAAGGACTTCGTGGCGATGCCTAAGTTCAACATGTACCAGTCGCTGCACACGACCGTGATCGGTCCGCAGGGAAAGCCTGTCGAGCTGCAGATCCGTACCTACTCGATGCACCGGCGCGCCGAGTACGGCATCGCCGCGCACTGGAAGTACAAGGAGGACGCCCGCGCCGGGCTCGACACCGACCGCTCGCTGGTGCAGGGCGCCGACGCGGACAAGTCCGGTGAGATGGCGTGGCTGCGGCAGCTGGTCGACTGGCAGAAGGAGACCGAGGACCCCGGCGAGTTCCTGGAGTCGCTGCGGTTCGAGATCAACTCCGCCGAGGTCTATGTGTTCACGCCGGCCGGCGACGTGATCGCGCTGCCGACGGGTGCGACGCCGGTCGACTTCGCGTACTCGGTGCACACCGAGGTCGGCCACCGCTGTATCGGTGCGCGGGTCAACGGCCGGCTGGTGCCGCTGGAGAGCACGCTCGACAACGGCGACGTGGTGGAGATCTTCACCTCGAAGGCACCCGGTGCCGCGCCGTCGCGCGACTGGCTGACGTTCGTCAAGAGCGCGCGGGCGCGCAACAAGATCAAGCAGTGGTTCACCAAGGAGCGCCGCGAGGAGGCGATCGAGCAGGGCAAGGAGGCCATCACCCGGCTGATGCGCAAGGAGGGGCTGCCGATGCAGCGCCTGCTGACGCACGAGTCGCTGACGGTGGTGGCCCACGACCTGCGGCTCGCGGACGTGTCCGCGCTGTACGCCGCCGTCGGCGAGGGCAACGTCGGCGCGCAGACCGTCGTACGCAAGATCATGGAGCTGTTCGGCGGCGAGGAGGGCGCCGCTGAGGACCTCGCCGAGGCGGTGCGGCTCCCGACCGAGCGCGAGCGGCGCAAGCGGCATCCGCGGGCGGACGCCGGCGTGATCGTCAAGGGCGCCTCCGAGGTGTGGATCAAGCTGGCCAAGTGCTGCACACCGGTGCCCGGCGACAAGATCCTCGGCTTCGTCACCCGCGGGTCGGGCGTTTCGGTGCACCGCGCCGACTGCACGAACGCGACCGCGCTGGCCGCGCAGCAGGAGCGCATGGTCGACGTGGAATGGTCGCCGACGGCGCAGAGCATGTTCCTGGTCGCGATCCAGGTGGAGGCGCTGGACCGGTCGCGGCTGCTGTCGGACATCACCCGCGTGCTGTCCGACGTGCACGTCAACATCCTGTCGGCGTCGGTCGTCACCTCACGCGACCGCGTGGCCAAGAGCAGGTTCACCTTCGAGATGGGCGACCCCAAGCACCTCGGCCACGTCCTCAAGGCCGTACGCAGCGTCGAGGGCGTCTTCGACGCCTACCGCATCACCCAGTAACCGCACCCCTGCTGGTGACGCGCCAATCCGTCGCCCCTGTTGGTGACGCGTCAATCCTTCTGCGCCAAGTCTGTGCGTGACGCGTC
>CBFGZI010000148.1:0-8607 GCA_965653225.1 uncultured Propionibacteriales bacterium | reverse complement strand
GCTAACGTACGTTCCGGCGATACTCGCCGTTTCCGAAGGAGGAATGGCGTTCCCGCCGCGACGGTCCCGGTTTCATCGTCCACGCAGCTCGAGTGCGACCGCGCTGAGCACCAAGGCCGCTCCCAGGTACGCGCCGGCCCAGAGCGACTCGTCGAGCACGGTCGCGCCGATCACGGCGCCGACGAGCGGTGTGACGTAGGCGTAGGTACTGACCAGCGGCGCCGGCGCGGTCTCCAGCAGGCGCGTGTAGAGCAGGAAACCGATGAGCGAGTCGAAGACGAGCAGGAACACCCCGGCCCCGGCCGACGTCCAGCTGACGTCCGACCATAGAGCCGGATCGAGCTGACCCAGCGCCAGCGCGACTAGCAGCAACACGGTCCCACCGGAGAGCAGCTGGACCGCGCTGGCGGCCACTCGATCGACCGGCCCTTCGACGTTCGCCGTCAGCAGGCTTCCCGAGGCCCAGAGGATCGGCGCGACGCAGAAGGCGGCGACCGCCCATGGTGCCCCGCCGATCGCACTGTGTGGTGCCGTCAGCACCACGATCACGATGCCGCCGAAGCCTGCCACGAGGCGCACCCACGACGCCACCGACACCCGGACTCCGGTCAACCCGCTCAGGAGCACCACCCACAGCGGGATCGCCGCTGCGAGGATCGCCCCGAGGCTGGCGGTCACCTCGGTCAGCGCCACCGTGGCGAGCCCCTGCCCGCCCACCAGCAGCATCACGCCGGCAGCCACCAGGCGCCGCAGCTGCATCCGAGTAGGCCGCAGAGGCCCACCCGCCGCACCAGCGTGCACAACCCCGGCAAGCACAACCCCGGCAAGCACGAAGACCAGCGCCGCTCCGCCGACCGGCGGCACCGTGTCAACCAGCAGCTTCATCGCCGGGATCGCCGAGCCCCAGCACGCATAGAGCGCGAGCAGCAGGAGCACCGTGCGGTCCGGGCGCGCCACGGCCGACCGTGCACGGCCCCGCCGCCCCATGCTATGGATTCCCACAACAACGAAACCTAGAGCCGGAGACCGACAACCCCCGGCCGGTCCCGGCGCGCACCCCACCGGGCTCCGCCCGGACAACAACGGGGCGCCAGGTCCCAGTAGCAAAGAACTCGACGCCCCGCAGCCTGATCGACACCGCGAAGGGCCCTGGTGACTTGTTCACCGGCGATGTCTTCATCGACTTCGCCGCCGCACCGCCGCCGTCGCGGGTGACGGCCAACCTGGTGCACTTCATGGCCGGTTCCCACACGCACTGGCACCGTCATCCCCTGAGTCGGGCCGTCTTCGTGACCGAGGGCGTCGGCTCATGGTCCACTCGCCATCAACGAGGGCGACCACCAGCACGACGTGGTTCACTGGCTCGAACCGGTGACCGACGAGGACTACGCCGCTGCACCCTCCCTCGAGGCGTGAGCTACCGGACGCCGATCGTCCGCAATCCGCTGTACGTTGCCGGCATGTCCGACTTCACGATCAAGGCGCTCTCACCGGAGACGTTCGACGACTTCGCAGCTCTCGTCGAGCGGAACAAGGGCATGTTCGCCAGCTGCTGGTGCACGCACTTCCATCCCGACTGCGCGGAGAAGGGCCAGAGCGCCGAGGGGAACCGGGCGCTCAAGCAACGTCTGGTGGCCGACGGGATCGCGCACGCGGCGCTGGTCTACGACGGCGACCGGGCCGTCGCCTGGGCGGAGTATGGATCACCCGAGGAGCTGCCCAACATCCATCACCGCAAGGAGTACGTCGCCACTGCCGAGCGACTGCCCGACTACCGAGTCACCTGCATCCTGGTCGAGCGCGGCCTTCGCGGTCAGGGCCTGGCGGCAATGGCCCTGCGCGGCGTCGTCGAGCTGATCGCGCAGGCTGGCGGCGGCCTGGTCGAGGGCTACCCGCACGACACCGGCGGGGTCCGGAAGAAGAACTCGTCGTTCCTGTACAACGGCACCCGCACGATGTACGAGCGCGAGGGCTTCACCTATGACCGGCCCAAGGGTCTGGGCAACTGCGTGATGGTGCGCAAGGTGGCCCCGAGCACGCGCGACTGAACCGACGGTGCTCCACGCGGAGGCGACGGCTCGATTGTGCACACCGACCACTTGACGTCCGAAACCTTTGCGGGGTGCGTCGACACACTCGAAGAGTTTGAAGCAGACGCGTGATTGTGATTGCGTTTGTGGTTCTGCCCTCGCGAGCCGCCGACCGAACCTGACGGTTTCGATGGAACGCCCGACATGATCGGTCAGGAGTCGGCATGCTGGCCATCCTGCTCAGCGGCACCTGCGCCCTCCTGGCGTCGTTGTCCATTACTCGCTGGGCGATCCCGCAGTTCTCGTCGTGGGGCCTTGGGCAGCTGATCCGCGAAGACGGCCCACAGACGCATCACTTGAAACGCGGCACTCCCACGATGGGGGGCGCCGTCGTCGTGGGCTCCGTGCTGATCGGCTATGCGTTCGCCAAGTTGTTGATGGGGGACTCACCCTCGCCGCCCGCGCTCCTGGTGCTCTTTCTGCTGGTGGGCATGTCCGGTGTGGGATTCCTCGACGACTTCATCAAAGTCAGGAAGCAGCGCAGCCTCGGTCTCCGTAGCAAGGCCAAGCTGCTGGGGCAGACCCTGGTCAGCCTCGCGTTCGGAGTCCTCGCCCTGCACCCCGCCCTGCAAGACGGCCCGACAACCGCTGTCTCTCACCGGCTGTCCCTCGTGCGTGACTTCGGCCCGGCACTGCCTTGGCTGATCGTCCTGGCGCTCATTTGGTTCATCGTGAACGGGACCAGCAACGCCACGAACCTGGTCGACGGACTCGACGGACTGCTCACCGGCAGTGCCGTGATGGTCTTCGCCGCATACACCATCATCGGTATCTGGCAGAACAATCACCTGTGCGCATCCGGCACCCCGGCGAACGGCTTGTGCTACCAGGTGGCGTCCCCGCTGGATCTGGCGACCGTGGCGGCCGCCCTGACCGGCGCCTGCTTCGGGTTCCTGTGGTGGAACGCTTCGCCGGCCAAGATCATCATGGGCGACACCGGCTCCCTCGCTCTCGGGGCGGCCATGGCCGGGCTCGCACTGCTGACGCGAACCGAGCTGCTCCTGGTCGTTCTCGGCGGCTTGTACGTGGCCGTCACCGCCTCCGTGATGCTCCAGGTGTCCTGGTTCAAACTCACGAGGCGCACCAGGGGACAGGGCAAGAGACTCTTCCTGATGGCGCCCCTGCAACACCACTTCGAACTGCTCGGTTGGGAGCAGATCACCGTGGTCACCCGCTTCTGGATCATCTCGGGGATCTGCGTCGCCGCTGCGCTGGGCATCTTCTACAGCGGCTGGGTGACGAACCTCCGCTGAAACCCTCCGCTTGAACCTGATGCGACGTCCTCTTGGCCTGTCCTGAAACGGTAGGTGCAGGCGCGGCTCTCGTGGGGTAAACGGGTTCCGTGACCACGCAGCTGCTGCCCACCGTGCCCGTGCCCGACCGGATCCGCCCCCGACTGGTGCTCGGCGGGCTCGGTGCCGCCTACCTGGTCACGCTCGTCGCCGTCTACGTGCTGACCGTGCGCACTGTTCCGGGGCGGCTGGTCAGCGACGCGGCGCTGCGCGGCGCGTTGAGCACTCAGTCGGCCCTCTCCGACAGCGTGCACGCGGTCCTCGACGTGGTGTCGGTGGGCTCGCTCGCGGTGGCGACGGCGGTCGTCGTGGTGATCGCGCTGCTCCGACTGGCCGGTCGCGCGGCCGTCGTCTCGATCGGGCTGCTGGCGGCAGCCAATGCAAGCACCTGGCTGCTCAAGAACTACCTGTTCTCGCGTCCCGACCTCGGTCTGCACGAGGCCGCACCGGAGACGCTGAACAGCCTGCCGTCCGGGCATGCCACGGCCGCGTTCAGCGCGGCCGCGGCGCTCGTCCTCGTGGCCCCGGTCGCGCTGCGTCGCGTCGCCGCCGTCATCGGGGCCGCCGTCGGCGCGCTCGTCGCGGTCGCGACCATGTCGGCCGGGTGGCACCGCGCAGGCGACGCACTCGCGGCGTTTTGTGTGGTCGGTTTCTGGTCCGTGGTCGCGGCCTGGGTGGTGTTGCGCCGCATTGACCAGTCGGTGCCCGGCGGGGCCCGCTGGCGGCCGCCGGGTCGCACCGCAAGGATCGCCCTGGTCGGCGTCGGCGGCGGTACCGCGGCGACGGTGCTGCTCGCGCTGCTCGCGCACGACTCGACGAGCACACCGGTGACCGTGACCGCCCTGCTCGGCGGCGTGCTGCTCGTCGTAGGCGGCGCGTTCGCCGCCATGCTCGGGATCCTGCGGGCCACGGACCTCGCAGAGACCGGACGCTAGCCCGCCGACCGCAGCCCGCAGTCGGCGTCTCGATTGGCCGCCGCCGTCTGGCTGACCCTGGGGCCACGACGGCAATTCGGATGGTTGCTCCAAGATCGGTGTTCGATTTTGCGGTAGAACGGTGTCGGATTCGCCCGGCGCCGTTCGTGGGGTAGGTGAACGAGGTCCACTGGGGTCCGCCAGAGCAGAAGGAGTCGTCCATGACCGAGTACCTCCTCTACTTCAACCAGCAGTGGGTGGGCGACCACTCCGCGGAGTGGTTCCGTGGGCGCGGCCCGCTCGCCATGGCGGTCGTGGACGAGATGAA
Source organism: uncultured Propionibacteriales bacterium (assembly GCA_965653225.1). Lineage (GTDB taxonomy): Bacteria > Actinomycetota > Actinomycetes > Propionibacteriales > Nocardioidaceae > JALZDI01. The sequence goes on along the minus strand of CBFGZI010000148.1, from coordinate 3,983 downwards.
GGCGGCCGGCGTGTACGTCTTTGCCGGGGGGCTAGAGGAGGAGGACGGCCCGGTCTACAGCGCCGACCCCACCAGCGGCACCACGGTGATCACCGACGGACCCTACGTCGAGACCAAGGAGTTCCTAGGCGGGTTCGCCGTGGTGGACGTGCCCGACGACGAGACCGCCACGATGTGGGCGGGCAAGATCGCGGAGGCATGCGGGTGGCCGCATGAGGTTCGCCGCTTCAAGCCGCAGCCTCGGACCGAATGAATCGGGTGCCGGCGCGGTCACTCGCCGGTGGCGCCGTCGATGGACTCCCGGATGAGATCGGCGTGTCCGTTGTGCCGGGCGTACTCCTCGATCATGTGCAGCAGGATCCAGCGCAGGGTGAACTGCTTTCCCTCACGGCGGCTCGGCGTCACCGATAGGTGGTCGAGCCCGCCCAGCCTGAGCGCTTCGTCGATGTCGAGGCGGGACTGCGCGACCGCGTCGTCCATGACTCGCCGCAGCTCTTCGGGGCTGTCGTCCTGTGCCGAGTGGAACTCCCAGTCGGGGTCGGCCCCCCAGTCGACGGAGTCCCACGGCTCTCCCATCGGCCGACCGTGCAGCACCCGCCCGAACCAGTTCGCCTCGTTGAGGGCCACGTGCTTGAGCAGACCACCCAGGGTGAGCGCCGACGGCGGATGGGTCCGTCGCAGCTCGTCGGCGGTCAGCCCGTCGGCCTTCATCCGCAGGGTGGCCCGGTGGTAGTCGAGGTAGGCCACGAGCAGGCTGGCCTCGTCGGCTTCCAGGGGCGGGTCGGCGCGCTCGATCGTCACGATTTTCGACCTTAGTGTCCGACCACGGAAGCGGCACGTCCTTTATCAGGGGTGGGATCAGCGCACCGCGGCCAATGAGGTCGTCAGCTGCTGGAACATGGCGGCGTCGACGTACGTCCCGGCGTGCCGGAGGGCGAGGACGCAGACGCCGACGGCCCCGTCGACCACGGCCTGGACCTCCTCCGCGCCGCACGCGGCGGCGAGCCGATCGGCGACCTGATGGCCGCGGCCCAGGATGCCGCCGCCGAGCACCACCGGACCGGAGACGGTGGGGGACCTGACGGCGGCGAGGGTCCGTGCCAGCGCGGCGGCGGCGTCGTCGAGGATGCGGTCGGCGGTCCCGTCCCCGTCGGCCTCGAACGCCAGCCCGGCGTAGTCGGCGAGCCGGACGGGCGGGCCGGCGTACAGCGCCCGCACCACCGCCTTGACGGGAGCCCGGTCGCCGGCATCCGACGGCGGAGGCACGCCGAGCCGTGCGAGCAGCAGCGGCGTGAGCGCCGTGGACGGGCCACGGCCGTCCAGGTCGGCCAGGGCGGCGCGTACGACGCGTTGACCGATCCAGAAGCCGGAGCCCTCGTCGCCGAGCAGCCAGCCGAGCCCGTCCGCGACGGCGACCTGGCGCCCGTCCTCCACCCGGATCGCGCCCGCCCCGGTCCCGGCGATGACGGCGTACCCGTCCGGCCGATGGGTGCCCGAGAAGTACGTCGCCAGCAGGTCGGACTCGAAGATCACCGGCGCGTCCAGGTCGGCGCCTGCAAGCCGGTGGCTGATCTCGGCTGCGACGGAGGTCGTGCCCTCGCCGGCCATCGCGAGCAGGACCAGCCGGATCTGCGTGCTCGGCACCGCCGCTCTCCGCAGCGCGCCCATCACGCTTTCGGCAACGGACGCAGCGGCGGCGTCCGGCCCCACGGCGGTCGGGTTTCCGCTGCCCGCGAGGTCGTAGCCCAGGCACCGGCCGGCCGGGTGGACGACCACGGCCCGGGTGCGGGTACCGCCGGCGTCAACGGCCACCAATCCGGTGAAGTGTTCCGTCATTCGTTACCTATTCGTGACATGCAGGTGATTGTGACCTGAACTACAACATGGAAATAGTTTTCCTCAACCCGGTGGCATCGCTGATAAGGATTTTCAATGAGTGCTCCTGAGGGGCCGGGGGGACGCGCCCTGGAAGGCTACGACGCCAGCAGCAGGATCCGCGCTGCCCTTGCGCAGATGCCCGAGGCGATGGCCAAGATCGGCACGCTCCTGCTCGAGGATCCGTCCCTGCCGCTGCGGCTGTCGATCACCGAGCTCGCCGAGCGAGCCGGGACCTCACCGGCCACGGTCACCCGGTTCTGCCGTGCGATCGGCTACACCGGGTACCCCGCCCTGCGGGTGGGTGCCGCGGCCGAGCAGGGGCGGTCGAGCGCCAACGAGACCTGGGACTCCGACATCGGCCGCGCGTTCCACCCGGGTGACACCGCGACCGAGGTGATGCGCACGCTGGTAAGCGCCCACACCGTGGCGCTCACATCCACCTCGGAGCGACTGGACCCCGCGCTTGTCGGCCGGGTCGCGGAGGCCGTCGCCCAGAGCAGCCACGTGGACATTTACGGCATCGGGGGGAGCGCCGGCATGGCGGTCGAGCTGCAGGCCCGGCTCTACCGGATCGGGATCAACGCGCACGCGTGGAGCGAGGTGCACGTCGGCCTCACCAGCGCCGCGCTGCTGGGCGAAGGGAGTGTGGCGATCGCCTTCTCCAACACGGGCCGCACCGAGGAAACCATCGAGATGCTGGCTCTGGCCAAGTCGTCGGGCGCCTACGCGGTCGCGGTGACCAGCGACCCGGCCTCCCCGATGGCCCAGCTCGCCGACGCCCACCTGACCAGCTACGCGCCGGGGGAGTACCTCCAGCCCGACGACCTGTCGGCCAAGCACGCCCAGCTCTTCGTGATCGACCTGCTCTACCTCGTCGCGGCCCAACGGAACTTCTCGCGTACGACGAGCCTCCTGGCGGCCTCCGCAGCGGCCGTGGCGCCGCACCGCCGTCCGCTTCGCTCGGCGGCCCGGCAGCGGGCCGTGTCCTCGTCGAAAGGAACCGCCACAGCATGAGCGCACTCTTCGCCGACTTCTCCGCCGAGGTCCGCCGTCGGCTCGACGACCTCGACCAGGAGGTCCGTGCCGGCGGCCTCGACCAGGCGATCGACCTGATCGTGTCCTCCTTGCAGCGCGGGGGCGTGCTCCAGGCATTCGGCACCGGCCACTCCCAGGCGTTCGCCATGGAGGTCGCCGGCCGCGCCGGCGGGCTGATCCCCTCGCACGCGATCGTGCTGCGCGACGTCGTCCTGCGCGGCAGCCGGGACGTCTCGGTGCTCCAGGGCGGCCGCCTCGAGCGCGACGAGTCGGTCGTCGACGAGCTCTACGAGCTGTACTCGTTCGAGCCGGCCGATGTGTTCCTGATTGCGTCCAACTCCGGCGTCAACGGGTCGATCGTCGGTCTCGCCCTGCGCGCCAAGGCGGACGGCCACCCCGTCATCGCGGTGACCAGCCTGGAGCACACGAACGCCGTCACGCCCAAGCACAGCAGCGGCAAGCGGCTCGCGGAGATCGCCGACATCGTGATCGACAACCGGGCGCCGTACGGCGACACCACGATCGGCCTCGGCGACGGGCTGTCTGCCGGGGCGGTCTCGTCGATCACGGCCGCGTACATCGCCCAGATCCTCACCCTCGGCGCGGCCCAGCGGCTCCGGGACGCGGGCGAGGTGCCGCCGCTCTACATCTCCGCCAACATCCCGGGAGGTGACGAGCACAACGACGCCCTCAAGGCGCGGTACGGCGAGCGCATCGCCGGCACCGCCTGATCAGAACGTTCGGCAGCCCGCATCTGGAGTCGGTAGGCCCAAGCATTCAGTAGAGAAAGATCATCACGAAAGGCATTCCACGATGACGCTGGAAACCAAACAGATTGACCGGCGGAGCCTGCTCCGTGGCGCCCTGGCGACAGCGGCGCTGATGCCGTTCGCCGGGTCGCTCGCCTCGTGCAGCGGATCGTCCCCGAGCAGCGGGGGCAGCGGTGGCGGTGGTGGCGCCACAAAGACGGCAACCAACCCGTTCGGGCTCGCGAAGAACTCGAGCGTGGAGGCCGTGATCTTCAACGGCGGCTACGGCTACGACTACGTCAAGTTCGCCGCCGACCAGGT
>CBFGZI010000147.1:0-8645 GCA_965653225.1 uncultured Propionibacteriales bacterium | reverse complement strand
CGGCATCGCGAATACGTCGCCGGCGTCGATGTAGGCCGGCATACCACCCCACGGCACGGCTCCGGTGAACACCACGGACTCGCTCACCCGTAGCGACTCGGCCAGTCGCTGCAGCTTGGGACGGTAGGGTCCCTCCCCCGCCATCAGCAGCCTCGCGTCCGGAGCCTGTGCCAGCACCTGGGGCCACGCGCGCACCAGTGTGTCCTGGCCCTTGCGCGGCGTCATCCGACCTGCGGTGACGACCACGGGCGCATCGGCGGCGATGCCCAGCTCCGACCGCACGGCCGCTCCCCCGCATCCGGGATGGAAGCCCTCGACGTCGACGCCCGGCACCAGCCGCTCCATCCGCGCCGCGGCCGCTGGCGACAGCGCAGACGCGATCACGTCACGACACCACCGCGACACGAACGTGAGCACGTCGCACCCGTCGCCGATCCGCCTCAACACCTGGCGTGTTCCCGGCACGCGGGCCCACCACGCCTCGTGCCCGTGCGTGAGGCCGACGATGCGCTTCGCGCCGGCGTCGCGCAGCCGCGGAGCCAACAGCCCGAGCGGTGCCGAGGCGCCGAACAGCACGCGGTCGCAGCCGTACTGCTCGAAGGCCTTGACCACGCGCCGGGCCACGGGCGGGCTGGGCACGAGCATCGAGGTCGGATCGCGAAGTACCCGGAACGGCAGGTCTTTGTCGAACTCGAGGTCGCCGGGCATCGACGCGGTGTAGACGACCACGTCGTCCGGCTCGAAGCGCTTGCACAGCTCGAACACGAACGTCTCGATGCCCCCGCGGCGGGTCGGGAAGTCGTTTGTCACGACCAGCGTCCGGCTCACAGCTTCGTCTCCACTCCGTGCTCGTGCGCCCACTGCCGTGCCATCGCGATCCGCTGTCCCGCGCTCGGATGGGTGGCGAACATCATGTACGCGAACCCCGACGGGTCGAGGTCGGACAGGTTACGGACGGCCAGCACCTTCTGCACGTCGATCATCGCCTGCGGGTCCCGGGTCAGGTTCAGCGCGTGCTGGTCGGCCCGCGCCTCGACCTGGCGGCTGATCATCGACTCCACTGGTGAGCCGACTACGGTCAACGCGGTCGACAGCGCGAGCACGGTCGCGGCGACCACCGGGTCACGCGCACCCTTGAGCCCGCGCCGTCTCATCCAGTCCGACGACACGATGAGACCCAGCGCCGCAACCGCAGCAGCGGTGCCCGCCGCGCCTATCGTCGAGCCGACGAGCACGTCGTTGTTGGCCGCGTGCCCGAGCTCGTGCGCCACGACCGAACGCACGTCCGCAGGCGGCTCCTGTAGCAGGTTGTCGTAGACGACGATGCGACGCGTGCTGCCGAAACCGCTGACGTAGGCGTTCAGCGTCGTGGTGCGCTGCGAGGCGTCGGCCACCAGCACGCCGTTGACCGGCACACCGTCACGCGCGGCCAGGTGCAGCAGCGACGAACGCATCGGCCCCGCGGCCATGGGCTTGAAGTTGCTGAACAGCGGCTCTACGACGACTGGGTAGACGAACGACACGGCGAACACCAGCCCGGCCGCACCCAAACAGGCCGGCACGAACCACCAACGCGGCAGCCACCGCGCCAGCGCGACGAGCAGGATGAGCCCCAGCCCGGTCAGGACGACGGTGAGTCCGACACCCTTGACCTGGTCGAGCAGCCAGCTGCCCCACGCCTGGGTGGAGAGGTCCCACCGCCGGAGCACGACCTCCTCCCACACGCGTAGCGGCAACGTGGCCAGCCAGACCACCACGGTCGCCACGGCGACGACCGCCAGCACCTGCAGCCACCACCAGCGCAGCCAGGTCGACGCCGCCCGCATCACGCGCAGTCCCCGGCGGCTCAGGCCCACCCACAAGGCGACGAGCAGGCCCACGACGATGGACGCGTAGCTGGCCGGGCGGATGTCTGCCGCGAACGCGTTGCCGCGCGCGACCAGCTGCGCGCCGAAGGCGCGGTGCACGAGACCCGGGGGGTCCTGCACGACCGTGCCCCAGGGCGTCAGCGCCAGCATCAGCACCAGGGCCAGCAGGGTGAGCCCGCCCAGCCACCACCAGGCGAACCTGCGCTCCGGGCTCATCCGGCCAGCTCGGTCAGGTAGTGGCGCCACTGCGCGGTGAACTGCTTCTGCGTCGTGCCCAGCACCGAGTCGAACGCCGCGTCGGCGTTGCCGGTTCTCGACACCTGGCGGTAGAAGGTCAGCAGCCGGTCCTGGCCGTACTCGTGGCCGAGTAGCCGGCAGGCGAGCCAGGCCGCCTCGTACGACGCACCGAGCCCGTGTGCCGAGGTGGCGAAGTCGGCCTTGCCCGGCAGTCGGTTCGGGGCACCGGACCTGCGCACGATGCCCAGGATCTGGCCGGCGGCCACGTCCACCGGCACCGGCTCACGGGCGAGCGCGACGTAGTCGGCGAACCCCTCGACCAGCCACAGCGGCATGTCACGGATCGTCGCTCCGGTGGCGGCATGGGTGGCCTCGTGCGAGAGCACCACCTGCGCCGCGATCGGCCCCAGGCCGGTGAACACCTCCGGGTTCAGAAGCACGCGCACCGGCGCCGTGGGGTCGTTCGACCCGTCCGCGGAGGCGGTGACGGCGGCGATGTTGTCGTAGGTGCCCGGCTTCGACGACAGCATCTCGTCGAGCTGTCCGGTGGTGCGGGGAAGCACGACGACCAGGCTTCCGTCCCAGCCGTGCAGCACGTGGTGCACGTCCCGCACGGCCTTGCGCGTCTGGTCCACCACGCCCGCCGTCAGCGGTGGCTGCAGCGACAGCACGAGCGCCGGGCCCACGTGCACCACCTGCAGGCGACCCAGCAGCCAGACGGGCGCCTCGTCGTCGCGGGCCGGCTGCATGCTCACCACCTGCGCCGAGCCGTCGTCACGTCGAAAGGTCACCTCGACCTGGCTGGTGATCGCGCGCGGGTCGACCCGCCGCAGCCCCCACTGCACAGCGACGTCGGCCTTCCAGGTCGGGCCCTGGTGGGCCACCTCGCTGATGTAGCGCATCGAGTACGTCGACAGCGGCAGCCGGCGCAGGCTGGTGAAGATGTCCGCGCCCTCGCTCCCGGCGCGGCCGGTGCTGAACACCCGGTCGAACAACGCCTCACGCTGGGTGTGCACGGCGCGTTGGAGGTCGATGAGCGCGCGGGTGCCGGCCAGCGTGCGCTGCGACTCCGAGCCCGCACCGCCGACGACACCGGGGCGCGCCGGCGTGCTGACCGCGGGCTCAGCGCGCTCGTCGGTGCCGACACCGCCGCTGCCCAGCCGGGTGAGCAGCACCCCGCCCCCGGCGACGGCGAGCAGCACCGCGACGGCGACCAGCGCGCTCAGCGGCACCGCACCACGTGCGTCGGGGGCTCTCACACAGGAATCCTAGGCACCGCCCCCGCACCGGTCGTGGGCGTGGCCGACCACCACAGCGGTCACACCGACCAGGTCAGCCGACCGCCCGGCCGCGATCAGCCCGGACGGACCGCGCCGCTGTAGGGCATCGAGAAGACCGGCGCCGTGGTGACCCCGTCGCCGGGGTTGGCCGCGTGCACGATCTGGCCGTTGCCGATGTACATGCCGACGTGGCTGACCGGCTGGTAGTAGAAGACCAGGTCACCGGGCTCCAGCTCGTCGGACGACACCGGCGTCCCGTAGCTCATCTGCTCGCTCGAGGAGTGCGGCAGCGACACACCGGCGGCACCCCAGGCGCCCATGGTCAGACCCGAGCAGTCCCACGCGTCAGGGCCGGCCGCGCCGTAGACGTAGGCGTCGCCGACCTGGTCCAGGGCGAAGTTCACCGCCACCCCGGCGGCGCCGGAGACCGGCGCGGAGGTGGTGCGCACCGCGCTGCGGCTCGGCTCGGACAGCCGCTCCCGCCGCTGGGCCTGGAGGTGCGACAGCAGGTCCTTCGCGTCGGCGACGTTCGCGTCGACGGCGTGGTCCTCCTTGGCCGCCTGCTTCTGGTCGGCCTTCACAGCGGCGAACTGCTTGTGCACCTGCTTCTCGCGCAGCGCCAGCTTCTTCGCCACGGTGGAGAAGTGGGCGAGCATGTCGCCCTTCTGGTCGCTCAGTGCCTGCTGGGCGGCGAGGTGGTTGAGGAACTCGTCGGGGTTGTCGGCGAGGATCAGCTGCTGGGTGGCGCTCAGCTGGGACTCGACGCTCTGGGCCTCGTCGGCGGCCATGGTGGCGACCTGGTTGCTGAACCGGGCGTAGTGCCGCCGCTGGGACTTCAGGTCGGTCTGCAACGCGTGCAGCCGCTCGCGCTTGACCGACATCTGGTGGTTCAGCGTGTTGAGCCGCTCCTGCGCCGCCTCCGCCTTGTGGTACAGCGAGTCGAGACGCTGCTGCACGTCGCCGATCGACGGATCGGCCTGGCTGGCGGTGGGAAGGAGGGTCATGGAGGCAAGTGCGGCAGCACTCAGGCCCACCAGGACACGCTTGGCTCGGATCCGGGCCGTAGGCACGCTCGGTCGTATCCCCTCAGCTCGTCGGACGCCGACCGGGTTAGCTGACGGGTTCGGGCCGACGAGACAGCCCTACGGCGCCCATGAAGGCACGCCGACTCACCCCAATAGCGTTACTTTGGTGGTTCCCCGGCCCCGGATGGAGGGTTCCCCGACCTTCATCCGAGTTAGGCGCGGTACCCGTGCCGGCCCGGGCTGGCCGACTGTCGTCAGGCACCGAGCGGCGACAGTACTGGCTTGCTCGACGTCAAGGCAATCCCGAACGCAGTGTGTTTGGCCCGCTCTTTGATATTTCTGGTGATTTGGAGCACATAGCGCATTGAGGGCTTCGGATTTCGGGGCAAATGCTGTCATCCCGTAGCGGTTTCGTCACTGTCAGTAGGTATGACCATCCGCAGTGGCGGCACCAGTCCGGACGCGGCGAGGACGTCGAGCGCCCGACGCTCCTCCGGGTCGACGTGCACCTCCGGCGGCGCGCCCATCAGCACCGAGACGACGCAGTCGTCGCAGCCGTGGCCGCGGACCGCGCAGGTGTCGCAGTCGACCAGGATCGGCTCGCGGTGTGCCATCTCAACCTCCGTCGTGGTGGGGAAGCCAGCACCTTGGACGCTAGAGGCGACCACCGACAGCGCGTTCCGGCCACGGGCAGCAGGCCGCTGGGCGAGGCGTACGGCGCGCCCGGGTCACGAGTTCGCGTCACGAGCCGCTGAGGAGGCGTACGAGCGCCGCCGAGGCGACCGGCCGGGCACCCGCGCGCTGCGCGGAGTCGGCCACCTCGCGGTCGCTGGACACGACCACCACGGGCCGGCCCCCGGGCTCGACCGAGAGCAGGTCGCGGATCTTGTCGTCGGCGATGACGCCGGGCGGGCTGAACATCACCCGCAGGCCCCGGGGGGCCACCACCGGCGGCCGCTGCTGCAGGTCGGCACCGTCGAAGACCACGGTCATCTCGGCACCGCTGCGCGCCGCGATCGCGGCCAGCCCACTGAGCAGCCTGGTCCGCTGGGTCTCCAGCGGGGCCGTCGGCCAGGCGGTCTTGGTGACGTTGTAGCCGTCCACGATCAGGTGCACGCGCGGTACGGCCAAGAGCTCCTCGAGCAGCGCAGGGTCGTCCCCGCTTAGCGCCATGCCGCGTGCCGTCGTACCGCCCTGCGCGGTGACGGCGCCCTCGACCGCGTCCGCCGGGGAGCCGGTCACCGGTGGAAGCGCCAGCTCGCGTCGCAGGCCCTGGGCGGAGTCCAGCAGCGTGTCGAGCAGCAACCGGGCGCGCAGCGACCCGGCCTCGCGCTCCTCCCGGACAGACCGGCGGGCGGCCGCGTTGGCGGCCTCGAGCTCGCTGATGCGGGCCCGCAGCCGGCGTGTCTCGGCCTCGAGCGCGGCGGTCTCCTTCTGCGCCGAGCCGTGCCCCTCGGCGGCGTTCTTGACCGCGCTCTCGGCGGACGTGAGCTGCTGACGCGCCTCGGCGAGCTTGCGCCGGAGCTCGGCGTTCTCCCGCTTGACCTCGGCGACCTGCTCCTTGGCCTTGGCCTGGGCCGTGCGGGTCTGCGCGCGGGCGTCCCGCAGCTTGCGCTGCAGGCGCTCGACCGCGCCCGAGTGGTCTGCCGACTCCGGCGTGTCCGAGCCAGCTCCGCGCGCGGCGTCGACCAGCTCGGTCCACTGCGGCGACCGCAGCAGGTACGCGACCGCGGCCACCTCGACGGGGTGTGCCGCCGGTGGCGGCGTCTGCTCGTCCAGGGCCTTGGCGATGTCGGGTACGACGACACGCACCTGGGTGGCGACACGCTCGCGGAACGCCTCGTCGCTCTCCAGCGCGGACGCGATCTGCGTGCCCGCGGCGCGCGCCCGCCGAGCCGGCGCGAACAAGGCCACGCGGCGCAGCGAGGCCGGGAGCTGGTCGGCGGGGATCTCGCCCATCGCGTCGGCGCTGAGCGACAGCGCTCGCAGCCGGACCGGCTCTGGCAGCAGGCCCGGACCGTTGTCGGCTTCTGACGCGGGCATCACTTTCGAGCCTATCCGCACGCCCGTCCAGGGCGCGTCACCGCGAGAACGTCGGTGGTCTTGTTTAGCGTCACGGCCATGACAAGCCTGCTCGACTCGAGCTCCTCACCCGCGGCGAAGACGTCGACGCCGCGCCCGGTGCAGGGCAGCTTCGACGAGCTCGGCCGGCCGCTGCGCGAGGCGACCTTCTGCGTCGTCGACCTGGAGACCACCGGTGGTTCGGCCGCCGGGGGTGCTGGCATCACCGAGATCGGCGCGGTCAAGGTGCGCGGCGGCGAGGTGGTCGGGGAGTTCCAGACGCTGGTCAACCCGCAGGCCTCGATCCCCGCGTTCATCGCGGTGCTGACCGGCATCACCGACGGCATGGTGGCGAGTGCCCCGACCATCGCCGAGGCGCTGCCGGCGTTCCTCGAGTTCGCCCGTGGCACTGTGCTGGTCGCGCACAACGCGCCATTCGATGTTGGCTTCCTCCGGCACTACTCCGAGGAGCTGGCCCTGGGATGGCCGACGTTCGAGGTGGTCGACACCGCCCGGCTGGCGCGTCGGGTGCTCCACCGAGACGAGGCACCCAACTGCAAGCTCGCCACGCTCGCGCGCGTCTTCCACTCCCCCACCACGCCGATCCACCGGGCCCTAGACGACGCCCGCGCGACCGTGCACGTGCTGCATGGGCTGTTCGAACGGCTCGGTCCGCTAGGCGTCCAGACGCTCGAGGAGCTGCACACGTTCTCCTCGCGGGTCAGCCCCGCGCAGCGCAAGAAACGCCATCTGGCCGAGCAGCTGCCGCACGCACCCGGGGTCTACCTGTTCCGCGACGACCGCGAGCGGGTGCTCTACGTCGGCACCTCGCGCGACCTCCGCACCCGCGTACGCACCTACTTCACCGCCAGCGAGACCCGGTCCCGCATGGGCGAGATGGTGGGGCTGGCCGAGTCGGTGGTCGGCATCGAGTGCGCCACCACGCTGGAGGCAGAGGTGCGCGAGCTGCGCCTGATCAAGGAGCACAAGCCGCGCTACAACCGCCGCTCCCGCCACCCCGAGCGGGTGCACTGGCTCAAGGTCACGGTGGAGCCGTGGCCCCGGCTCTCGCTCGTACGCCAGGTCCTCGACGACGGGGCCACCTACCTGGGGCCGTTCGGCTCCCGACGGCTCGCCGACCGCGCGGCGGCCGCGTTGCACGAGGCGTTCCCGATCCGCCAGTGCAAGGGCCGGATGGCGCGTGAGCCCCGGCTCAGCCCCTGCGCGCTCGCCGAGATGGGCCGCTGCATGTCCCCCTGCGACGGGTCCGTGGCCGCTCAGCCCTACGCCACGGTCGTCGAGCAGCTGCGGCAGGCGGTCACCGCCGACCCGCGCGCGGTGCTGCGGGCGATCGAGACCAAGATGGCCGCACTGGCCGCCGCCTGCCGGTTCGAGGACGCCGCCGTGCACCGCGACCGGCTCACCGCCTTCGTACGGGCGGCCGCGCGCCGGCAGCGGATCGCCGCGCTCACCCGCTGTCCCGAGGTGGTCGGCGCCCGCCGCAACGACGCGGGGGCGTGGGAGGTGCACGTCGTGCGCCACGGCCGCCTCGCCGCTGCCGGGGTGATCCCGCCGGGCGCCCACGCCGGGGAGTGGGTGCGCGGGCTGCGCGCCAGCGCCGAGACCGTCGTGCCGGGCCCCGGGCCGACGCCCGCGACGACCGCGGAGGAGACCGAGAAGATCCTGCGCTGGCTGGAGTCCCCCGGGGTCCGCCTCGCTCACCTCGACGGCGAGTGGTCCTGCCCGATCGGGGGCGCGGAGGGCCTTCGGCGCCGGCTCGACGCGGTGGAGGACTCCAAGACCTCCCTGGTGCCCTTCGACGACCGCCGTGACCTGCCCGTGCACCACCGGCCCGCCCGGTGACACGCGACGTGGACACGCGACCACGCGTACGTTGGCGGCCAGGCGCCCGGATAAGGTCGTGGTGTCAGGTCCCGTGACGTGCGAGGCGAGGAAGCATCCGTGATCACCGCGATCGTGTTCATCAACGCCGAGGTCGACAAGATCCCCGAGGTCGCCGAGCAGGTCGCCGCGATCAACGGCGTGAGCGAGGTCTACTCCGTGACCGGCGAGATCGACCTGATCGCGCTGGTGCGCGTCCGGGAGCACGACGACGTGTCGCGCGTGGTGCCCAGCGGCATCAACAAGGTTCCTGGCGTGCTCGCGACCGAGAC
>CBFGZI010000146.1:0-8670 GCA_965653225.1 uncultured Propionibacteriales bacterium | reverse complement strand
CCTCGATCTCCCCGCCGACCTGCTGGCCGGCCGTGGGGGAGGTGATCACCGGCCCCGGCTCGGCCGCGGTGGCCGCCGACGCGACCGGGTAGGCCGGCGCCATCAGCAGCGGCGCCGCCAGCAGCGCGAACGCGGCCCGTCGTACCGACGCAGAGCGCAGGCGGAAAACCCCCATGATCCCCCCCAACCAGACAGTTCGCCCATAAGGCTAGGGAGACGCCGCCCGCGGCGAGGCGCTTTTGTCCGATCTACCTGGATCTACTTGGTGAACCTGCGCGTCGCGTCGCCACTGACGTTGCCGGCGAGGTCGACGGCGCGGATCGTCAGGCGATAGCTGCCGGCCGGCATCGAGCTCAACGGGACGGCCACGGACCAGCTCGTGGTGCCGGTCGCGGTCATGCGGGGCGCCGGGTCACAGGCCGTCGCGATGAAACCGGTGCCGTTCCAGCAGCTGGCGTTGTTGCCGTTGCTGACCTGGAGCTCGTACTCCAGCCGCTGGACTCCGGACCCCCCGGTTCCGGAGTCCGCGGCTGTGCCGCACGCCGCGGGCGCAGGGCACCCGACTCCCCAGGTCGCAACGGTGATGGGGGTGTTCTGGACCGGGCTGATGACGACGGGCGCCAGCGGCGCGGTGTTGTCGATGACGACGTCCATGGTCGCCGCGGGGCCGGTGTTGCCCGCGGCGTCAGTGGCGCGTACGGACACCACGTGGGCGCCCGCGGTCAGGGCGTCGGCGAGAGTGCCGCCGACGGCGAAGGAGCCGTTGGCCGCGGCCGTCGTCGACCACTTGAGGGTGCCGTCGACGCTGACCTCGACGGTCGCGCCGGCTTCGGCGGTACCGACGACCTGTGGCTGGAGAGAGCTGGTGACGTGGTCGGTGGCGGAGGAACCGGTGTCAGGGGTCACCTGCAGCCCGGTGGGTGCGGCCGGGCTCACCGAGTCGACCTTCAGGGTGTAGCTCTTCTGCGCCTCGACGTTGCCGACCTTGTCGGTGGCGAAGTACGTGATGGTGGTGCTGCCCTGGGCCGTGACGGCGAAGGACGTGCTCGCGGTGCTGACAGTGACCGGGGCGGCGGCGCCCACGCGGTAGCTGATGCTGCCGACCCCGGAGCCGGAGTCGGATGCGTTCAGCGTGACCGTGACCGGGCTGGTGGTCCACCAGCCGCGTGAGTTGGCGACGGTGCTCGTGGACAGGATGGTCGACGGAGCGACCACGTCGTACGCGACGGCCGTGCTCTCGGGGCCGGACCAGCCGGCGAAGGTGGCCGCGACGGTGTAGGTCACGTTGCCGGTCACCGGCTGGGGGTCGGTGCAGGACACCGTCGGCGCGGTCACGGTGCATGCGACCGTCGCCGCGCCGCTGCCGTTGTAGCGCCGTACGACGTAGCCCGTGACGGGGCGGCTCGCAGTCACGGTCACCGCGCTCCAGCTGATCGTGGCCTGGGACCCGGTCCCCGTCACGGTCGGGGTGCCGACCTGCGGGATGCTCGCCGCAGTGGCCGTTGCCGGCGCGGTGCCGGTGTGCAGCCACTGGGCGAACGCCGTACCCGACGTCAGCAGGAGCATGGCGGCGGCCAGCGGCCCAACCAGCGCGACCATCGACGCGCGCCGCAGCAGGGCGCGTGCTGTGGCGTCTGTGCTGCCCCGGCGCATGCCGCTCCTACCGATCTACTTGCCCATCTGTTGGAGCAGACCGGGCCCCCCGGATGGGCCTCGGGGGGCCCGACCTGGTCAGCTGCTGAGCCCGCTCGCCTTGAGCGTCAGCGTGAACGTGGCGCCCTGGCAGGCGTCGGTGGCGGCGTTGCTCATGGAGACGGTGAAGCTCTGGCTCGCGGTGGTGCCACCGTTCTTCGTGGCCACCAGGTTCACCGGAAGGTCGGCACCGGTGACCACGCTGGTGGCGCAGTCGGAGTGGGCGGCGTCGACCGCGACGCTCTTCAGCGTCACGCTGCTGAGCGTCACGTTGTAGGGGTTGGGGTTGGAGACCGTGAACGGCACGTCCACCGAGCCGGTCGGGTACAGGCCGGTCACGTTCGTAACGTGCACGGCCAGCGGCTTGGCCTGGGCGGCCTCGGCGGTGCCGGTGCCCTCACCGGTGGAGGTCCACGCCGCGAAGGCGACGCCGAGGCCGAGCAGGCCGACGGTGGTGGCGGCAACTGCGCTGGAACGACGGGCAAGAGGTCGCATCTGACGACTTCCTTTCGATAGAACGAAAGGACGGTCGGTTTCGCCTCTGCTCCACGCCGGGCCTATCGGCGACCATGTCACCCGGCGCATCAAAGCTCCGTCCAGGAACTTGTTGAAGATTGAACGGCACGCTATCGGCGTTGCTGAGGCAATCGAGGGGAAATCCGACGTTCGGTCGGGAAATGACGCATCTGGGCCATACGCGGAGTGGTTTCTTCGGGTGCTCGGATCCGGGCGGGTGGCCGGCTCCGACGGGGTGGGGTGATGCGCCGCTGCCCTCGTACCGGAAGAGCTGTCTGACCTGCGGAGACATGATCTTGACCGGGCGGTCAGTCAGGGTGTATTCAGGAGACGGAACATCGTTGTGGCCGCCGGTTCGGGCCGACGACCCGGAAACTGTGGAGGTATGTATGAAGGGCCTGACGCGCTGGCAGGACGGTGTATGCCTCGTTGCCGGTCTGTACGCGCTGCTGTCCCCGCTGTGGGTCGCCCATGACACTGCGGCCATGTGGTCGCTGATCATCTTCGGTGCGCTCATCGCGGCCGCGTCGCTCGCGCCGCTGGCCGGGCGGACCATGGACTCGATGGAGTACGCGCACGCTGCCCTCGGCGCACTGCTGTTCATCGCGCCGTGGGTCCTGGGCTACGCCGGCATGACGGGTGCTGCCTGGACGTCCTGGATCGTCGGTCTGGTCTCGTTGGTGGTCGGGCTGGCGGCGATTCCGGCCGTGCGGCACATCGGTGGCGGGCGCGCGGCGCCGCAGCACTGATCCACCCCTACCCTGGTGCAGGGACAGCGCACCTGTCCCTGCATCACTATCTGCAACCTGGTGCGTAAGGGGACGACGCGGTCATGGTGGGACGGCGCCCCGGGGCTCCGAAGAATCCGAAGAAGCCCACGAAGAGGTCGCCGAAGGAGCCGACCGGCCCGGCTTCGGCCGACAGCCGGCAGCGCATCCTCGACGCGGCCGAGCAGCTGTTCGCCCGCGACGGGTTCGACGCGACGCCGACGGCGG
This sequence comes from uncultured Propionibacteriales bacterium, assembly GCA_965653225.1. Classification (GTDB taxonomy): domain Bacteria; phylum Actinomycetota; class Actinomycetes; order Propionibacteriales; family Nocardioidaceae; genus JALZDI01. The sequence continues at coordinate 5,467 of CBFGZI010000146.1, read as the reverse complement.
CCGTCGCGAAGAGGGCCGGGGTCCCCAAGGGCCTGGTCTTCTACTACTTCCCGAAGAAGATCGACGTACTGCTCGCTCTGCTCGACGAGCGCCTCACCACCCCCGACCCGCTGCTCGAGCACGACGACGTCGTGACCCAGGGCGACGTGGCCGGGACCCTGGTGGCGCTGGCCGAGCAGCTCGACCTCGGCGGGCAGGACTCCCCGGTGCTCGACACGATCATCTGGCGCGAGTCCGAGACCCATCCGGAGGTGCGACGGCGGCTGGCCGAGCTCTACCAGGGCCTGTTCCGGATGGTGAGGCGCGCGGTCATCGCGGCGGAGTCGATGGCGGCCGTACATCCGCGGCTCGACGCGGCGGTGCAGTCGTTCGTGGCGGCGATGCTGCTGAAGACCAACTCGGCGCGTGTCGAGGGTCCCGACGTCGACCTGCGTGAGGTGGCCGACCTGGTCGCGGCCGGAGTCGAGCCGACCTGACGGCCCGCTGGGCGTTGCGTCCGTCGGAGGGTGCGCCATAGCCCTCGCTTCGCCGGACGCAACGCCCGGTGGCCTCGGCAGCGTGCTCGACCGCCGACCCCTCAGACGCTGGAGTACTTCACGCCGGTGGCGTGCAGGGGGCAGTAGCCGCCGGGGTTCTTGACCAGGTACTGCTGGTGGTAGTCCTCGGCGTAGTAGTACTCACCCAGCGGCGCGATGACGGTGGTGATCTCGCCGTACCCGCGCTCGCTCATCGCCTTCTGGTAGCTGTCGCGCGACCGCTCGGCCTGCTCCTGCTGCTCCGGGCTGGTGGTCAGGATCAGCGACCGGTACTGCGAGCCGCGGTCGTTGCCCTGCCGCATCCCCTGCGTGGGGTCGTGGTTCTCCCAGAAGACCTTGAGCAGGTCGGCGTAGGTCACCTTCGCCGGGTCATAGATCACGCGTACGACCTCGGCGTGCCCGGTCTGGCCGGTGCAGACCTCCTCGTACGTGGGGTTCGGCGTGATGCCGCCGGCGTACCCGACCGAGGTGGTCCACACGCCCGGGACCTCCCAGAACGTCTTCTCCTCCCCCCAGAAGCAGCCGAGGCCGAACACGGCCTCCTCGTACCCCTCGGGCACGTCGGTGACGATCGGGTTGCCGAGCACCGCGTGCCGGTCGCCCACCCGGAACGTGCGGGTGTCGCGGCCGGGCAGGGCGTGCTCGGCGTCGGGCAGGTCGGTCTTGTGGCGTCCGAAGAGCATGTCCCCTCCAACGAATGGCCGCTGCCACCCATTCCACACCACGCCGCGAAGCGCCAGCCAGTCGCGTGTCAGCCTGTGACACACCGCTCGCGGCGTAGATGACACGCGACTGCAGGGAGGCCGGCGGCTCGACGCTAGCCTCGGGGAATGGACAACCCGGACCACGGCTTCGAGACGCGTGCAATCCACGCAGGCCAGGAGCCAGACCCCCGTACCGGCGCGGTGATCGGCCCGATCTACGCCACCAGCACCTACAAGCAGGACGGCGTCGGCGGGCTGCGTGAGGGCTACGAGTACTCCCGCACCGCCAACCCGACGCGCACCCAGCTCGAGGACTGCATCGCCGCGCTCGAGCAGGGCACGCACGGGTTCGCGTTCGCCAGCGGCATGTCCGCCGAGGACACGCTGCTGCGCACGGTCTGCCGTCCCGGGGACCACGTGGTGATTCCGAACGACGCCTACGGCGGGACGTACCGGCTGTTCTCCAAGGTCGCCGAGCCGTGGGGCCTGGCGTACTCGGTCGCGCCCATCGCCGACGCCGACGCGGTGCGAGCCGCGGTCGAGCCCGGCCGCACCAAGATCGTCTGGATCGAGACGCCCACCAACCCGCTGCTCGGCATCGCCGACATCGCCGCGCTGGCCGACGTCGCGCACGAGGCCGGAGCGCTGCTGGTCGTCGACAACACGTTCGCCACGCCGTACCTGCAGCAGCCGATCACCCTGGGCGCCGACGTGGTGGTGCACTCCACCACCAAGTACTGCGGCGGCCACTCCGACGTGGTCGGCGGTGCCCTGGTGGTGAACGACGCCGAGCTCGCCGACCGGCTGCATTTCCACCACAACTCGATCGGCGCGATCGCCGGGCCGTTCGACTCCTTCCTGACCCTGCGCGGGCTGAAGACCCTCGGCGTACGCATGGACCGCCACTGCGACAACGCCGAGCGGATCGTGGAGTTCCTGCAGTCGGTGTCCGAGGTCAGCGAGGTCATCTACCCCGGGCTGGAGACCCACCCGGGACACGCGCTGGCGAGCAAGCAGATGAAGCGGTACGGCGGCATGGTGTCGTTCCGGCACCGCGACGGGGAGCAGGCCGCGGTCGCGGTGTGCAACGCCGCCAAGGTGTTCACGCTCGGCGAGTCGCTCGGCGGTATCGAGTCGCTGATCGAGCATCCCGGCCGGATGACGCACGCCTCCGCGGCCGGCTCGCCGCTGGAGGTGCCCGCCGACCTGGTACGCCTGTCCGTCGGCATCGAGACCGTCGACGATCTAATCGTCGACCTGACCCAAGCCTTCTACGAGGCCGCGGAGCAGGCGGGTCGGTGACCCGGCTCGTCGCCTGTGTCGACTTCGGGTCGACGTTCACCAAGGCCGCCCTGGTCGACGTCGACGACGGCCGCCTGCTCGGCACCGCGACGCACGCGACGACTCTCGACTCCGACGTGCTCGACGGCTGGGATGCCTGCCGTGAGTCGCTGTCGGAGCAGCACCCGGGGGCGGCGGACGCGCAGGTGCTGGCCTGCTCGTCGGCCGGCGGCGGGCTGCGCATCGGCGTGGTCGGCAACGAGGAGCTGGTGACCGCCGAGGCCGGCCGCCGGGTGGCGCTGTCCAGCGGCGGGCGGGTGGTGCACGTGGCCTCGGGTGGGCTCGGTGAGGGCGCGCTCGGCGCCCTGGGAGACGCCAACCCCGACGTCGTCCTGCTGGTCGGCGGCACCGACGGCGGCAACTCGGAGGCACTGCTGTCGGCGGCGAAGGTGCTGGCGACCAGCGCCTGGCCGGTCCCGGTCGTGATAGCCGGCAACGTCGCCGCGCAGGCCGAGGCGTCGGAGATCCTCAGCTACCGGGGAGTGCCACACCTGCGCGCTGACAACGTGGTGCCGCGGATCGGGGAGCTCGCCCCCGACTCCGCCCGCAGGGCGATCCGCGCGATGTTCCTGGTGCATGTGATCGGCGGCAAGAACCTGTCGTCGCGCGCGGACTTCACCTCGATGGTGCGCGGCGCGACGCCGGACATCGTGCTCACCGCGGTAGAGCTGCTGGCGCAGGTGGTCGGCGACTCGAGTGGCGTGGCCGTGGTGGACGTGGGAGGCGCGACCACCGACGTGCACTCGGTGGTCGAGCTCGACCCCGAGGACGCCGGGCTGTCGCGGCAGGTGGTCGCCCCGATGCCCGCGAGCCGCACGGTCGAGGGCGACCTGGGCATGCGGTGGAGCGCCGTCGGCACTGTCGAGGTCGGGCGCGAGGAGGGGCTGGTCGACGCGCTGGACGAGCCGGAGGAGTACGACGAGCTCCACCGGGCGGCCGCGCGCCGGCACGCGGACCCGTCGTACCTGCCCGACTCCGACCTCGAGCACGCCTACGACGAGCGGCTGGCCACCGTCGCGGTCGGCCTCGCGCTGCGCCGGCACGCCGGCAGGCAGCAGGTGCGGTTCGGTCCGGACGGGCGGCTGGTGGAGCGCACCGGCAAGGACCTGCGCGAGGTCGGCCTGCTGGTCGGGTCCGGGGGAGTGCTGCGGCACCACCCGCCGGAGCTGGCCGAGCGTGTGCTGGGTGCGTCCTGTGGGCACGACATCGAGGGAGGGTGGCAGCTGCCGCGTGCGCCGCGTACCACGGTCGACCGCGACTACGTGCTGGCCGCCGCCGGGCTGCTGGCGGCGGAGTACCCGGACGCGGCCAGGGCGCTGCTGCACACCCTCGTACAGCAAGCCCGCGCAGGGAGGGTGGAGAGGTCACGACGATGAGCGCGCAGATTCCCCGCGGGGTCGAGATGGCGGCCGCCTGGGCGTGGCGGTTCCTGGTGATCGTGCTGGCGGCCGGCGTGCTCGGCTGGCTGGTGAGCTACCTCAGCGTCGTCGCGATCCCGGTGATCGTCGCGCTGCTGCTGGCCGCGCTGCTCGTACCCGTGGTCAACCGGCTGCACCACGGCCGGCTCACCCGCGGTCCGGCGGCCGGGATCGTGCTGGTGGCCGGGCTGTTGTTCCTCGGTGCCGCGCTGACGCTGGTGGGACAGCAGATCGTCCAGGGGTTCCAGGACCTGTCCGACCAGGTGGTGCGCGGTCTGCAGCAGATCGAGCAGTGGCTGCGTACCGGGCCGCTGAACCTCTCGGACGCGCAGCTGACCAGTCTGCTGCAGCAGGCGCGCGACGCGGTCACCTCGAGCAACGAGGCGATCGTGTCGAGCGCGACGTCCCTCGGAACCGCGCTGGGGAACCTGGTGGCGGGCTTCTTCATCGTGCTGTTCTCGCTGTTCTTCTTCCTGTACGACGGCGAGAAGATCTGGACGTTCCTCACCCGGCTGTTCCCGCGCAGCGCCCGGCAGCGGGTCGACTCGTCCGGCCGGGTGGCCTGGGCCTCGCTGACGGCGTTCGTGCGGGCGACGGTGATCGTCGCGATGGTCGACGCGCTCGGCGTCATGCTGATCGCGCTGCTGCTGGGGGTTCCGCTGGCGTTCCCGATCGGCGTGCTGGTGTTCCTCGGCGCGTTCGTGCCGATCGTGGGTGCGCTGGTGTCGGGCTTCGTCGCCGTGATCGTCGCGCTGGTGGCGCAGGGGCCGCTGATCGCGCTGCTGATGCTCGGCGGTGTGCTGGTGGTGCAGCAGATCGAGTCGCACCTGCTGCAGCCGTTCCTGATGGGTCGTGCGGTCAGCGTGCATCCGCTGGCGGTGATCCTGGCCGTGGCCGCGGGTGTGCTGATCGCGGGCGTCGTCGGTGCCCTCGTGGCGGTTCCGGTGGTCGCTTCTCTCAATGCTGTCGTGCGTCATCTCGCTGGGCCCGAAGTCGATGCTCCGCCGGAGGTGGCGGCTGCGGAGGCGGATGCGGATACGGGGCCGTTGACCTGAGGGCGCGTTCGCGTGGTGCGGTTGAGTGGGTGGGGGTTACCGCACACGTTGGTTTGGGTGCGGGCGTTTCCCGCCGCTCGTGGTCAAAAGCGGCAGTGACGGGGGATTCCCGCGCGGTGTTGCCTTGGTCTGCCGGCTGGCGGTCGCCGTCGTAGCTGCCTCGGGCGCGTGACCGCTTCGGGCCGCGTGGCGGGTGGTCGGCCAAGCGTCACCGCCGCCGCGCCACACGCCATGTGACCGGGTGTCGTGGGCGGTTCCCCGGGCGCATGACCCGCGGGAAGTGACCACCTGCCATGTCACCGGGTCTCGTGGACCCGCCCGGGAGCCGGGTGCCAGGGCCAACCGGGAGCGCACGGCCGGCCAGCGTCAGCGCCGCCGCCGCCGTGCCACTGGCCATGTGACCGGGTGTTGTG
>CBFGZI010000145.1:0-8716 GCA_965653225.1 uncultured Propionibacteriales bacterium | reverse complement strand
CCGAAGTCCGAGAAGTGGCTGAAGTATCTGGTCAAGTACCTGCACAAGTCGATCAGCGACTGCCACCAGGCCGAGACCGACGGGCAGAAGGAGCACCTGCACCGGCTGTGGCAGGCGCTGCGTTTCGAGCCCTGCTCCCCCACCTGCGCCAACTGGCTGCGCTACGGCGTGCAACCCCGCCACCCGCGTGAGGGTCAGAAGCCTGGCTACTGCCGCGGCAAGGTGCACCGCAAGGAGACCCTCGGCTTCGGCGGCCGCCGCGTGCTGGTGTCGCGCAAGTGGTCCAACAAGACCCTGGCCGAACACCGCCGCGACCAACGCACCTGGGTGCGCGACCTGCTCGCCCTCGACGACGACCCTGACCACTCGCGCTACATCTGGATCCCGGCCAAGGCCACCGACCCCGACGTCCAACCACGGGAGAAGCGACTCCTGCTCGCCATCGCCGAACGCTCCCGCTGGCGAGACCAGATCCAACAGGCACAACAACAGGCCGCCGATGTTTCGGCAACCACGCCTGCTGCCTGACAACACAACCACTGGAGGAACGAACAAATGCTGGAGAACCGTCTCGGGACGCTGCTCACGACTGAGGAGACCGCAGACCGTCTGCGGGTGAACCCGTCCACGGTGCGCAGGTGGCGCCTTGATGATGTCGGTCCGCACTACCTCAAGATCGGCAGCATCTACCGCTACCCCGCCGATGACCTCGAGGCCTGGATAGCCCAGAGCCTCACCCGCAACGAACAGTCATGAGTGACGAGAAGTTGCCACCGCTTGGTGTTCGTCTCACGGTCGACGTCGAGGAGGTTCAGCGCCAGAAGGGCGTGGTCTACAAGGCCCGCGTGCGGTGGACGCACCCCAAGACGCACCACCGGGAAGGCACCAAACGCGTCTTCGACTCCCGCGGTGAGGCCGATGAGTGGCTGGCACGCATGCAGCAGACCGCGGATACCGGGCTCGATCCGGGCCAGACGCTCGCGTCGTACGCCGAGCACATCGGTGACCGCTGGACACGCGGCATCGACATGACCTCGACCTACGACCCGTACGCGGCCAGGCTGCGTCGACGCGTGCTGCCCACGCTCGGCCATCTGCCGGTCGGTCTCATCACGGCCGGCCTCGTCGACCGGGCCATCGACGGATGGGAACGCGAGTACGGCCGTTCCACGGTCAAGAACACCGTGGCCGTGCTCGTCCTGGTCCTCGACGAAGCCGTCCGGGACGGGATCATCAACCGCAACCCGGCCAAGGACCGGGCACGACGCAAGACGGTGGGCCGCTCTTTCGGCAACGAGGAGAGCGAGCAAGGCAGCCCGCGTGACCTGGCGCTACCGGACATCCCGACCCTGGACCGACTTGTTGCGGCAGTGGTCGAGGCCGGTGGGCACCAGTCCTGGGGCGACATGGTGACGATCCTCGCGACGACAGCGCTGCGGATCAGTGAAGTCTCCGGGCTCCGGGTCGGCGACGTGGACCTGGATCGCGGTCTGCTGCACGTGTTTCGGCAGACGTATCCCGGCCGCGGCGGCCTGGTCACCAAGGAGACCAAGGGCCGGCGCCGTCGCACCGTGCCGATCATCGAACCCCTACGGCCAACCCTGGAACGCCTTACCGCCGGCCAGCGCGTCGACCAGCGGTTGTTGTCCGGCCCTCGCGGCGGCGTCATCACCACCGCGACGCTGCGGGACGCGACCAACTGGGACCAGCTGGTGCGCGACATCGGCCAGCCCGGTCTGGTGCGACACGGGCTACGGCACACCGCGCTCACCTGGATGGCCGACGCCGGGGTCGAGCTGCACATCCTCCAGCGCGTCGCCGGGCACCAGGACCCGGCCGTCACATCCCGTTACCTGCACCCCGACGTGCAGGCGATGCTCGACGCGGGTGCCCGATTCTCGGCCTGGTGGTCCCCGAATGGTCCCCGCCGTCCCGACCTCGCGGTCGTCCGAAGCGGTCGGAGCGGGGCATGAAAAGCGGGTCTGACGTGGATGTTTGTTGTCAGACCCGGTTGGTCGGGCTGGCGGGATTTGAACCCACGACCCCTTGACCCCCAGTCAAGTGCGCTACCAAACTGCGCTACAGCCCGTCGCCGGTCACCGCCCTGCGGCGACCGCAGTGAACCTTACCGCAGCGAATCGGGCGCCCCGAACCCCGGTCTCACCGTTTCCGGTCGCGCTTGCGCGGGCGCACCTGGATGCGCACCGGCGTGCCGGTGAACCCGAACTCCTCGCGCAGCCGCCGCTCCACGAAGCGCAGGTACGACGGGTCGAGGAGCCCGCTGGTGAACAGCACGAAGTTCGGCGGCGCGGTCGAGGCCTGGGTGCCGAACAGGATGCGCGACTGCTTGCCGCCACGCACAGGATGCGGGTGCTCGGCGACGAGCCGACCGAGGAAACCATTCAGGGCACCGGTCGGCACCCGCGTCTCCCAGCCGGCCAGCGCGTCATCCAGCCGCGGAACCAGCCGCTCCACGTGCCAACCGGTACGCGCGGCGATGTTGACCCGCGGCGCCCACTGGACCCGGACCAGGTCGCGGTCGATCTCGCGTTCGAGGTAGTGGCGTCGCTCGTCGTCGGTCAGGTCCCACTTGTTGAAGGCGATCACCAGGGCCCGCCCGGCCTCGTCGACCGCGCCGATGATGCGCTGGTCCTGCTCGCTCAGCGGCTCGCTGGCGTCGATGATCACCACCGCGACCTCGGCACGCTCCACAGCGGTACGGGTGCGCAGGCTCGCGTAGTACTCGTGCCCGGAGGCTTCCTTCACACGCCGCCGGATGCCGGCGGTGTCGACGAACCGCCACGTCCGTCCGCCCAGCTCGACCAGCTCGTCGACGGGGTCCACGGTGGTGCCGGCGACGGCGTCGACGACGACGCGCTCCTCCCCCGCCAGCCGGTTCAGCAGGCTGGACTTGCCCACGTTGGGCTTGCCGACGATCGCCACCCGACGCGGCCCGCCGACGGCCGCCACCTGCTCCCGCGGAGCCTCCGGCAGCGCCTCGAGCACCGCGTCGAGCAGGTCGCCACTGCCCCGGCCGTGCAGCCCGGACACAGGCTGGGGCTCACCGAGGCCGAGGTTCCACAGGGCCGCAGCCTCGGCCTCGCCGCGCTGGTCGTCGACCTTGTTGGCGGCGAGCACGATCGGCTTGCCGGAGGTACGCAACACCCGCACGACCAGCTCGTCGGCGTCGGTGATGCCGACGGTGGCGTCCACCACGAACAGCACGGCGTCGGCGGCGTTGACCGCGACCTCGGCCTGGGCGCGTACCCGCTCGGCCATACCCTTCGCGTCCGGGTCCCAGCCGCCGGTGTCCACCACCGTGAACTCGCGGCCGTTCCACTCCGCGTCGTAGGCGACGCGGTCGCGCGTCACCCCCGGGACGTCCTCCACGACCGCCTCGCGCCGGCCGAGGATCCGGTTGACCAGCGTCGACTTGCCCACGTTGGGCCGGCCGACCACCGCCAGCACCGGCAGCGGCCCGCGTTCCTCGGCGACCTCGGCCTCGGCGTCGGTGAGGGCGTGCGCGTGCTCGGCAGAGTTGCGCTCGGCAGAGTCACGCACGACGGCGGTCCTCCGCCAGAGCGACGATGGCCTCGACCGCCTCGTCCAGGGTCATCTCGGTGGTGTCGAGCAGCACCGCGTCGTCGGCCTGCAGCAGCGGCGCCGCGGTCCGTCCGGAGTCGATCCGGTCGCGCCGGGCCAGCGACTCCCGGGTCTGCGCCACGCTGACCTCCGCACCGGCCAGCTCGGCGTTGCGGCGGGCCGCACGCGCGGACGAGTCGGCGGTCAGGAACACCTTCAGCGGCGCGTCGGGGCACACCACCGTGCCGATGTCGCGCCCCTCGACCACGATTCCCTCGGACGACTGCTCGACCACGCGACGCTGCAGGTCCACCAGTCGGTGGCGTACCTGCGGCACCGCGCTGACCGGGCTGACCGCCTCGGTCACCTCGGGGGTACGGATCTCGACGGCCACGTCACCGCCGTCGACGTGGATCGTCGGCGCCGTCGGGTCGGTGCCGGCCATGATGTCGGGCTTGTCGCAGTGCGCGGCGACCGCGTCCGGGTCGTCCACCGGTACGTCGTGCTGCAGCATCCACCAGGTCACCGCGCGGTACATGGCGCCGGTGTCGAGGTAGCGCAGGCCCAGCCGCTGGGCCACCCGCCGGGCGGTGCTGGACTTGCCGGAGCCGGAGGGCCCGTCGACGGCCACGACGAACCCGGTGGTCGTCTCCTGGTCTTGCTGCACGTTGTGGCTTCTCCCCGGCCGGCTCGGATGCGCTGCCAGCAGGCAAGGCTACCGGTGCACGGCCCAGCCACGCGCAGCCAGCGCCGCCTGCAGGGCGTCGCCGTCACCTTCGGGCACCGACAGCTCGACCAGCCCAGAGGGTCGGCCGAGCACGTGGTCGATGCGGATGTCCTCGATGTTGATCCCCGCGTCGCCGCTGTCGGCCAGCAGCCGGCCCAGCTCGCCGGGACGGTCGGGCACCAGCACGAAGACCGAGTCCACCGTACGCAGCGGCCCGCCGTGCTTGCCGGGGATCGCGTGGGTTCCCGAGACACCGCGCTCGAGCAGCGACTCCACCCGCGGCCGCGAGGAGCTCAGCTCGCCGATGAACCGGTCGAGGTCGCTGCGTACGTCCGAGAGCAGCTGCACCACCGCCGGCGCGTTGGCGGCCAGGATCTGCTGCCACAGGCCGGGGTCGCCGGCCGCGATCCGGGTCACGTCGCGGATCCCCTGCCCGCTCAGCTGCAGGTGGTCGCCGGGCGCTCCCTCGAGCCGCGAGGCGGCCAGTACGGCGAGCACGTGCGGCACGTGCGACACGCGGGCGACCGCCTCGTCGTGCTGCGGTGGGCTCATCACCACCGGCTCGGCCCCGCACAGCCGGGCAAGCGAGGCCACCGCTTCGACGGCCTGCGGCTCCGCGGTCTCGTGCGGCGTGACCGCCCACACCCGGCCGTCGAACAGGTCCAGGCTGGCCGCCAGCGGCCCGGACCGCTCGCTGCCGGCCATCGGGTGTCCGCCGACGTACCTGCTGATGTCGGAGGTCGCCCGCGCCACCGCCTCCAGTGGGCGGGTCTTGACGCTGCCGACGTCGGTGACCACGGCCTCCGGCCAGGCGCGCAGCGCGTCGACCACGACCGGGCCGACGTGGTCGGGCGGCACGGCGACCACCACCACCGAGGGGTCGCCGGGCGGCTCCGCGGTCTCGCCGGCGCCGACGTCGGCGGCCGTCTTGGCGACCTGCGGGTCGCGGTCGCGCAGGTACACGGTGACGTCGTGGTGGCGCAGCGCCAGCCCCACCGAGGTACCGATCAGCCCGCAGCCGACGACCAGCACCGGCCCGTCGAGCCCTCCGCCGCCGCTCATCCGCCCGCCGGCTCGTCCGGCACCGCGCGCACGTGGCTGAGGTCGCGGCGCAGCGCGGCGGCGCCGTGCAGGTACACGTGGGTGATGTCGGACCGCGACAGGTCGGTGTCGACGTGCGCCATCACCCGGACCACGCGCGGCATGCCGCCATCGACATCCATCTCCTGGGTGCACATCAGCGGGACGTCGGTGAACCCCATCTGCCGGGCCGCGTACGCCGGGTAGTCGGAGTGCAGGTCCTGGGTCGCGGTGAACCAGATGCTGATCAGGTCAGCGCTGTCGAGCCGGTTGCACTCCAGGATCAGGCCCACCAGCTCGGCCACCCGCTCGTGCATATGGCCGGGCTCGTCCCGCTCCAGCTGCGTCGCCCCGCGTACCGCCCGCACGCTCACGCCGTCCTCCAGCCGTCCGCGTCACCGTCCATGGGGAAACCCTAGAGGGGACGCGTCCGGTCGACGACAGTGTCCGGGTCCGGTCCGCATGCCGGTCGGTGCGCGGGCCCGTCCGGCGGCGCCTCACAGGTCGACGCTGTCCAGCAGCGTGCCCAGCTCCTCGACGGTCAGCTCCCGGTACCTGCCGACCTTCAGACCGCCGAGCCGCACAGGACCGATGGCGGTACGGGCCAGCCGCTGGACCGGATGGCCGACGTGGGCCAGCAGCCGGCGCACGATGTGCTTGCGGCCCTCGTGCAGCACCACCTCGACCAGCGCCTTGCGTCCGGTGCGTTCGAGCACGCGGAAGGAGTCGACCCGCACCGGCCCGTCGTCGAGCGTCACGCCGTCGGCCAGCTCGCGGGCCAGCGAGCCCGGCACCGGACCGGTGACCTGGGCGACGTAGGTCTTGAGGATGCCGTACGAGGGATGCGCCATCCGGTGTGCGAACTCGCCGTCGTTGGTCAGCAGGATCAGGCCCTCGGTGTCGGTGTCGAGCCGGCCCACGTGGAACAGCCGCTCCGGCCGGTCCGCGACGTGGGCGGACAGCGTGGGACGGCCCTGCGGGTCCGACATCGTGCTGACCACGCCGCGCGGCTTGTTCAGCACCAGGTAGACGTGTGCCGAGGCCGACGGGATGCGTTGGCCGTCGACGCGGATCACCGAGCGTTCCGGGTCGACGCGCGTGCCCAGGCGGGTGACGACGTGGCCGTCCACCTCGACCCGGCCCGCCCTCATCAGCTCCTCGCAGGCGCGTCGGCTGGCGATGCCGGAGGCGGCCAGCACCTTCTGCAGGCGCTCGCCGGTCTCGCCGTCGGTCATGGCGACGGCGGCTCCTCAGAACTCAAGGATGGGTCGGGCGACGGCTGGGACGCGACGTCGGGCTCGGCGTCGGACGCGGTGCCGGACACAGCGTCAGGCGCGGACTCGGGCGCGGACTCGGGCGCCGGGTCATCCGCCGGCTCGGGCAGGGTCTCGTGCGCCTCGTCCGTGCCGGAGATGCCGGGGAGCTCGGTGGCCTCGGTGGCCTCGGCAGCGGCGGCTCCCGCGTCGGTTGCGGGCACCGTCTCGCGGCGCGCGTCCAGGTCCTCCTCGACGTCCGCGAGGTCGGGCAGCAGCGGCGCGAGGTCGGGCAGCGCGTCGAGGTCGGTGAGCCCCATCCGCTCCAGGAAGTACGACGTGGTGCGGTAGAGCACCGCCCCGGTCTCCTCGTCGGAGCCGGCCTCCTCCACCAGCCCGCGGGTCACCAGCGTGCGCATGACGCCGTCGACGTTGACGCCGCGGATCGCCGAGACCCGTGCGCGGCTCACCGGCTGGCGGTAGGCCACCACCGCCAGCGTCTCCAGCGCGGCCTGGGTGAGCCGGGCCTGCTGTCCTTCGAGGACGAACTTCTCGACCACCGGCGCGAACTCCGCGCGGGTGTAGAAGCGCCAGCCGCCGCCCACCTCGCGCAGGTCGAACCCTCGCCCCTGCGCGGTGTAGTCCTCGCTCAGCTCGTGCAGCGCGGTCACGACCTCCTGCGGGGGCCGGCCGACCGCCTGGGCCAGCGTCACGTGGTCGAGCGGCGCGTCGGCGATCATCAGCACCGCCTCCAGCGCCGGCCGCAGGTCGAGCGCGGCCGCGTCGCCGTCGGCGATGCTCATCTGCGCGAGGTCGTCGCTCATGCGGGCTCCTCGTCGGTCGGCGGCGTCTCCATCGGCTGCACGGGCTGTACGGCCTGCACCGGCTCGTCCGTGTCCTCCGTGTCGGCGGGAGTGTCCTCCTCGTCGGCGGAAGCGGCCTCCGCCGGGGTCCCGTCGAACTCGTCGGTGATCTCGACCTCCCCCTCGTCCGATCCCGTCCAGCGTACGTGCAGCTCTCCGAGCGGCGAGACCTGCTCGAACGACACCGCGCCCTCGCGGAACAGCTCCAGCAGCGACAGGAACCGCGCCACCGTGGTGAGCGTGTCCGGCGAGTCCGAGGCCAGCGAGCGGAACGTGGTGGAGCGGTGCCGCCGCAGCCGGCTGACCACGATCGCCGCCTGCTCGCGCACGCTGACGCGTGGCGCGTGCAGGTGGGCCATGCCGAACGTGGGCTCGGGCTTGGGCGTGAGCGCCTTGGCCGCGAGCGCGGCGAACTCGTCGACGCCGAGACCGATGAGCACGTCGGGCAGCAGCCCGGCGTACCGCTCCTCCAGCCCGACGGTGCGCGGCACCTGGCGGGCCTCGCGCGCCATGGTCTCGGCGATCATCGCCGCCACCTGCTTGTAGGCGCGGTACTGCAGCAGCCGGGCGAACAGCAGGTCGCGGGCCTCGAGCAGCGCGAGGTCGTCCTCGTCCTCCACGTCCGCCTGCGGGATCAGCCGAGCCGCCTTGAGGTCCAACAACGTGGACGCGACCACGAGGAACTCGGTGGTCTGCTCAAGATCCCACTCCGGCCCACGGGCCTTGATGTAGTCGATGAACTCGTCGGTGACCCGCGACAGCGCGACCTCGGTGATGTCGAGCTTGTGCTTGGCGATCAGGCCGAGCAGGAGGTCGAACGGCCCCTCGAAGTTGTCCAGGCGTACGGCGAACTTCGGGATGTCGGCTTCGCCGGTGCTGACGGGTGGCTCGGCGATGGTGGCACTCACGACTCGCTCAGCCGGCGCACCAGCTCGCTGTCGTCGCCGTGCTCGTCCAGGTCGGCCAGCGCCATCGCGACGGCGGCCCGGACCAGCCGGCCTCGGTCGACGGCCGAGCCGACGGTGCGGCGCAGCACCAGGCGGGCGTGCTCGATCTCGAGCAGCTCGTCGGCGGTGACGTAGACGGTCATCTTCTCGTCGTGGCGGACACGGCCGCTCGGGGTGCGCCGCGGGCGGTCCTTCTGCGGAGCCGGCGCAGTCGCGGGCGGCGCCGGCGTCGGCTGCTCCGCGGGCTCGTCGGGCACCTCGACG
>CBFGZI010000144.1:0-8749 GCA_965653225.1 uncultured Propionibacteriales bacterium | reverse complement strand
CCGTTGGTGTTGGGCCCGGCGTTGGCCATCGCCAGCAGGTAGGGACGGTCGAACTGCAGCTCGGGGTGGAACTCGTCCTTGAAGTCGTAGCCGGGGCCGCCGGTGCCGGTACCGAGCGGACAGCCGCCCTGGATCATGAACCCGTCGATCACCCGGTGGAAGCCGAGCCCGTCGTAGAACCGGTCGTTGGACTTCTGCCCGGTGTTGGGATCGGTCCACTCCTGGGTGCCCTCGGCCAGCCCGACGAAGTTGCGCACGGTGGTGGGGGCATGGTCGGGGAAGAGCTTGATGACGACGTTGCCCTTGTTGGTCTTCAGGGTGGCGTACAGGTCCTCGGCCACGGTTCTGCCCTTCGTCTCGGCAACTCGCTGTCGGGTGGGCGCGCACGGCCACAGTCCACGCCGGCCCGGGGGCACCCGGGTCGAGCGGTGCTCGGTCCATGCCGTCGGCCCGGGGCTCGCCCGACGGTACGGGCGTTATCGCCATCCTGTCACGGCCGGCCAACGACACGGCCCGCGGAGTGGGCGTGCTTGCGTACGGGGGCGCCGGACCGGTTGGCTGGGTCATTAGGCAAGATTCGGGTAAGGGCCCAGCACGAGACCCTTGCCAGTCAGGGACAGTCAGGGAGAAGCCAAGCCGCGACCGTCGTGGCCGAGAGGGGAAACCATGCACAGGCGCTCTAAGAAGAGCCCAGCGAAGGAGTTCGCCGACAAGGCGCGCGAGACGCTGGGTCCAGCGGCCGAGCAGGCCAAGGACAAGCTGGGGCCCCAGATCGACCAGGCGCGCAAGCGGGCCAAGAAGGACATCAAGAAGGCACGCAAGCAGATGCAGCCGCACATCAAGCAGGCGCGCAAGAACGTCGAGCCGCACCTGAAGGAGGCCCGGAAGCACGTGGACCCCCACGTCCAGCACGCCCGCGAGATCCTGCAGCCCTACTTCGACGAGGCGGCCGAGAAGCTCGCGCCGTACGTCGACGATGCCCGCGAGCACGCCAGGAAGGACTGGATCCCGGCCGCAGAGGACGCCGCGCACAAGGCGCAGGAGCGGTTCTCCAAGGACATCGTGCCCGCGCTGTCCGCCGCGGTCGCCGCGGCCTCGTCGGCCAGCGAGCCGTACCGCGAGGAGGCCAAGAAGCGGGGCGCAGCCACGATCGCGGCCGTGAAGGGCGAGGTCGAGGCGCCGAAGAAGTCGCACAAGGTGCGCAAGCTCCTCGTGTTCAGCGCCATCGCCGGCGCCGCGGCGTACGCCTACAAGAGGTTCGTGGGCGGTGACGACACCGCGTGGAAGACCTCGTACGAGCCGACGCCGGCACCGCCGCCGACCACCCCGCCGCGTCCCACGGTCGTGCCCGACCCGGCCAACCACGACGCGGCCGCGACCACGCCGGACGAGGCGGCCACCGACTCCCAGGAGAAGCCGCACGCGCCCTCCGACCCCGACTCCCCGGTGGAGAAGCGCAACCTGTCCTGAGTCTTCGCACCCACCGCACCAACGCGTGGTGCGTCTCGCTCGTCCGGAGCTGCCGGGACATGACGATCGAGGCGCACCACGCGTTTTTTCGTGTCTTCACGGCGCCGCTTCATACGTGGTGACGCGCCAGGGGGTCAGCGGTGCTCGGCGATCCAGGCGTCGATGTGCTCCCACCACGAGAACAGCCAGTCGATCTGCGCGTCGGGCCCCTCGGGGATCTCCTCGCGCTCCACGCGCCACCACCGCATGGTGATCGTCTTGTCCATCGGCAGCTCGCGCCAGACGTCGGCGACCGTGAACATGTGGTCCAGCCCGGTGTGCGCCACCATCAGGATGTCGGCCTCGCGCGGCGCCGCCTCGAGCGCTGCGAGCACGCCGCCGGGCTTCGGCGCGAGCACGTTCTTCAGCTTCTCCGCGCGCGCGGCCATCGTGGCGTGGCCGCGGCGCCGTAGCGAGTCGATCGCCCGCAGCCGTCTCCGCGGGGTGAAGTTGCCGCCCTCGGGGAAGATCACGAACGCGTCGTTCTCGTCGAGGTCGGTGGCCAGCTCGGCGATCTCCCGCTCGACGTCGTCACCGGACCCGCCGGGGGAGGGCGAGATGAACCTGCTCGGCAGCCGGTTGAGGATGACGTCGATCGCCGGGTCCCAGGCCATCGTGTCCTTGAGCACCACGCGCGGCTCGCGGAGGAAGGTGTTCATCAGCGCGTGCATGAGGATGAACGAGTCGCCGGGGCCGGCGTGCCGGCAGCACACCAGCAGCGGCTCGCCGGGGAACGCGTCCGGGGTGGGCCCGTCCTGCTCGATCGTCAGCGCCAGCACCCGGTTGGCCTCGCGGAACATCACCCTCAGGTACGTCTCGACGAGGTCGTAGTGGATGCGCTCGAAGAACGGCGAGCGGATCTTCGCGCCGAAGCCCGACGCGATCCACAGCCCGAACAGCTCGACCAGCATCAGGCTCTCCAGCACCAGGTGCAGCAGCGCGACCCACAGCAGCCGCAGCGGCCGCAGCCGGCCGGGCACGACGGGGGAGAGGAACGCAGCGCCGAAGACCCACAGCGGGACGGTGGTGAGCACGACGACGGTGAGCGCCACCACCGCCGGCGCGAGTACCAGCCGGCGGAACCAGTGGACCCAAGCCTTCACGCGGTCCCCGCAGTCGTCGTTGTCCTCACGCCGCTCTCACGGCCGCTCGGCGGCGTCGCGCAGGTAGGTCATCGAGGCCTCGTACGACCGGTCGATCCGGCGCTGCACGGAGGAGAAGTCACGATGCGCGAGCAGCGAGTCGTCGCGGGCGGACGTACCACCGGCGGGCAGCACATGCGCCTCCACGCCCTCCGGCAGCGCGCCCATCTCGCGTGCGAACCGGTGACGACGGGCGATCTCGAACGACACCCGGGCAACCTCCCACGGCCGCCGAGGCGCAGACAACGGCCGGTCGACGCGGCCGACCTGCAGCACGAAGATGCGGGTGGCCCCCAGCTCGACGGCGCGACCGACCGGGATCGAGTTCACGATGCCGCCGTCGAGGTAGTGCTCGCCGTCGACCTCGGCAGGGGGTAGCAGACCGGGTACGGCGGCCGAGGCGACCACGGCGTCGACGACCCGGCCCTTGGTGAACCAGTGCTCGGCGGCGCGCTCGATGCTCGCGGCGCAGCACTGGAACGGGATCGGCAGGTCCTCGAAGACCACCTCGCCGAGCTCGGCCTCGAGGGCCTTGCGCAGCGGCTTGGACGAGTACAGGTGCGTTCCGGTGCGCATCGCCCTCGTGAGGCGCCGGTGCGGGCGGTCGCCGTACACCTGCCGTCCCTTGGCGGCCGCCTGCCACAGGCCGGTCAGCCGCTCGACCACGTCGGTCAGCGGGGTCGCGGCCAGCAGCGAGCCGTTGAGCGCACCGACCGAGGTGCCGAGGACCAGGTCGGGGGTGATGTCCTGCTCGAGCAGCGCGCGCACCATGCCGACCTCGGCGGCGCCGAGCACGCCTCCGCCGCCGAGCACGAACGCGGTGCGCGCCATGGCGGGCCCGGGCGCTAGGCCGCCGGTGCGGTGACGTTCTCGGCGTCGCGCTCGGCGGCCATCTGGGCGCGTACGCGCGCGGTGGCGCGGCGCTCGCCGACGAAGGACAGGACCGGCACGGTGCCGAGGAGCAGGGTGACGGCGGCGAAGCCGATGGGCCAGCGGGCCTTGCGGGCCAGCAGCGCGGCGTTGACCAGGAAGATCATGTACAGCCAGCCGTGCGCGATGCCGAGGTACATCGTGACGGCTTCGCCGATCGCGCGGCCGGTCGTCCCCTCGGCCGATGCGAGCTCCAGGCCCCAGGCGGAGAACAGGATGATCAGCAGGACGCCGACGATGTAGGCCATGACGCGGTACCGGATGAGTGCTCGTGACACGCCGTCAGGTTACCCGGCTCTCCTCGCGGACCATCCGCCACCAGAGGAAGATCACAAAACCAGCGAACAGCCACCACTGCAGCGCGTACATGAGGTTGCGCAGCCCGGCGGTGGCGGAGGCGTCCGGTTGCGGCGCGCTGGCCTGCGGCAGCGTGGACGGCGGCGTCTGGTCGCGGAGCACGACGTAGCCGCTGTAGAGGTCGTGACTGACGTCACTGATGAGCTGGGCGGTGCTGAGGGTGGGCACGCGGTTGTCGTTGAGGTCGGTGTCGTGACCCTGAGGCTCCGAGGGCTCGAGCGACCCGACCACGCGGACCTTGCCGCCCGGGGCCGGGGGCAGGTCCTGGCCGATGGTCTGGCTGGTCGCTGTCGACCCGGTGAGAAGGCCGCGTACGACGAGGATCGCCGACCCGGAGTCGGTGACCAGCGGGGCGACCAGCCAGGGCGGGTTGGAGCCGCGGTCGACCACGAACTGCTTCGCGTCGTACTCGCCCTCGGCGAACACCGGCCGGGCGACGGCCGGTGCGGTGAAGGCCTGGTCGGGGCCCAGCAGCGTGTCGAGGGGGACCGGCTTGGCGTGCGCCACCTGCGCGACGTCCTCGGCCTGGCTCTGCCGGTAGACGTCGAGCTGCCACACGCCCATCGCGCTCATGCCGGCGATCATCACCAGCGCCAGCACCGTGAGCCCGAGGATCTTCGGAGCGAGATACGGGGGAAGCCGGCGGCGAGTCATGTCGGCTCGATGATCACACGCGCGCAAAGTGGCCGGCGCGCAGACCCGGGCCGCCGGCTGTCGGCCGTCTGCTGTCGAGCCGTCGAGTGGCGCGTTCCGTCGGCTCCGCCTCGTCGAGCGGCGCGTTCCGGCTGGTTTGCGGCCCGCGGAACCGACCGTTTCGCGCCAGTCGACGTACGGCCAGGACTCCGGCGCCGGCGCAGGTGGGGCTGGAGGGTCAGTAGAGGCGGGCGAGCTCGAAGTGCATGGGGTCGGTGTAGTCCCAGTCGCCGCCCCAGGTGAAGCCCCAGCTCTTGAAGATGGCCACGACGCGGCGGTCGATCTCGCCGGCGGTGCCGCGCTGGTTGCCGGGCACGTTCAGGTCGATGGCGATGCCCCAGGTGTGCAGCGAGACCGGGTTGCTCGGGTCGCTGGCGATGAAGCGCGGGACGTAGCAGCCGCCGTACTCGCTGGGGTGGATCTTGTCCGCGAGCCCGGAGTCGACGACCTGCTGCAGCGCCGCGCGCAGCTGCGGGATCATCAGCCGGTGGCAGGTGACGTTGCCGAGGATCGGGACCGGCTCGGTGACGATGTACTTCGACACCCACGATGGATCGGGCTGGATGCTGCCGTCGGGGGTGTAGGTGTAGGTGAACGAGCCGAAGTCGGCGCTGGTGCCGGTCAGCTGGGCCTGCTGCTGCGGGATCTTCCCGTGGAGCCGCTCGGCGACCTTCTCGACGCGGTCGCGCATGCGGGAGATCTGGCGCCACTGCTTGGAGTGCACCGACTGGTCGGAGACCTCGGCCAGCGAGACCTGCTGACCGCCGTCGCCGAAGACCATGCCTCGGGCGACCGGGATCGACTTCTGGGTCGGCGGGGCGACGGGGAACGTGGGTGACGGGCTCGGTGAGGCCGGAGCGGTGGCGGAGGCGGCCTCCGGCCGCTCGGCCGGCGGCGCGGACAGGCTGCAGGCGCTCGCGAACGCGGCCACCAGTGCGACTGGCAGCCAGCGAGCGACTCCGTTCCTACCCATGCCCATGACTCATCCCCCTCCGAGGGCGCCAGCCTACGGGCTGACCAGCGCCGATGTCCTGCGAACGTGACGAGTCCGTCACCGTCGGGCGGGTGGCTCCGTGCCTCTCACGGCCTTGCAGAGCCGCTCCGTTCGCTGATAGAACCTGTTTCAGTTTTTGGTCGATCCGGTCGGCCGATATCGGCCCAGATACCCGTTGGGAACCATCGTGACACCCGAGGACCTGCTGACTTTACGGGAGATCGAGCAGCTGAAGTACCGCTACCTGCGGACGCTCGATCTCAAGGACTGGGAACGGTTCGCCGAGGTGTTCGAGCCGGACGCGACCGGGTCGTACGGCGCGGGGCTGGAGTTCGGCAGCGCGGCCGAGATCGTGGCGTTCATGCGGGAGTCGCTGGGGCCGGACATCATCACCGTGCACCAGGTGCACCACCCGGAGATCGCGCTGTCCGCGGCAGGGGAGGCGCCGGGGGAGCGGTCGAGGCGCACGGCAGTCGGAACGTGGATGCTCATGGACCGGGTGATCGCCGTTTCGCACGGCGTGCTGATCGACGGGGCGTCGGTGTACCGGGACGAGTACCGGTGTGGGACCGACGGGCGGTGGCGCATCGCGCGGACGGGGTACGAGCGGATCTACGAGTCGACGATGTCGCTGGCCGACTGGCCGAGCTGGAAGCTGACCGCGAACCGGTTCGCCGACGGCACCGCCTAGCATTCGCGACCGGGCTGCCGAGCCGCGCCCTGGGCTGGCCGAGACTCAGGTGATGGGCTCGTTCGGTTCGACCCGCAGGATGGCGTCGATGCGGCGCTGGTCCACGGGGCCGGTCGACTCGGTCGCGAGGATGATCAGCTCGCTGGTCAGCTCGATCTCGTCGAGCAGGTCGTCGTCGTGCAGGGCGGTGTCCATGGCATCGGTCATTTGTTGCGCTCCCCAAGACGTTTGCTGTACAAGATCAACGTCTTGCCGCACTCGATTGTTATGGCCCGAACGGGTCATTTGCGACTAGTCATCCCGAGCGCGCGACGAGCGGACTCGAGCAACCTCCTGCGCCCAGGCTCAGGCACTTTCTCCTCTGAGTGACCCTCGCCTGCTGTTGCTAGCTGGCGGCCCGCCAGGCCCCGTACAGCCGCTCCGTCGGCCGCCCGCCGCGCCGACGTCGCAGCGGCAGCTGCCAGCGGAAGCGCCGTCCTGCCGGGCGCCTGCAGGACGGCGTCGATGGTGTGGTGGCACAGCGGGAGGTCGGAGTCGGTTGGAGCCTCGTCCGTCGCCCGTGACCACGAGCCCGTCCTTTTGGCAGTTTGGCATGTTTATCGCTTTTGCTCCGCGGCACGCCGTGCCCTGTCTGCCCCCTGGCTGGTCGACTCCTCCGCGACTGACCGGATGGTGTGGTCTGCTGGGAGTACCGTGCGCTCATGAGGCGCAGACCTCTCCCCGTCCTTCACCTGCCGGAGTACCCGCGGCCCGTGATGCCCGCCGGCCTGGACGAGGACCAGCAGGACGCTGTGCTCGACCGGCTGATGACTGAGCTGATCATGGGGCGACCCCACCCCGGCGTCCGTGTGGTCGCCGGTGGCGACTGGACCCTCGACGACGACGTGGTCGAGTTCTGACCGCTCGCGTTCTGGCGCGCCGCTGCCGGCGCGGCTGACTCTGCACACGGTCTACTGATAGCGGGCGGGCCCGTACCGGCTCGGGACCAGCTGGGCGTACAGCGGAACTGCACGGCCGCCCGGTCCGTCTGCCGGCCCACCGTTGCAGACGTCGCAGCCCAGAGCCCGCAGGAACGTCTGCCGGTGATGGTTCCACCGCGCCGACTCGTGGATGGAGGCACTGATCCATGGACCGCCCGGGTCGCGGCACACGTGTGCCTCCTGTGGGGCGCCCTTCACCGCTCGCATCGGGCAGATGCGGCTCGCCACGCTGTGGGCGGTGACGTCGAAGCTGTGCAGTGGCTCGGCGCCGCCATCGGCGCTCATCACATGCAGCCTGTCATTCGTCCACCGGTAGAACGCGGGCTGGCCGAAGTCGCGTGCGACCTCGGCGACATCGCTCTCGGCGACGCCGAGGATGGCGATGCTGCGTTCGGCCCACTGCCAGTCCGGCGCGCGTGCCCCGGCAGGTCGCGTGTGCCATCCGAGGTCGCGGAGTACGTCCCGAAGCTGTGCGTGGTGCGAGAGGTTTACGGCCAGAGGCCGTGAGCGCCCGTACGGGTTCCACGCGGTCAGCACGTGCACCGTCTCCTCGAGCAGGTGGTCCCTGAGGCCAGGTGCTTCATCTTGCTCAGTCGCGGGCCGTACCTCGACGCGGCCGCCCCCGACCGTGCCGCGTGCCACCTGGACGATCCCGTCGGCCCATGCCCCGTAGGCGTTGCGAAACCCGTGCGCCGGCCATGCCGCGACCCATGGCTCCGCGACGGCCCGGAGCGGATGACCCTCGGCGTACCGGTGCCAGCGGGCGAGGCAGTACGGGCACCGCCGGTAGAGCGGCTCAGGGTCGAGCTCGGGTACCACGACCTGCTCGGTGGAGTTGTGCACCTCTTCCTTCGGGTCGCGCAGGTGCACGTATCGGAAGGGGCGGCCACAGCACGGGCACCGGTCGTAGTCCGGCAGCACGCCCGTCATGACAGGTCCTCGGAGACGTCGGCGAGCGCTGGTTCGTCTACTAACCGAATCCCGTGCTGCTGCAGCAGTGCGCGCGCCTGAGCTGAGTATCGCTTCTTGACGGTGGGGTTGGCGTCAAACATGGTCACCTCACGAGGGTCCTGGGACCCCCGTGGCGACGCCCTCGGGAGATCCGCTGGTTGCCCGCCGCACTCCACGGCGGGCCAGCTCTTCCTCCGGGGCACCTTGCGCGGGAGCAGGTTGCCGAGCAACAAGCCGGAGGCCTTGGCGTTGCTCTCTTTGAGCCGCTAACACAGTACGACTGGGACGGCGCCTTCGATACGGCCTTGGAGCCACCCTTTTCGGGATCGGCCCATGTAGGAGCACAGGCAGTGCGAGATGGTCGCCGAAGACGGCTGTGGAGACGAGGAGACTCGAACTCCCAACCCCCGCCTTGCTAACCAACCAGATCAGCTCACTAGACAGACCCCCAAGACATCTCCCCGCCCTGAAACGTCCTTCCGGGGTCCCGGAGGAGCCTGGC
>CBFGZI010000143.1:0-8857 GCA_965653225.1 uncultured Propionibacteriales bacterium | reverse complement strand
GCGGCTCGGCGGGCACGACGTCCGGGTGCGGCGGCTCCAGGAGGGGGGAGCCGCCCCACCCGGCGGCAGTCAGGGGAACCCCGGGGGGTCTCGGGCCTGTGCCCGGGGGGAGCCCGGTAGCCCAGAAGATGGGGCAGCGCCGGCCGTGTCGTAGGGCCGGGTCTGGGGGCACCGAGCCGGCCGGATTGCTCAGGGCCGGCTCAGGCCGGCTCGGCCCGCGACACGGCGGCCAGCGCACCGCCCACCTCGCGGAGCCCGTCGAGGTCGTGCACGTCAGTCGCCAACGCGGGGACCTCGGCGACGGGAACCGAGGGATGCGCGGCGGTGAACCGCCGGCGCAGGTGCTCCTCGTGCGCGATCGCGCTCATCTTGTCCGCATGCAGCTGCAGCAGGTGTGCCGTCACCGGGTGCTCGTCCCGCTCGTGCAGCCGCTTCGCCGCGGCGGCGGCCGAGGTCTGGTCCAGCTCCTGGCCGTGGGTCGTGGTCACCCGGTTGACCACGAGGCCCGCCAGCGGCATCTGCTCCTCGGTCAGCCGCTCCACGAAGTACGCCGCCTCCCGCAGGGCGTCCGCGGCCGGCGCGGCCACCACCAGGAAGGCCGTCTCGTCGGCCTGCAGCAGCCGGTAGGTCTTCTCCGCCCGCGCCCGGAACCCGCCGAACAGGGTGTCCAGCGCAGCGATGAAGGTCTGCGCGTCACGCAGCATCTGGGCGCCGAGGATCTTGCTCAGCGCGTTGGTCATGATCCCGAGCCCGGCCGAGAACAGCTTCGCCGGGCCACGGGCGGGCGCCATCATCAGCCGGATGAATCGCCCGTCCAGCAGCGACGCCAGCCGTTCGGGGGCGTCCAGGAAGTCCAGCGCTGAGCGCGAGGGCGGGGTGTCGACGACGATCAGGTCCCAGGCGCCGTGACCGTGGCCGCCGCCGGCCTCGGCGTGCAGCTGGCCGAGCTTCTCCATGGCCATGTACTCCTGCGTGCCCGCGAACGAGCTCGACACCGCCTGGTAGAAGGGGTTGGCCAGGATCTGCTGCGCCTTCTCCGGGCTCGCGTGTGACTCGACGACCTCGTCGAAGGTGCGCTTCATGTCCAGCATCATCGCGTCGAGGCTGCCGCCGCGACTCGTGTCGACGCCCTGCACCGGGCGGGGGGTGTTGTCGAGCTCGGTGAGCCCCATGGACTGCGCCAGGCGCCGTGCGGGGTCGATGGTCAGCACGACGACCCGGCGGCCCTGCTCGGCCGCCCGGAGGGCCAGCGCGGCCGACGTGGTGGTCTTGCCGACCCCGCCGGACCCGCAGCACACGATGATGCCGATGTCGCGGTCTGCCAGCAGCGCGTCGACCTCGAGCTGCGGTGCGCCGTGCGTGCGCGCGGCGAGCGGCCCGACGCGCGGGTTGGCCCGCTGACGTGATGGGCTCATGCCAGCCCCTGGTCGCGCAGCTCCTGCGCGAGCTCGTACAGCGCACCGAGGTCGATGCCGTCCGGCAGCAGCGGCAGCTCCACCACCGGCCGGTCGAGCTTGTCGACCAGGCGTCGCTGGCTGGCCTCGAGCTGAACCCGCTGGGCGTGCTGGCGCGCGGTCTCCTGCAGCGCGTGCACCAGCGAGGCGGTGGGCTTCACGCCCGCGTCGACGAGCCCGTCACGCAGGCCGGTGTCGGGCAGCTCGCCGGCCTCGGCCATGTCGAGTGCGTCCTCCGACAGGCCCGTACGGCGGACGAAGTTCACGACGACCGACCCAACGGGCAGCTCGGCCGCGGTCAGCTCCTCGATCGCGTCCTGGGTCTCCTGCACCGGCATCTCCTCCAGCACGGTCACCAGGTGCACGGCGGTGCGCGGCGACCGCAGCAGCGACATGATCGCGTCGGCCTGGTTGCGGATCGGCCCCACCCGCGCCAGCCCGGCCATCTCGGCGTTGACGTTGAGGAACCGGGTGATCCGCCCGGTCGGCGGGGCGTCCAGCACCACCGCGTCGTACGCCGGGCGCTGGCTTCCCTTCGCCGTACGCCGGCGCACGGCCTCGTACACCTTGCCGGTCAGCAGCACGTCACGCAGCCCGGGCGCGATCGTGGTCGCGAAGTCGATGACCCCGAACCGGTCCAGGGCCTTCCCCGCCCGGCCGAGCCGGTAGTACATCTCCAGGTACTCCAGCAGCGCGGCCTCGGGGTCGATGGCCAGCGCGTAGACGTCGCCGCCTCCCGGCGCGACGGCCACCTTGCGCTCCTCGTACGGCAGCGGCGGCACGTCGAACATCTGCGCGATGCCCTGCCGGCCCTCCACCTCGCACAGCAGCACCTTGCGGCCGCCGGAGGCCAGTGCGAGCGCGAGCGCGGCGGCCGTGGTCGACTTGCCGGTGCCCCCCTTGCCGCTGAGCACGTGCAGGCGCGTGCGACCGCCGCGCGGTCGCCTGCCGCCGTCCGCCCCGTTTTCCGACACGTCTGTGACCCTACCCACCGGGTCAGCGGGGGATGAGCAGCGCGGGCACCGCACCCGTCGGTCGCAGCGTGATCATCGGCACGATGTCGAGGCTGCTGCTCATCGACGTCACCTCGTGGCGCCGCAGCAGCGCAGTCAGCAGGACGAGCGCCTCGAGCATCGCGAAGTGCTCGCCGACGCAGCCGCGCGGGCCGCCACCGAAGGGGAAGTACGCGTAGCGCGGCCGTTCCTTCACCGCCGCGTCGTCCAGGAACCGGTCGGGGTCGAACTCGTCGGGGTCGGGCCAGAACCGCGGGTGCCGCTGCGTGGACCACGGGGACACGGCCACGATCGTCCCGGCCGGCAGGTCGCGCCCGGCCAGGGTCATCGGCTGCAGCGTCAACCGCTCGGTCAGGTGGGCCGAGGGGTAGAGCCGGAGGCCCTCCTGCAGCGCCGCGCGGGTCAGCGGCAGCTTGGGCAGGTCGTCGGGGCTCGGGGCGGCTCGTTCGCCGAGGACCGTGCCGACCTCGTCGGCGACCCGCTCCTGGACGCGTTGGTGGCGACCGAGCAGGTGCAGGGTGGACGTCAGCGCGCCGGCGGTGGTCTCGTGCCCGGCCATCAGGAAGATCAGCGCCTGGTCGCGGATCTCCTCCTCCGACAGCGCGTCACCGGTCTCCGGGTCGCGCGCGGCGCGCAGCCGGGTGACCAGGTTGTCGCAGTCGTCGTCGTCCCGCGCGGGCGTGCGCGAGAGGATCTCGTCGACCACGGCGTACTCCCGGGCACGCAGCCGCCGGGGCCGGATGTTGCGCGGAGTGCGCTGGTCCATCGGCGACTGTCGCAGCTGGAACGTGCGGCGCAGCGTCACGTCGCTGACCGCCGGGACGAGGTCGTGCAGCACCGGCACGAGGTCCTCGATCGCGTCGCCGAACAGCGCCCGGCCGACCACGCGCAGCGTGTAGCGGAGCATCAGCAGATGCAGGTCGACGGGCTCGGGCGAGCCGTCGGCGCCGCTCGTGCCGCCGGTCCCGTCCTCGGCGATGGCGGCGGCCTCGGCGGCCATCAGCCCGGCATAGCCCTCCACCCGGCGCGGCGTGAACAGCGGCTGAACGATCCGGCGCTGCCGGCGCCACTGGTCGCCCTCGGTGGTGAGCAGGCCTCGGCCGAGCAGGTCGGCCATCGCCCGGAAGCCGATCGTGTCCTTGGACAGGGTGCGCTCGGTGTTGGTGAGCACCTTCTGCACGTCGTCGGGATGGTGCGCGACCACGAAGTGCTGCCGCAGCCGGCCGACCGGCCCGACCGGGTAGGAGACCAGGTCGCCGTACCTCTCGCGGTCACGCAACAGGGTCCGCAGCAGGTCCGTCTTCAGCGACAGCGCGCTGCCGAGCAGCGGGTTGCCGCGCGGTCCGGGAAGCCGGTGTTTCGACGTGCGGGCCATCAGGTGCACCACCCTCGCACAATAGGCTGGGCGCCATGACCAAGCCGCGGACCCGCTCAGCCCTCGAGGCCATCCCCACCTACAAGCCTGGTCGTCCCCCCGAGCCGCGCGAGGGTCTGCGCGCCTACAAGCTGTCCAGCAACGAGAACCCCTTCCCGCCGCTCCCCGGCGTGGTGGAGACCGCGGTCGAGGCCGCCGGCGCGATGAACCGCTACCCCGACATGGGATGCGTGGCGCTGTACGACGCGCTGTCGAAGCGCCTCGACATGCCGAGCGACCAGCTCGCCGTCGGCACCGGGTCGGTGGCGGTGCTCTACCACCTGCTGCAGGCGATGTGCGCCGCCGGCGACGAGGTCGTGTACGCGTGGCGGTCGTTCGAGGCCTACCCGATCGCGGTCGGTGTCACCGGCGCCACCGCCGTCGAGGTCCCGCTCGGCGCGGGCGCACGCCACGATCTCGACGCGATGGCCGACGCGATCACCGAGCGCACCCGGGTGGTGATCGTGTGCTCGCCGAACAACCCGACCGGCCCGGTGGTGCGCGGCGCGGAGCTGCAGGCGTTCGTCGACCGCGTGCCCGAGCACGTGCTCGTCGTCGTCGACGAGGCCTACCGCGAGTTCGTGCGCGACCCCGAGGTCGTCGACGGCATGGAGGTCTTCCAGGGGCGTGACAACGTCTGCCTGCTGCGCACCTTCTCCAAGGCGTACGGGCTGGCCGGGCTGCGCGTGGGCTACGCGATCGCACCGCAGCCGGTGGCCGAGGCGATCCGCAAGTGCGCACTGCCGTTCGGGGTCTCGCACGTCGCACAGCAGGCCGCGGTCGCCTCGCTGCACCAGGAGCCGGCCCTGCTCGAGCGTGTCGACGCGCTGGTCGAGGAGCGCTCCCGGGTGTGGGAGGCGCTGCGCAGCCAGGGGTGGGACGTGCCCACCAGCGAGGCCAACTTCGTCTGGCTGCACCTCGGCGACGACACCGTCGAGTTCGCGGCCGACTGCGAGGCGGCGGGGGTGATGGTGCGGCCGTTCGCCGGCGACGGCGTGCGCGTGACCATCGGCGAGTCCGAGGCCAACGACGTGTTCCTCAAGGTCGCCGCCGAGTGGCGGGCGGGCACCGCGCGCTGACCCCGGTCGCGCGGCGCCGGGCGCAGGGGTGATTGGCCGTCGTCACCGGTTCCCCGCTACCGTTGGACCCGACTGTGGCTGCCGTCACAGGACTGTGCCACGCGGTCGCGCACCACACCCTCGGTGCTGCGGATGCGCGGCTCAATGGCTCTGACGCGACCGGCGATCCCGGTCAGCGACAAGACCCGAGGAGTGCATGTGTCCGACCCTTCCACCAGCCCCGAGTCACCGTCCGGGCTTACCGCCGTCTTCGGCCCGTCCCCCGGGGCCGACAGCACCGACCTCGTCCAGCTGCTCACCCCGGAGGGCGAGCGCCGCGAGCACCCGGAGTTCTCCTTCGACCTCGACGACGAGGCGATCAAGGGCTTCTACCGCGACCTCGTGCTGGCGCGCCGCATCGACACCGAGGCCACCGCGCTGTGCCGGCAGGGTGAGCTCGGGATCTGGGCCTCGCTGCTCGGCCAGGAGGCCGCGCAGGTCGGGTCCGGGCGTGCCGCGGCGCCGCAGGACTTCGTCTTCCCGACCTACCGCGAGCACGGCGTGGCGCTGACCCGCGGGGTCGACCCGCTGCGGCTGCTCGGCCTGTTCCGCGGCGTCGACCAGGGCGGCTGGGACCCCGCCGAGCACAACTTCGGGCTGTACACGATCGTGATCGGCGCGCAGACGCTGCACGCCACCGGCTACGCGATGGGCATGCAGCGCGACGGCGTCGTGGGCACCGGTGACGCCGACCGCGACGCGGCGGTGGTGGCGTACTTCGGTGACGGCGCCACCAGCCAGGGCGACGTCAACGAGTCGTTCATCTTCGCCTCGGTGTTCAACGCGCCGGTGGTGTTCTTCTGCCAGAACAACCAGTGGGCGATCTCGGAGCCGATCGAGAAGCAGAGCCGGATCCCCCTCTACCAGCGCGCCAACGGCTTCGGCTTCCCCGGCGTTCGGGTCGACGGCAACGACGTGCTCGCCTGCTACGCCGTCACCAAGGCCGCGCTCAAGCACGCCCGCGAGGGCAGCGGCCCGATGCTGATCGAGGCGTTCACCTACCGGATGGGCGCGCACACCACCACCGACGACCCGACGCGCTACCGGGTGTCGGAGGAGCTCGAGCACTGGAAGCTCAAGGACCCGATCGCGCGGGTCAAGGCCTATCTCGCGCGCAGCGGTGCGGCCGACGACACGTTCTTCTCCGACATCGAGCTCGAGTCCGACCAGGTGGCCGAGCACCTTCGCCGTGGCTGCCTGGAGATGCCCGACCCCAAGCCGCTGGACATCTTCGACCACGTGTACGCCGAGCAGACGCCAGAGCTGGTGACCCAGCGCGAGCAGTTCTCCGACTACCTGGCCTCGTTCGAGGGAGCACACTGATGGCAGCGATCACCCTGGCAAAGGGCCTCAACAGCGGCCTGCGTGCGGCGATGGAGGCCGACCCCAAGGTCGTCATCATGGGCGAGGACGTCGGCAAGCTCGGCGGCGTCTTCCGCATCACCGACGGCCTGCAGAAGGACTTCGGCGAGGACCGCGTCATCGACACCCCGCTGGCCGAGTCCGGCATCATCGGCACCGCGGTCGGTCTGGCCATGCGCGGCTACCGCCCGGTGTGCGAGATCCAGTTCGACGGCTTCGTGTTCCCCGGCTTCGACCAGATCGTCAGCCAGGTCGCGAAGATCCACTTCCGCAGCGGCGGCCGGATCCCGATGCCGATCGTCATCCGCATCCCGTTCGGCGGCGGTATCGGCGCGGTCGAGCACCACAGCGAGAGCCCCGAGGCGTACTTCTCCCACACCGCCGGGCTGAAGGTCGTCTCGTGCTCCAACCCGCTCGACTCCTACCACATGATCCAGCAGGCGATCGCCTGCGACGACCCGGTCATCTTCCTCGAGCCCAAGCGACGCTACTGGGAGAAGGGCGAGGTCGACGAGTCCGTCAAGCCCGAGGACGCCTACCCGCTGTTCAAGTCGCGCGTCGTCCGTGAGGGCACCGACCTCACGCTCCTGGGCTACGGGCCGATGGTGAAGGTCTGCATGGAGAGCGCCAACGCCATCGCCGACGAAGGCCGCCAGCTCGAGGTCATCGACCTGCGCTCGCTGTCGCCGCTCGACCTCGAGCCGGTGTACGAGTCGGTGCGCAAGACCGGCCGGGCAGTCGTGGTGCACGAGGCGCCGGTGAACCTGGGCCTGGGCTCGGAGATCGCGTCACGCATCTCCGAGAACTGCTTCTACTCGTTGGAGGCGCCGGTGGGGCGGGTCGGCGGCTTCGACACGCCGTACCCGCCGAGCCGCGTGGAGGAGGAGTACCTCCCCGACCTCGACCGGGTGCTCGACGCCGTCGACCGCTCGCTCGCCTACTGACGCCAGGAGACCCGTTCCATGTCTGATGCCCTGCAGTTCAAGCTGCCCGACGTCGGTGAGGGACTGACCGAGGCCGAGGTCGTCTCCTGGAAGGTCAAGCCAGGAGACACGGTCAAGGTCAACGACATCATCGTCGAGATCGAGACCGCCAAGTCGCTCGTCGAGCTGCCATGCCCCTGGGCGGGGACCGTGGAGTCGCTGCTGGTCAGCGAGGGCGACACCGTCGAGGTCGGCACACCGATCATCGCGGTGGCGACCGACCTCCCGGCGGCCCAGGCCGAGGCCCAGGCCGAGCAGGTCGGTGAGGCCGTCGCGGGGGAGGCCGACGAGGCAGCCGGCGAGGGCGGTGTCGAGCCCGGTGTCGAGGGGAAGCTCTCCCCTCGCGAGGAGCGGCAGCCGACGCTGGTCGGCCCGGGCCCGCGGGCCACCACCGGCAAGCGCCGGCCGCGCAAGTCGCAGCAGACCGAACCCGCCGCGGCCTCTGCTGCCGCCGCACAGACGGGCGTTCAGGCGGCCTTCCAGCCGCACACGACCCCGGCGCCGGCCGGTGAGGTCGAGGAGGCGCAGCCGTCGGCCGGTGAGGCCGAGCCCGCGCCCGAGCCGCAGCCGCAGCCCGAGCAGCCCGCGGCGCGCTCGGACGGCATCGTTCGGGTGCTGGCCACGCCGCCGGTACGCAAGCTGGCCAAGGACCTCGGCGTCGACCTGACCGCGGTCACGGGAACCGGCGAGGGTGGCATCGTCACCCGCGACGACGTGCAGTCGTACGCATCCGGCGCGGGGGCGCCGGCCGCGGCCGCGGAGCCCGAGGGTGTCCCGGCGCCGGCGCCGATGCTGCGCGGCGAGCGGGAGACGCGGGTCCCGGTCAAGGGCGTCCGCAGGATGACCGCGCAGGCGATGGTGTCCAGCGCGTTCACCGCCCCGCACGTGACCGAGTGGGTCACGGTCGACGCCACCCGCACGATGCGGTTCGCCGACCGGCTGCGCGCGCACCGCGACTTCCGCGACGTGAAGGTCTCGCCGCTGCTGGTGGTCGCGCGCGCGGTGTGCCTGGCCATGCGGCGTACGCCGGAGGTCAACGCCACCTGGGACGACGCCGCGCAGGAGATCGTGCTCAAGCACTACGTCAACCTCGGCATCGCGGCGGCCACGCCGCGCGGACTGGTCGTGCCCAACATCAAGGACGCCGACCAGATGTCGATGCGCGAGCTGGCCGGCGAGATCGGGGAGCTGACCGCGACCGCGCGTGCGGGCAAGACCCCGCCGGGCGACATGCAGGGCGGGTCGTTCACCATCACCAACGTCGGGGTGTTCGGGGTCGACGCCGGCACGCCGATCATCAACCCCGGCGAGTCGGCGATCCTGTGCATGGGTGCGATCCGCAAGCAGCCGTGGGTGCACATGGGCCGGGTGAAGCCGCGCTGGGTCACCCAGCTGGCGCTGTCGTTCGACCACCGGATCGTGGACGGTCAGCAGGGGTCGCAGTACCTCGCCGACGTGGCCGCGATCGTCGAGGACCCCGCCAACGCCCTGCTGCACTGAGCTGCTGCACTGA
>CBFGZI010000142.1:0-9054 GCA_965653225.1 uncultured Propionibacteriales bacterium | reverse complement strand
CACCGACCGCGACCTGCTGACCCGGCACGTGGCGGGCGACCCCGACGCGTTCGGGACGCTGTTCACCCGGCACCGCGACCGGCTCTGGGCGGTGGCGCTGCGCACCCTCGGCGAGCCCGAGCAGGCCGCGGACGCGCTGCAGGAGGCGATGATCTCGGCGTTCCGCCGGGCCGGCTCCTATCGCGGCGACGCCGCGGTCACCACCTGGCTGCACCGGATCGTGGTCAACGCATGTCTCGACCAGGTGCGCCGCAACCGGGTGCGCGCCGCCGACCCGCTGCCCGACGACCTCGACGAGGCGGGGACGCAGGTCGCCGCGTCGCCCCAGCCGGACCCGGCCGAGCAGCTCACCGAGCGCACCGCGGTGCTCGACGCGCTGCGCACCCTGCCCGAGGACCAGCGGCACGCGCTGGTGCTGGTGGACATGGAGGGTTACTCGGTCGCCGAGGCCGCCGAGCTGCTCGGCTGCGCGGTGGGCACGGTGAAGAGCCGCTGCGCCCGGGCGAGGGCGAGGCTGCTGCCGGCTCTGGCCTGGCTGCGGAACCCTGAGGCGCAGGCGGACGTCCCACTTAGGCGGGTCCCGTCCGGGGACGCGCGACCAGGCCGCCGACCCAACCCCCGACCCGGCCGTGGAGGTGACTGACGTGACGCATCCCAGCGTCGAGGACGTCGCCCTGCACCTGGAAGGGGTGCTCGGACCCGCGGACGAGCTGCGCGTACGCACGCACCTCGCACAGTGCGAGGAGTGCGCGGTCACCGCACGACAGCTGCGTGGTGTCACCGACCAGCTGCACGCGGCGGCGGCACCGGAGTCGACGCCCCCGATCCCCGCGGACGTGGCGGCGCGAGTGGAGTCCGCGCTGGCGCGGGAGTCGGCCGAGCGGGCCGCAGGCACCGGCGGCGGCGCCGGGAAGGTTGCCGCGAGCGCGACGGCCGCCGGCGGAACGGTGGCCGGCAGGACGGTGGGCGACCTCGACGAGCGACGCCGCCGACGGCGCCGGGTGCTGTCCGGAGGCGTGCTCGCGGCTGCCGCGGCGACCGTGGTGGCCGTCGGGCTCGGTCAGCTCACGCAGACCGGCGTAACCGGCCAGAGCGCCAGCGGTGACGCGGGGTCGGTCGCCGCCGAGCGGGCGCCCGCGCAGTCGGGGCCCCGGCGCGACGCCGCCCGCGGAGGGTCGCCGCAGTCCTCGGCACTGTCCGCGGACGGGCAAGGTCGGGTCGGCACCAACGAGTCGGGGGGCAACGCGTTCCGGCCCACCGTCCCGCTCCCTCTCAAGGTTGCCGCGCAGGGCGCCGGGCTCATCGAGGGCGTGGCCGCGGCCCACTCCCCCGACCACCCGGGTCACGACCTGCCCGGCTGCGTACGCGCCGCGCTCGGTGACGGCCTCGGACCGGTGGCCTCCTACTCTGTGCAGCTGCCCGGCGGCAACGGCGCCCCGGGCGTCGTGGTGCTGCGTCCCAACCGGGCACCGACGCAGGGTGTCCTGGTCGCCTGCTCGCCCCAGCCGCACGTGCTCGCGCGCCGTGGGCTGCGCCCGTGACGGGAATGTCCGCGGCCTAAGATCCGTTGCAGCGGGGTACGGATGCCCTGCAGCGGCCAGTCGAGCGAACGAATCGAGGCGACGTGTCCAACGACGTCCGCAATGTGATCATCATCGGGTCCGGCCCGGCGGGATACACCGCTGCGATCTACGCCGCGCGGGCTGAGCTGCACCCTCTCGTCTTCGAAGGCTCGGTCACCGCCGGAGGCGCCCTGATGAACACCACCGACGTGGAGAACTTCCCCGGTTTCCCCGACGGGATCATGGGCCCCGAGCTGATGGACAACCTGCGCAAGCAGTCCGAGCGCTTCGGCGCGGAGCTGGTCGCCGACGACGTCCACTCGGTCGACCTGACCGGCGAGGAGAAGGTCGTGACCGACTCCAGCGGCACCGAGCACCGGGCGCGGACGGTGATCCTGTCGATGGGGTCGGCGTACCGCAAGCTCGGACTGCCCGACGAGGAGCGGCTCTCCGGGCACGGCGTGAGCTGGTGCGCGACCTGCGACGGCTTCTTCTTCCGCAACCAGAACATCGTCGTCGTGGGCGGTGGCGACTCGGCCGTCGAGGAGGCGACGTTCCTCACCCGGTTCGCCGAGAAGGTGACGATCGTGCACCGTCGCGACGCGCTGCGCGCGTCCAAGATCATGCAGGAGCGCGCGTTCGCCGACCCCAAGATCGACTTCGCCTGGAACAGCGAGGTCGCCGAGCTGCACGGCGAGGACACGCTGACCGGGTTGACGCTGCGTGACACCCAGACCGGTGAGACCCGCCGGATCGAGGCGACCGGCCTGTTCATCGCGATCGGGCACGACCCGCGCTCGGAGCTGGTGCGCGACCAGGTCCGCATCGACGAGGGCGGCTACGTGCTGGTCGACGCCCCGACGACGCACACCAACATCGACGGGGTCTTCGCCAGCGGCGACCTCGTCGACTTCCGCTACCGGCAGGCCGTCACCGCCGCCGGCACCGGCTGCGCGGCGGCGCTGGACGCCGAGCGCTACCTCGCCGCGCTTGAGCACGCCCCCTCGACGGCCGGCGACGTCCGGCACACCGAGGCGGAGGCGCATCCGACGGGCGTGACCACCACGTTCATCGAGGAGCCCGCGAACAGCGCGCGAGCCTGAGCAACGGTCCCCACCCTGCGACCACACCGACCACCGACCACAACGTCAACGAGCAACACCGAAGGAGAACCCGTGGGTGCAATCCAGTCCGTCAGCGACAGCGAGTTCGAGACCAACGTCCTCAAGGCCGACAAGCCGGTGCTGGTCGACTTCTGGGCGGAGTGGTGCGGACCGTGCCGCCAGGTCGCCCCGATCCTGGAGGAGATCGCCAACGAGCACGGCGAGAAGCTGACGATCATGAAGATGAACGTCGACGAGAACCCGCAGACGCCCGCCCAGTACCGGGTCACCGGCATCCCCGCGATGGCCGTGTTCACCAACGGCGAGCTGCAGAAGATGATCGTCGGCGCCAAGCCGAAGGCCGCGCTGCTCAACGACCTCGGCGACGTCATCAACGCCTGAGCAGCAGGCACGCTTCACGCGTAGGCCCCGTCACCGGCTTCAACCCACCGGTGGGCGGGGCCTTCGTCGTGGCCCACGCGCCATGTAACCGGGTCTCGCGGGCGCTTCCCTGGGCGCATGAGCCTCGGGGAGCGACCAGACGCCATGTAGCCGGGTGTTACGGGCACCCGGCGGGGGGCTCGTCGTGCCACACAGCGGGCGAAGTCATGCATACCGGCGCCATGGACGCGTGTGCCCGGCGAGCGGGCCGGCGTGGATGGGCCGGGCGTGGATGGGCCGGCCGCCGAACGACGCAGGAGCGAGGCTGGTTGCCCGGCGACCCGCGCCGGTCCGCACCCCAGCCGGGCCGAAGAGCGTCAGCGGACTGGGGCGGCCGGCCGGCGTACCGGCTCGGGACGCATCGACCCCAGGAGCCGCTCCAAGGCGACCTCCACGTCCTCGCGCCAGGTCACCGCGTTGCGCAGCTCCAGCCGCAGCCGCGGGAACCGGGGGTGTGGCCGCACGGTCTTGAAGCCGACCGCGGTGAGGTAGTCGGCGGGCACCACGCAGCGGCCCGTCTCCGACTTGGCCAGCTCGCGGCCCTCGGCCCGGCCGAACGCCTCGATCGCCCGGATGCCGCCGCGCTTGATCAGGTCCTTGGCCACGGTCTGCACCAGCACGCGTCCCAGCCCGCCACCGCGGAACTCCGGCAGGATGTAGCCGGTGATGAGCATGACCGCGTCGGCGCTGACCGGCGAGGTCGGGAACGCCACCGAGCGCGGCACGTGGGTCGGCGGGGCGTACAGCACGTAGCCGGCCGGCACCTTGTCGACGTAGGCCAGCCGCCCGCACGACCCCCAGTCGAGGAGCACCGCGGACAGCCACGCCTCCTTCTCCAGCGCGGGGTCACCGGCCTCGACGGCCCGGCGGCCGGCGACGGGGTCGAGCTCCCAGAACACGCAGTTGCGGCACCGGGAGGGGAGGTCGTCGATGTTGTCCAGCGTGAGGCTGACCATGCGACGCGCCATGCCGCGACTCCCAAAACGCCGGCCGTCTCGCGGGACGGCCTGTCACCGCCGACCACAGGGACGCCCGCCGTAGGCTGGGCGTCCTGCTATGAGGCATCGTAGACCCTCGGATCACCGGGGCCGTCGAGTGCAGGAGCCCGCCAACCATGCAGTCCGAGCAGTCAGAGCAATCGCGCACGCCGGCACGGCCGGCGCGCGAGACGCGCCTGGACTCCTACGTCGACCGCTACGCCGCTCGTACCCACGGGATGACCGCGTCCGAGATCCGTGCGCTGTTCTCCGTGGCCAGCCGGCCCGAGGTGGTCTCGCTGGCCGGCGGCATGCCCAACATCTCCGGTCTCCCGCTGGACACGATCGGCAGCCTCGTGCACGAGCTGGTGGCCGAGCGCGGTGCGCAGGCGATGCAGTACAGCTCCGGGCAGGGCGACCCACGGCTGCGCGAGCAGATCTGCGACGTGATGGGGCTGGAGGGCATCGACGCCCACCCCGACGACGTGGTGGTGACGGTCGGGTCGCAGCAGGCGGTCGACCTGGTGACCCGGATCTTCTGTGACCCCGGTGACGTGGTCATCTGCGAGGCGCCGAGCTATGTCGGAGCGCTCGGGGTGTTCCGCGCGTACGAGTGCGACGTCGTGCACGTGGAGATGGACGACGACGGCCTGCGCCCGGACGCACTGCGCGATGCACTGGCCGCCGTCACCGCGGCCGGCAAGCGGCCGAAGTTCCTCTACACGATCCCGAACTACCACAACCCCGCGGGCGTCTCGCTGTCCACGCCGCGTCGTCGCGAGGTGCTCGACATCTGTCGCGAGGCCGACCTGCTGGTGCTCGAGGACAACCCGTACGGGCTTCTCGGCTTCGACGCCGAGCCGTTCCGCTCGCTGCGCGCCGACGAGGCCGACCACGTGGTCTACCTCGGGTCGTTCTCGAAGACGTTCGCTCCGGGGATGCGGGTCGGCTGGGTGCTGGCCCCGCACGCCGTACGCGAGAAGCTCGTGCTGGCGCAGGAGTCGGCGACGCTGTGCCCACCCACGTTCAGCCAGCAGATGGTGTCGGCCTACCTGGCCGGCTACGACTGGCGCGGCCAGGTGAAGCAGTTCCGGGAGATGTACCTCGAGCGCCGCGACGCGATGCTCGCGTCTCTCGCCGACCTGATGCCCGAGGGCACCACCTGGACGGTCCCGACCGGTGGGTTCTACGTCTGGCTCACGCTGCCGCCGGGTCTGGACGCCAAGGCGATGCTTCCGCGCGCGGTGACCGCGCGGGTGGCGTACGTGCCGGGGACAGCGTTCTACGCCGACGGGTTCGGCAGCTCGTGCATGCGGCTGTCGTACTGCTACCCCACGCCGGAGCGGATCCGCGAGGGCGTGCGCCGGCTGGCCGGGGTGATCGAGCAGGAGCTGGAGCTGCGCGAGGTGTTCGGCGCGGCACCGCACCCGATCGCACCCTCCTACGACACGCCGAACACCGACCTGACCTAGGCGGTCGCCGACCCGGCACCGGGTCGGGGCACCGATGTACGCGGAGAGGAACCACCCACGATGCCGGAGCAGTTCGAGGGCCGAGTGGTCGTGCTGGCGGGCGGCCTGTCCCACGAGCGGGACGTATCGCTGCGGTCCGGCCGCCGGGTGTCCGAGGCCCTGCGTGGCTCGGGTGTCGACGTGGAGGAGCGCGACGTCGACGCCACCCTGCTGGCCGCGCTGCGTAGCGACCGTCCGGCGTGCGTCTTCCCGCTGCTGCACGGCGAGACCGGTGAGGACGGCGCGCTGCGGGAGGTGCTCGAGCTGCTCGGGCTGCCGTACGTGGGCTCGCGGCCCGACGCCTCCCGGATCGCGTTCGACAAGCCGGTGGCCAAGACCCTGGTGTCCCGGGCCGGCCTGTCGACGCCGCACGGGGTGACGCTGCCGCACGAGACGTTCCGCGAGGTCGGTGCCGCGGCGATGATGGAGGCGCTGGTCGCGAGCCTCGGGCTTCCGCTGGTGGTCAAGCCCGTGCGCAGCGGCTCGGCGCTGGGTTGCTCGGTGGTGCGCGACGTCGCCGACCTGCCGGGCGCGATGGTGGGCTGTTTCGCCTACGGCCCGGTCGCCCTGGTCGAGCGGTTCGTCGCCGGTACGGAGGTGTCGGTGCCGGTGGTCGACACCGGGGCGGGCCCGCGGGCACTGCCGGCGGTGGAGATCCGGCCCGACGGAGGGTTCTACGACTACAGCGCGCGCTACACCGCCGGGTCGACCGAGTTCGTTGTGCCGGCGAAGCTGTCCGACGACGTGGCCCGCGCCTGCGCGGCGGTGGCGGTGACGGCGCACGCCACGCTGGGACTGCGCGACTTCTCCCGGTCAGACCTGATCGTCGATGACTCCGGTGAGGTCTGGTTCCTCGAGGTGAATGTGGCACCGGGGATGACCGAGACCTCGCTGGTGCCGCTGTCGATCGAGGCCGAGGGTCTCGACCTCGGTGACGTGTGCGCCGACCTGGTGCGCGCCGCGGTCGCCCGGCACTGATCCCAGGAGTGCTGCAACTTCGGGCAGCCCTGTCGGCAGGCAGCCTTATCGTCTCGGTTACTTGTCGCTGCGTCTGCTTGTGTCTTCAGATGCTTATCGCTTGAGACATTTGCTGATCTAGCAGTTTGTCGACAAAGCGACTCATCGCTTCGTCGGTTGGACGTCACATCGCCAAGTCGGTGGATCCATCCAGCGCTACGTCGCTTGTCGGGTCCATGATCTCGACGATGCGCCGCAGGTCGTCCAGCGACGCGAACTCGACGGTGATGCGCCCCTTCTTCTGGCCCAGGTCGACCTTCACCCTGGTCTCGAACCGCTCGCTCAGTCGCTCGCCGAGGTCGGCCAGTCCCGGTGCCACCGGCTTGCGCGGGCGGCTGCGACGAGACGCGCCGTCCTCGCCGGTGCCCACCGCGATCATCTCCTCGAGCGCCCGCACCGACAGGCCTTCGGACACCACCCGGCCGGCCAGCCGGTCCTGGGCGTCCTCCTCCTCGATCCCGACCAGCGCGCGTGCGTGGCCCGCCGACAGCACGCCGGCGGCGACGCGGCGCTGTACCGGCGGCGACAGCCGCAGCAGCCGCAGGGTGTTGGAGATCTGCGGGCGCGAGCGACCGATGCGTCCGGCCAGCTCGTCGTGCGTGCAGCCGAAGTCGTCCAGCAGCTGCTGGTAGGCCGCCGCCTCCTCCAGCGGGTTGAGCTGGGCCCGGTGCAGGTTCTCCAGCAGAGCGTCGCGCAGCATCGCGTCGTCGCTGGTGTCGCGCACGATCGCGGGGATCGTCTCCAGGCCGGCGTCCTTGGTGGCCCGCCAGCGGCGCTCACCCATGATGAGCTCGAAGCGGCCCTCCTCGACCGGACGCACGACGACCGGCTGGAGGAGCCCGACCTCCTTGATCGAGTGCACCAGCTCGGCCATCGCCTCTTCCTCGAACACCTCACGAGGCTGCCGAGGGTTGGGCGTGACCTTCTCGACGGGGATCTCCGCGAACCGGGCACCGTCGACCTGGTTCAGGTCGCCCCCGGCCGCCGGCGCCGACGCGCCGTTGTGACCAGCGTCCGCCTCATGCGTGCCGTAGTTGCCGACACCCGCGGCGACTGCCGAAGCCGCGCCGGTGCGGGCCTCCTCCTCCGCGGCGGTCGGAATCAGCGCACCGAGCCCACGGCCCAGGCCTCGACGTGTGTTCACTGTGCCTCCGTCTGCTGAGTGGCGTGCGTGGCGAGTTCACGGGCAGCCTCGAGGTACGAGAGTGCACCGGTCGAGGTGGGGTCGTAGGTGAGCACGGTCTGGCCGTAGCTCGGAGCCTCCGAGATCCGCACCGAACGTGGGATCGCGGTCTTCAGGACCAGGTCGCCGAAGTGCTGGCGTACCTCGTCGGCGACGCCGGCGGCCAGCCGGGTGCGTCCGTCGTACATCGTGAGGACGATGGTCGAGACCAGCAGCTCAGGATTCAGGTGCGCGCGCACCATGTCCACGTTGCGCAGCAACTGGGTCACGCCCTCGAGGGCGTAGTACTCGCACTGGATCGGGATCAGCATCTCCCGACCGGCCACCAGGGCGTTGATCGTGAGCAGGCCCAACGACGGCGGACAGTCGATGAACACGTAGTCGAACCGCTCGTCGCTGTCCTGCACCGAGGTCAGGTACGCGTCCAGCGCCTTGCGGAGACGCGACTCGCGGGCCACGAGCGACACCAGCTCGATCTCGGCACCGGCGAGGTCGATGGTCGCCGGGACCCCGTACAGGTTCGGCACGTCCGGGCACTGCCGGATGACTTCCTTCATCGGGGTGCCGTCGCCCATCACCTCGTACACCCCGGGCGTTCCCGCGGAGTGGTCGATCCCGAGTGCAGTGGACGCGTTCCCCTGCGGGTCGAGGTCGATGATGAGCGCCCGCAGGCCGTGCTGGGCGAGTGCCGCCGCCATGTTCACGGTGGTGGTGGTCTTGCCGACGCCACCCTTCTGGTTGGCGATCACCATGACGCGCGGCTCCTTGGGGCGGGGCAGCGCATGGTCGGCCTTGTTCGAGGTCCGTAGTTCCTCATGGGTCGCGGACGCCATCGGCGTCGTCGGGTCCGCATAGGTCGTGCCGGAGTCCGCCGCGATCTCGGCGGCCGTCATCGGCGACGGAGTGGGCGCCAGGATCGGGCCGAAGCGGGCCTGCTCGGCTCCCTGTGTCGCCGTGTCCGGTAGGCCGTCAACGTTGGGCATGGTCTCCCGTTGCTCATCGGTCGTGGGCGTCGTTTCACGTGAAACGGCTTCGGGGGCGTCGGGGGTATCGCGGCTTTCACCTGCTACCGGCTCATCCCGCTGGCCGTCGGTGTCGCCCGTGCTGTCTGGGTGGCGCGCCTGTGGTGACCAGGTCGACTCCGAGGGACTGTGCTCCGTCGCACCTTCAGCGCCCGCCGCGTCCGGGGGTGCCTCCACCCGCGCGTCGGTCGTGTCCGTTGTCGTTGCGTCGGGTTCCATCTGGGTCCTCGCGCCGGTC
>CBFGZI010000141.1:0-9096 GCA_965653225.1 uncultured Propionibacteriales bacterium | reverse complement strand
CGTTCCTGGTGGCACTCGCGTTCGCTGTCGCCGCGTCCGGCAACGTGCCGGCGCTGGTCTACAACCTGTTCTGGCGGGGGTTCAACACCCGCGGCGCGGTCTGGGCGATCTAGGGCGGGCTCACCGTCGCGGTGATCCTGGTGGCGCTGTCGCCGGTGGTGTCGGGCGACGCCGAGGCGCTGTTCCCGGACAGCGACTGGGCGCTGTTCCCGCTGGCGAACCCCGGCATCGTCTCGATCCCGGCCGGGTTCCTGTTCGGCTGGCTGCGCGCCACCACCGCCGGCCGGACCCGGTCGCGGACGCGAGGTACGACGAGCTGGAGGTCAGGGCGCTGACCGGCGCCGGTGCGGAGGCGCCCGTCCGGCACTGACCGCCACCGGCCGCACGCACCACACGGGCCACACAAGCGCACAGGCGGGCTCACACGGCCGCATCGACCCCGCGCGACCGCCCGGCCACGGGCTCACCCCTCGTGGCCGGGCGGTGTTCCACAGATGGGTACTCCACCTAAGGTGGGCGGAGGGTGAGCCCCAACACACGCACTCGCCGAGGAGAGACCGTGACTGACGAGACACTGTCCAACCTGCTGCAGGAGAACCGGCGCTTCGAGCCGCCGGCCGAGCTGGCGAAGGACGCCAACCTCACGTCTAAGGACTATGACCGGGCCAAGGCCGACCCGGAGGCGTTCTGGAGCGAGCAGGCCGAGCGGCTGTCGTGGGAGCAGAAGTGGGACCGCGTACTCGACTGGGACAACCCGCCGTTCGCGAAGTGGTTCGTCGGCGGCAAGCTGAACGCGGCCTACAACTGCGTCGACCGGCACGTCGAGGACGGGCGCG
This sequence comes from uncultured Propionibacteriales bacterium, assembly GCA_965653225.1. Lineage (GTDB taxonomy): Bacteria > Actinomycetota > Actinomycetes > Propionibacteriales > Nocardioidaceae > JALZDI01. The sequence continues at coordinate 8,260 of CBFGZI010000141.1, read as the reverse complement.
GCGACAAGGTCGCCTTCCACTGGGTCGGTGAGCCCGGCGACACCCGCACGATGACGTACGCCGAGCTGAAGGACGAGGTCTGCAAGGCGGCCAACGCGCTGACCGAGCTCGGAGTCAACAAGGGTGACCGCGTCGCGATCTACCTGCCGATGATCCTGGAGACCGTCGTGGCGATGCTCGCGTGCGCGCGCATCGGCGCACCCCACACGGTCGTGTTCGGCGGGTTCTCCTCCGACGCGCTGGTGACCCGCATCAAGGACTGCGACGCCCAGGTGGTCATCACGGCCGACGGCGGCTACCGCAAGGGCGCTCCCAGCGCGCTGAAGCCGGCCGTCGACGCGGCCGCGGACCGGTGCGACAACGTGCGCCACGTGCTCGTCGTGCAGCGCACCGGACAGGAGGTGGACTGGAACGACCAGCGCGACGTGTGGTGGCACGACGTCGTCGGCAAGCAGAGCAACGAGCACACGCCCGAGGCGTTCGACTCCGAGCACCCGCTGTACGTGATGTACACCTCCGGCACCACGGGCAAGCCGAAGGGCATCCTGCACACCACCGGCGGCTACCTCACCGGCTGCGCCTACACGCACTGGGGGATCTTCGACCTCAAGCGCGACACCGACGTGTACTGGTGCTCGGCCGACATCGGCTGGGTGACCGGCCACTCCTACATCGTGTACGGCCCGCTGGCCAACGGCGCCACGTCGCTGATGTACGAGGGCACGCCCGACACCCCGCACAAGGGCCGCTGGTGGGAGATCGCGTCGGAGTACAAGGCGACGATCTTCTACACCGCCCCGACGGCGATCCGCACGTTCATGAAGTGGGGCAGCGACATCCCTGCGAAGTACGACCTGTCCTCGCTGCGGGTGCTCGGCTCCGTCGGCGAGCCGATCAACCCCGAGGCCTACGTGTGGTACCGCGAGCACATCGGCGGCGGCAGCTGCCCGGTCGTCGACACCTGGTGGCAGACCGAGACCGGCATGATCATGATCAGCCCGCTGCCGGGCGTCACCGCGGCCAAGCCCGGGTCGGCGATGCACCCGATCCCCGGTGTCTCCGCGGAGGTCGTCGACGAGTCCGGCACGGCGGTCGGCGACGGGCACGGCGGCTACCTGACGCTGACCGAGCCTTGGCCGGCGATGCTGCGCACGATCTGGGGTGACGACCAGCGGTTCATCGACACGTACTGGTCGCGCTTCAAGGGCAGGTACTTCGCCGGCGACGGCGCCAAGCTCGACGACGACGGCGACATCTGGCTGCTCGGCCGCGTCGACGACGTGATGAACGTGTCCGGGCACCGGCTGTCCACCACCGAGATCGAGTCGGCGCTGGTGTCGCACGAGAAGGTCGCCGAGGCCGCGGTCGTCGGTGCCGCCGACGAGACCACCGGCCAGGCGGTCTGCGCGTTCGTGATCCTGCGCGAGGAGGCCGGTGACGGCGGACCCGACGTGATCACCGAGCTGCGCAACCACGTGGCGAAGGAGATCGGCGCCATCGCCAAGCCACGTCAGGTCATGGTCGTGGCCGAGCTGCCGAAGACGCGGTCGGGCAAGATCATGCGCCGGCTGCTCAAGGATGTGGCCGAGGACCGCGAGACCGGCGACGTGACCACGCTGGCCGACTCCTCCGTGATGGACAAGATCAAGGCCGGCCTGTCCTCGGACAAGTCCTCCGGCGACGAGTAGGACACCAGGGACAGCACACCGGACACAGCGCAGCGCCGGGGACCCGTGGGTCCCCGGCGCTGTGCTCTCAGTGCTTGGGGCGGCGGGCGATCAGGTAGTACAGCGTCGGGAACACCGCGAGCAGCAGGCACAGCATCAGCTTGGAGAACGGCGACCACGCTCTCGCGGGCCGCTCGAAGGCCGTGCTGGTCTGGCTCAGCAGGTCCTGGGCCACCGACACCGTGGACACACCGGCGAAGTTCCCGCCCGGGGCCGGGAACAGCATGTACGGCGACACGGTGTTGTCCTGCAGCGCCAGCACGACGGCCTGCTCGATCGCGCCGCTCTCGGCGCGCAGCCCGGTCAGCACCGCCTCGTTGGAGTTGCCCCACCCGAGGAAGCCCTCGATCGCCATCTGCGGCGGGCTGGCGTCGCTGACGCGGGCCGTGCCGGTCCCGGTGAGCGACGGCGTGCGCACGATGCGCAGCACGTTGCGGCTGAGCTGCACCTGCCGGTGCACGCCGGCGAGGTCGCCGGCGGAGTTCCAGGCCGCGCCGGCGAAGCCGCCGGTGGCCGCCGCCGCGTCGTCTCCGTGTAGCGCGATCGTGCGCTGCCGACCCGAGCCCACCTCCACCGCGTCGAGCGAGTCGCCGGCCACCGCGGTGACCCAGCGCCCGTCCGGGGTCCACGCGGGCGAGGTCGCCGCATCCGTGGGGAGCCGCAGCGGCAGCGAGGTGACCTTGCCCGTGTGAACGTCGAGCACGCTGACCGGGTCGGCGCCGAAGGCGATCCGCGTCGAGTCCGGCGACCACACCAGCGCGCCGGATGCGGCGGAGGGGCCGACGGCGTACGCCCGGGTCTCGCCGGTCATGGTGTCGTAGCGCTCGACCCCGCCGGGCCAGGCCCACGCCACCTGCGTGCCCTGCGGCCCGACGTAGAGCCTGCTGGCCTGCTCCAGGTGCGGTGCCTCCAGCCGGTAGTAGGCGCCGGTGCGCGACGACACCGCGTACCACGGCTTGTCGACCACGCCGGAGAGCCCGTCACGGGCGCTGAGGCCCTGGAACACCAGCCCCACCGGCCCGGGCGGCCCGACGCTGGCGGTGTCGGCGACGTAGGGGGGCGGGTCGTAGACCTGCGACGGGAGCGCGAGGTCCTCCGAGGGTGAGTACGCCGGCACCGTCTGGGAGCGCTGGTAGGCCGGGATGCCGTACTGCCAGGCCACGAAACCGGCCAGCGCCAGGAACAGCGCAAGCAGCAGCGCCACCCCTGTCCGCACGTGCGTACGCACCCCGCCACCCCCAAAGGCCATGTCGCCGGCAGCCGCCGGAATCGGCGCCGACCGGACATGCTAGCGCCCGATGCAGGATGGGTACGCGTTTCCTCTAGGGTCGTACCCAGTGACCGCCGCCGGCCCAGGACGTCCCGCACCCGGGGCCGACTTCGAGGAGGAGTCCATGACGACCACGGACGAACGCGCCGACGAGCCCACCATCGGCCGTCTCGTCGCCGACGCCAGCCGCGACATCTCCAGCCTGATCCGCGGCGAGATCGCCCTGGCCAAGTCCGAGCTCAAGATCAGCGTCCGGGCAGGTGGCGTCGGCGCGGGGCTGGTCGCCGGGGCGGCGTTCTTCGGTCTGCTGGCGATCGTCCTGCTCTCCATCTCGCTGGCGCTGTTCATCGACATGATCCCCGGGATCAACGTCGCTTTCGCCTTCCTGATCGTGTTCGCCCTCTACCTCCTCGTCGGCGTGATCCTGGGTCTCGTCGGCGTGCGGAAGTTCAAGCAGGTGCACCCGCCGGAGCGGGCGATCGCACAGGCCCAGAAGAGCAAGGACATCCTCGGCAAGGACCACCGCTGATCCTTGGACGCCACCGTCGAGGTGCCCGGCCCCTGGCGGCATCGTCACGTCGCCGCCAACGGGGCCCGCTTCCATGTGGCCGAGAGCGGCAGCGGGCCGCTGGTGCTGCTGCTGCACGGGTTCCCGGAGTTCTGGTGGGCCTGGAGCGACCAGCTGCCGGCGCTGGCCGGCGCCGGCTACCGCGCGGTGGCGATGGACCTGCGCGGCTACGGCAGCTCTGACAAGACCCCGCGCGGCTACGACCCGGTGACGCTGGCGCGCGACGTCGTGGGCGTCATCCGCTCGCTCGGCGCCTCCCGCGCGGTGCTGGTGGGGCAGGGCTGGGGCGGCTACGTCGGCTGGGCGGTGGCGGCGCTGCACCCCGACCGGGTCGCCGGGCTGGTACCGGTGGCTGCCGCGCACCCGCTGCGCCTGCGGGCGCTGATGCGCAGCTCGCGGCTGTCCCGTCACCTGCTGAGCATGCAGGTCCCGTGGCTGCCGGAGCGGCGGATCCGCGCGCACGACGGGCAGTACGTCGAGCGCCTGCTGCGCAGCTGGTCGGGGCCCTCGTCGTCGTTCCCGTCGCCGGAGCAGTCCGCCCGCTACCGCGCGGCGATGTCGCTGTGGCCGTCGCCGCACTGCGCGCTGGAGTACCACCGCTGGGTGGTGCGGTCGCGTACACGCACCGACGGGCGAAGGTTCAACGCCGCGATGCGTACACCCATCGGCGCGCCGGTGCTGCAGGTGTGGGGCGCCGAGGACACCGTCGTCCCCGGCGCGGCCAGGCGGGTCCCCCGGTCGCTGCTCGGCGGGCCGCACGAGAGCGCCGTGGTCGACGGGGTGGGGCACTTCCCTCACGAGGAGTGCCCGGAGGGGTTCAACCAGACGCTGCTGGAGTGGCTGTCGCGGCACCACCCGCCCAAAGCGCCGCCCGCCTGACGCACCCGCTCTGGCTGCTGGCTAGCTGCTGCAGGCGCCGGTGTCGACCCGGGCGTGGGAGTGGCGGCCTGCGGCCGCGTCCTTGGCCACCTGCCCCGCGGTCAGCGCGTAGCCGGTCTGCGGGTCGGAGACCGACGCCGCGAAGATGACGCCGTAGACGCGGCCCCGCGGGGACACCAGCGGCCCGCCGGAGTTGCCGGGCCGGACGTTCGCGTACAGCGAGAAGACGTTGCGGAACACGGTGCCCTGGCCGTAGATGTCGGGGCTGCGCAAGCGCTGCTCGGAGCGGATCCGGGCCGGCTCCCCGTGGAAGGGGCCGTTCTCCGGGTAGCCGAGCACCGCCGCGGGGTCGCCGGTGTCGCCCTTCCGGCTGAACCGCAGCGGCTTCAGCCCGAGCGGCCGGTTGACATGGAGCACGGCCACGTCGAGGTCGGGGTCGTACAGCACGACCCGGGCCGGAAGCGTGCCGTTGGCGGTGACCACCTGCGGGTGGTCGACACCGGCGACCACGTGCGCGTTGGTCATCACCCTGCCCGGCGCGTAGACGAACCCGGTGCCCTCTGAGCTGCGTGAGCACGACTCGGCGGTGCCCAGCACCTTCAGCACGCTCGGTGCCGCGTGGCGCACCTGGGGGTCACGCAGCACCCGGCGGGTGGGCGGGTCGACGCTGACGATGCGCTCGGGCACGAACGGCTCGAGGTAGCGCGGGAAGATGCTCTGGTCGACGACGGAGTTGAGGGCGTCGAGCACGCTGTCGGCGTCGCCGGGCAGCACGCGGTCGACCGCCGACAGCACGCGCGAGGTGGACACCTCGCGGTTGATCGCCGGGATGTGCGCACCGCTCACGGCGACCCCGAGCGCCCACGCCACCACCAGGGCGGCGGCCGCGGACAGCACCGCGCCGCCAGCCGCATCGACCGCCCGTGCCGGGTGCCAGGTCACGTGCCGGCGGATCGCGCCGCCGGCGAGCGCGGCGATGGTCTGCCCGATGGTGGCGCACAGCAGCACGCCCAACAGGGCGGCGATCGACACGGTCAGCGACGGGTCGTACCCCTCGAGCACCTTCGGCGCGAGCCAGACCCCGGCGGCACCGCCGAGCAGCAGCCCGGCCGTGGCGCACGCGCCCACGATGAAGCCCTGCCGGTAGCCGGACATGGCGTAGGCGAGCGCGAAGACCAGCAAGATGACGTCGAGGATGTTCATCTGTTCCGCCACAAGAGCTCTTCCATGTGTTCCGGAAGCTCTGTGAAGCGCTCCGGGTCCCAGGGCTTCTCCCAGCCGACGAAGGCGAAGAGTCGGGAGAGTATGCCACCGGTGAACCCCCACACGAACAGGTCGTCGAGCACGAAGGCGGGTCCGACGAACCCGGACGGGTGCCGCAGCGTGTAGCGGTTCTCCGGGTCGAGCAGGTCCGCGATCGGCACCCGGTGCACCGAGTGCACCTCGGCGGGGTTCATCACCGCGATCTCCGACGGCTCGCGCCACCAGCCGAGCACCGGCGTGACCGCGAAGTTGCCCACGGGGACGTACAGGTCGGGAAGCCGGCCGACGACGTCGACGCCGTGCGGGTCGACACCCGTCTCCTCCTGCGCCTCACGCAGCGCCGTGTGCTCGGGCCCGTCGTCACCGGGGTCGAACGCGCCGCCGGGGAAAGAGACCTGCGCGGCGTGGGACCGCATGTCGTGGGAGCGCTCGGTGAGCAGCACGTCGGCTCCGTGCTCGCCCTCGCCGAACAGCAGGAGCACGGCCGCCTGTCGCGCCGAGCCGTCGGCCGGCGGGAGGAAGTTCGACAGGTCGAAGCCCTTGATCCGCTGCCCCGCGCGTACCAGCTCCTCGAGCCAGTCGGGTCGCCCGTTGGCGGTGACGCTCATCCGACACGCACCCCCAGCGACTGCTGCACCAGCGAGGCGAGCTGGTCGGCCGAGGTGATCTGCATCGGCAGCGCGGAGACGACCTTGCCGTCGGCATTGACGAGCACGGTCATCGGGACCGGGTGCCGTCCGAGGCCCTTGTCGATCTCCTTGTCGAAGTCGGCGACCTGAGGGTAGGTGACGCCGCTGCGGGCGAGCAGCTGCAGTGCGGCGTCGGGCTGGGTGTCCTCGAAGTCGACCCCGAGCATGGCCACCTTGCCGTTGGCTCGCTCGTAGAACTGCTGCAGTATCGGCAGCTCCTCGCGGCAGGGGGTGCACCACGACGCCCACAGGTTGATCACCATCGGCTTGCCACGCAGCCCCGCCATGTGCACAGGGCGTCCGCCGCCGAGGCAGGGCAGGGTCACGGCGGGCAGCGTCAGGTCCGAGCCCCCTGCGTCGACGGGTGCGCTCGACGGGTCGGAGTCTGGACACGGCTCGATCCCTGCCTGCTGCTTGTGCTGGCGCAGAGAGGCCGTGTTGACGTCGACGCTGGAGGACTGCTGCTGGTTAGCGGCGAGGGGGTTGGCGGGTGGGCCGGACTCGGAGGCGCAGCCGGCGAGGCAGCCGCCCATGGCCAGCGCCGCCGCGCCGGCGACGAGTGGGGCACGCAGGTTCACGCACGACCCTCCGTCTTCACCAGCTTCTCGGCGGCCTCGGGGTCGGTCGGCCCCGCGCCGTACGACGGGCACAGCCGGGCCAGCGGGCAGGCGCCGCAGGCAGGTGTGCGCGCGTGACAGCGGCGGCGACCGTGCCAGATGAGGCGCTGGCTCAGGTCGGTCCAGTCTTTCTTCGGGAAAAGCGCGCCGATCTCGTGCTCGATCTTGACCGGGTCGGTCTCCTCGGTCCACCCGAACCTGCGCGAGAGCCGGGCGAAGTGGGTGTCGACGGTGATGCCGGGGATGCCGAAGGCGTTGCCGAGCACGACGTTGGCGGTCTTGCGGCCGACACCGGGCAGCTTCACCAGGTCCTCGAGGCGGGGTGGTACGTCGCCGCCGAAGTCGTCGCACAGCGCCTGGGCGAGCTTGAGCAGCGTGTCGGTCTTGGCCCGGAAGAACCCGGTGGGCTGGATGAGCGACTCGATGTCGGCCCGGTCGGCGCCGGCGAGCGCCGCCGGGTCGGGGTACTTGCCGAACAGCACCGGCGTGACGGCGTTGACCCTGCGGTCGGTGGTCTGCGCGGACAGCACGGTGGCGACGAGCAGCTGCCAGGGGTTGTCGAAGTCGAGCTCGCACTCGGCGTCGGGGTAGGTGTCGGCCAGCACGCGGTTCATCCGCCGAGCACGGCGCTTCAACGCCAGCGGGGTCTCCACGGACAGGGTCGACGACATGACGCCCAGCCTACGTGGCAGGGTGGACTGCGCATGCGTCAGACTGTGACGCTAGACACCGCCCGTACGTGCGACCGGTCGCATCGCAGCGGGCTGGGAGCCAGGTGGAACGACGAGGAGGACCGGGTGGACAACGACGTGCTGCGTCAGGCTCCGCTGTTCAGCGGACTCGATGACGAGGCGGCCTCTGCCCTGCGCGCCTCGATGAGCGAGACCAAGATCCGTCGCGGTGAGGTCCTGTTCCGCGAGGGCGACTCCGGCGACCGGCTCTTCGTGGTCACCGACGGCAAGATCAAGCTGGGCCGCTCTTCCAGCGACGGCCGCGAGAACCTGCTGGCGATCCTCGGGCCGGGACAGATGTTCGGAGAGCTGTCGCTGTTCGACCCCGGTCCGCGCTCGGCCACGGTCACGGCGGTCACCGACGTGTCCATGCTCGTGCTCAGCCACGACGAGATGGTGCGCTGGCTCAGCGGCCGGCCCGAGGTCGCGCGTGGGCTGCTCTCGCAGCTGGCCGCGCGGCTGCGCAAGGCCAACGACGGGGTCGCCGACCTGGTGTTCTCCGACGTCCCAGGCCGC
>CBFGZI010000140.1:0-9146 GCA_965653225.1 uncultured Propionibacteriales bacterium | reverse complement strand
CACCACGGCGGTGACCCGACCACGACCTCAGGCGGTGGCGACCGGGCCCCCGATCACCCGCCCGATCTCGCGCTGGAAGCCCGCGACGTGCGCCCGCGCGACCGACGCAGCACGGTCGCCGTCGCCCTCGCTGATCGCCTGCAGCATCTCGCGGTGCTCCCGGATCGCGTCGTCGAGCCGCGACACCTGGTCGAGGCCGACGAACCACAACCGCAGGCTCAGCGTGAGGTACGCGCCGAGCGTGTCCTGCAGGTATGCGTTGTGCGTGCACCGGTGGACCAAGTGGTGCACCCGCTGGTCGAAGCGGATCAGCGCGCGCTCGTCGCTCTCCTCCGGCAGCCGCTCCAGGTCCGACGCCAACGCGCCAGCCGCGTCCTTGTCGCGGGCGGTGGCACGCTCCGCGGCCAGCCGGGCGGCGAAGCCCTCCATCTCCACCCGCACCTCGCAGATGCTGGCCAGGTCCCGCACGTCGACCGGGGCGACCACCATGCCGCGCCGCGGGTAGATCGCGACGAGTCCCTCATCGGCGAGTCGCCGGAGGGCCTCGCGAACCGGCGTGCGACCCAGACCCAGGCGCTCCATCAGCGCGCGCTCCACCAGTGGCGTGCCCGGCGCCAGGTCGAGTGTCACGATGAGGTCGCGGACCAGGTAGTACGCCACGGACGACAGTGAGTCGGTCCGCGCGTCCTCGGGCACCAACACGGTCAGCCCATCCAGACCCATGGCCAGCCTCTCGTCTCTGATATATCTTCAACATATCAGCATCGTCGACACGAACGCAGGAGCCATCATGGGCGACCTACCCGACCGTGCAGAGATCGTGGTCGTCGGCGCCGGGATCGTCGGCAGCTCGGTGGTGCGGCACCTCGCCGACCACGGCTGGCGCAGCATCCTGCTGCTCGACAAGGGACCGCTCCCCGACCCCGGCGGGTCCACCGGGCACGCGTCCAACTTCATCTTCCCGGTCGACCACTCCAAGGAGATCACCCAGCTCACGCTGGACTCGATGCGCCAGTACGCCGAGCTCGGCGTGCTCATCAGGTGCGGCGGCATGGAGGTCGCCCGCAGCGAGGAGCGCCTACAGGAGCTGCGCCGCCGGATGGCCTCGGCCAGGGCATGGGGCGTGGAGGCCGAGCTCATCGCGCCGCACGAGATCAAGGGCCTGGTGCCGTACGCCAACACCGACCTGCTGCTCGCCGGGTTCTACACCCCCACCGGAGCCATAGTCGACCCGATACGAGCAGCTGCGCTGATGCGCGAGCACGCCGAACGGCTCGGCGCGCTGACCGTATGCGCCGAGACCGAGGTCACCGGCATCGACACCGAACGCGGGCGGGTAACCCGGCTCCGAACCGACCGCGGTGAGGTGGAGACCGAGACCGTCGTGGTCGCGTGCGGTGTGTGGAGCCCGCGGATCGCCGCGATGGCCGGTGCCGCCATCCCGCTGACGCCCGCCGTACACCAGATGGTCGACGTGGGGCCGATCCCCGAGCTGGAGAACAGCGGCGCGTGGGTGAGCTTCCCGCTGGTGCGTGACATGGACAACAAGATGTACGAGCGCCAGCGCGGGGGCGACCTCGAGATCGGCTCGTACGCACACCGGCCGATCCTGCACATGCCCGACGAGATCCCGGCCGTGGGCAGCGGGTCCCAGGAGTCGCCGACCAGGTTCCCGTTCACTGCTGACGACTTCGCGCCCCAGATGGAGCAGGCCAGACAGCTGTTCCCCGACCTGCTCGGCCGGCCCGACCTGCAGACGCGCCAGGCCATCAACGGGCTGCTGTCGCTGACGCCCGACGGCCATCCTCTGCTCGGCGAGACACCGGAGGTGAGGGGCCTCTGGTCCGCGGCCGCGGTGTGGATCAAGGAGGGCGCCGGCGTCGGCCGGGTGGTCGCGGAGTGGATCACCGACGGGAGCCCGGAGATCGACCCGCACAGCGCCGACATCTCCCGGCTCTACCCGCATATGCGCACCCAGTCCCACGTGCGCTCCCGCGCGGCCGAGGGGTTCCCCAAGATCTACGGCATCGCGCACCCCCGCGAGCAGTGGGCGACCAACCGCCCGCTGCGCACCAGCCCCTTCTACCCGCGCGAGCGCGAGCTCGGCGCGGAGTTCTTCGAGGTCGGCGGCTGGGAGCGCCCCCAGTGGTACGAGTCCAACGCCGCCCTGCTGCAGGAGTACGCGGGACGGCTGGAGGAACGCCCGCACGAGTGGGACGCGCGGTGGTGGTCGCCGATCGTCAACGCCGAGCACCTCGCGATGCGCGACCGGGTGGCGATGGTCGACCTGACGGCGTTCGCGGTCTTCGACGTCACTGGTCGGGGTGCCCTCGAGTTCGTGCAGAGCATGGCGATGGCGCAGGTGGACCGACCCGTCGGACGCGTGGTCTACACACCGCTGCTGGCGGAGAACGGATGCTTCCGCGCCGACCTCACCGTCCTCAGGCTCGGTGAGGACCACTTCCGCATCATCACCGGCGGCGCCGACGGCGCCCGTGACCTGAAGTGGCTCACCGACCACCTCCCCGACGACGGGTCGGCGCACCTGTCCGACCTCACGGCGGCCTACTGCACCCTCGGCGTGTGGGGGCCGCGAGCGCGCGACCTCGTCGCGTCGGTCGCCGACGACGACGTGTCCGACGCGGGCTTCCCGTTCGGGACCGCCCGCCAGGTCGTGATCGGCGGCGTGCCCACGTTGATGGTGCGTATCTCCTACGTCGGCGACCTCGGCTGGGAGATCCACGCACCCGTCGAGCAGGGCCTCCGACTGTGGGACACGCTGTGGGAGGCGGGACAGCCGCTCGGCGTCGTACCCGCCGGCATCGGGGTGTACGGCACCACCGGCCGGATGGAGAAGGCGCACCGGCTGATGAACGCCGAGCTCACCCTGGAGTACGACCCGGTGGAGGCGGGACTCGCGCTGCCCCGGGTCAAGAGCGCGGACTTCGTCGGCAAGCCGGCGTACCTGCAGGCACGCGAGCAGACGCCCGCGGCCACACTGTGCACGCTGGTCGTCGACGACCACACCGGCTCCGACGGGCAGCCCCGCTACATGACCGGCAACGAGCCGGTGCTCACCCTCGACGGCGAGCCGATCGTGGACGTCAAGGGGCGCAGGTCCTATGTCACCAGCGCCGGCTCGGCCCCGTCGCTGGGGCGGTACCTGCTGATGGCCTACCTGCCTCCGGAGCAGGCCGTGGAGGGGACGGCTCTGCTCGTGGAGTACATGAGCGAGCACTTCCCGGTGAGCGTGCTGGCTGTCGGGAGGACCGCGCCGTTCGACCCCGACAACGCGCGGCTGAAGGGCTGAACCGCCTGGCCCCCAAGTCTGCTCAGTCGTCCTTATCGCTCGGGTCGGGGTGGTAGCCCAGGCGCCGTGACACCTCCGCCGCCGCGCGCGTCACCGCCCGCGAGGCCTCGGGGATCCGGTGCTCGCTGAGCCGGTACGCCGGCCCCGACGCGCTGATGGCGGCGACGACCGACCCGTCGTGCGCCCGGATCGGGGCCGCCACGGCGTTCAGCCCCTCCTCGTACTCCTCGATCGCGTGCGCCCATCCCCGCTCGCGGATGCATTGCAGCTCCTTGCGCAGGTCACCGAGGGAGGTGAACGTGCGCGGGGTGAAGCGCTCGAGCTGCCCGTCGAGCATGCCGTCGAGCTCCTCGTCGCGCAGGTAGGCCAGCAGCACCTTGCCGCTCGACGTCGCGTGCAGCACGGTGCGCTGGCCCACCCAGTTCTGCGCGGCCACATGCGTCGACCCCTGGGCCTGACAGACGTTGATCGCCACGTCGCCGCTGATGATCGCGACGTTCGTCGTCTCGTCGAGCTCAGCCGCCAGTGCGTCGCACACCGGCTGGGCCTGGGTGGACAGATCGAGGTGGGACGCTGTGGCGCCGGCGAGCCGAAGGAGTCCGACCCCGAGCCGGTACTTGCCGCGCGCGGTGGGTTGCTCGACCAGGTCGTGATCGAGCAGCGCGGCGATCAGGCGGGAGGCCGTCGAGGTGTGCACCCCGAGCTCGCGGGCGACCTCGGTCACGGCGGCCTCACCCTCCCGGGCCAGGATCTCCAGCACGCGCACCGCGCGGTCGACCGACTGCACGGAGCCGTTCTCAGGGGCTCTGTTCGGGGCACGGATGCCGGGCGCAGAGGTGGGTTCAGGGGTGGGCATGCCCAGAGGTTAGTCCCGTCTGGTGCGTACTGTGGAGTATCTTTTTGCGTATCGCGCAACCCCTTGCGTTATACGCACAGAGTTTGGTACGCCAGAGACTTCATACCGTCGCGCAGAGCCCGGAGGCGGCAATGCTCGAAAACCTCGACACCCTCGAGAACTCCCACCCCCACGTCCTGCTCTACCCCCGCATCCGCAAGTCGCCGTTCTTCTACGCGTCTCGGCGGCACGGCGTCGCGATGTACAGCGTGTACAACCGCACCTACCACCCACGGCACTACGGTGACCCGGTCGCGGAGTACTGGACGCTGCTGACCGGCGTCACGCTCTGGGACGTCGGCGTCGAACGGCAGGTCGAGATCACCGGCCCGGACGCCTTCGACTTCACCAACATGCTGGTGACGCGCGACCTCACCAAGTGCCGCGTCGGCCAGTGCAAGTACGTCTTCCTCACCGACGAGCGCGGCGGGATCCTCAACGACCCGGTGCTGCTGCGGCTCGGTGAGAACCACTTCTGGCTCTCGCTGGCCGACAGCGACATCCTGCTGTGGGCCAGGGGCCTGGCCTACCGGTCCGGCTTCGACGTGCAGGTGCGAGAGGCGGACGTCGGCCCGGTGCAGGTGCAGGGGCCGCTGTCGGCGTCGGTGATGCGCGACGTCTTCGGTGACGGCGTGCTCGACATCCCGTACTACTACCTGCACGAGTACGACCTCGACGGCATGCAGGTGGTCGTATCCCGCACGGGTTACACCGCCGAGGTGGGCTACGAGGTCTACGTGCGCAATGCCAGCCGTGACGCGATGCGGCTGTGGGACCGGATCTGGCAGGCCGGCCGGCCGTACGGGATGAAGGTCATCGGGCCCTGCCACATCCGCCGGATCGAGGGCGGGATCCTGGCGCACGGAGCCGACATCACGTTCGACACCAACCCGTTCGAGGTCGGCATGGGCTACGACTGGATGGTCAACCTCGACCAGGAGGCGGACTTCATCGGCAAGGACGCGCTCCGGAGCATCAAGGCCGAGGGAGTCCACCGCAAGCTCGCAGGTGTGGAGATCGGCGGGGCACGGCTCGGCAGCTTCAACGACGGCTCGATGGTCGACTACTTCCCCGTGTACCACGAGGGAGTGCGTGTCGGGCACGTCACGTCCGCCTGCTACTCACCTCGGCTGGAGAGGAACATCGGCTACGCCATGCTTCCGATCGAGCTGACGACAATTGGCACGACCGTCGACGTCGACACGTCGCACGAGATCGCGCCGGCTGTCGTGGTGCCGAAGCCGTTCATCGACCCGACCAAGGACCAGCCGAAGCAGGACGTGGCCAGGCTGGTGTCGTCGGCGTCCGCCGTTCCCCTCACGTAGCAGGGAAACCACGATGCTGACGCGCAGGCGTGCTCCGCGTGTACGGCCGGAGCCCCGCCAGAACCTCGCCGACGTGCTTGCTGCGCCGCGGTACGAGGTGCTGCCTCTGCCCGGCATCGAGGACGACGTTGCGGCCCACGTACCGCCACAGGCGACCGTGACGGTGACGGCCTCGCCCCGTCAGGGGCTGGCGGCGACGCTGGAGACGGCGGGCCGGCTGGCGTCGCAGGGTGTCCGCGTCGTGCCGCACGTGTCGGCGCGGCTCGTGCGCGACGAGGCACACCTGAAGGACGTCCTCGACGAGCTGCTGGCGTTCGGCATCCACGACGTCTTCGCGATCGGCGGCGACGCCGAGGAGCCGGCCGGCGAGTTCACCGGCTCGCTGGACGTCCTCGAGGCGATGGACAGGCTCGGCTACGAGCTCGTGGTCGGGATCGCGGGATACCCCGAGCCGCACCCGAAGATCCCCGACGACCTCACGGTGCAGGCGATGTGGGACAAGCGTCGCTACGCGTCGTACATCGTCAGCCAGATCTGCTTCCAGCCCGCCGTGGTGGTGCGGTGGGTGGAGCGGCTACGTCGTCGTGGCATCACGCTGCCGATCTACGTCGGTGTCCCCGGACCGGCACGGACACGGCAGCTGCTGAAGGTCAGCCGGCGCATCGGCGTCGGCGAGTCGACGCGCGCGCTCGCCCATCACGGCCGGGGGATGTTGCGGCTGGCACAGCCGGGTGAGTGGCGGCCGGACGCGATCGTCGACGGCCTCACGCCCTACCTGGGACTGCCGCACTACCGCATCATCGGCCTGCACATGTACACGTTCAACGACGTTGCGGCGACCGAGCGCTGGCGGAGATCGGTGCTGACGCGGGTGCGCCCTGGCGAGGAGCCGGGATCATGAGCCTGCCGAGCAGCCTGGAGATCGCTCGGGCCGCGTCCCTGAAACCGGTCGAGGACGTGGCCGGTGAGATGGGGCTGGGCAGCAACGTGCTCGAGCTGTACGGCCGCGGCGTGGCCAAGATCGGCCTGGACTCCGTGGACGAGCTGGCCGACCGCCCGAGGGCCAAGTACGTCGTCGTCAGCGCGATCACCCCGACACCGCTGGGCGAGGGCAAGACCACGACCACGATCGGGCTCGGCCAGGGCCTGGCCCGCACCGGCCGGCGTACGACCATCGCGATCCGGCAGGCGTCCATGGGTCCCACGCTCGGCATCAAGGGCGGCGCCGCGGGCGGTGGCTACAGCCAGGTCGTCCCGATGGAGCGGGTCAACCTGCACCTCACCGGAGACCTGCACGCGGTCACCGCGGCGCACAACCAGCTCGCCGCGATGGTCGACGACCACCTCTTCCGCGGCAACCAACTGGGGCTGGACCCGCACGCGATCACCTGGCGGCGCGTGCTCGACGTGAACGACCGTGCCCTGCGCAACGTCGTGGTGGGTCTCGGCGGCCGAGGCGACGGGGCGCCGCGGCAGGCCGGCTTCGACATCACCGCGGCGTCGGAGGTGATGGCGACGCTGGCGCTGTCGAGGTCGCTGGCGGACCTGCGCGCGCGGCTGGGCCGGATCGTCGTCGGCTACACACGCGAGTCGGCGCCGGTGACCGCGGAACAGCTTCGTGCCGCGGGCGCGATGACCGTGCTGCTCAAGGATGCGCTGAAGCCCAACCTGCTGCAGACGCTCGAGAACACGCCGGCACTCGTCCACTGCGGCCCGTTCGGCAACATCGCCACCGGCAACTCCTCTGTGGTGGCCGACCTCATCGGTATCCGCTGCGGTGACTTCCTGGTCACCGAGGCGGGGTTCGGTGCGGACATGGGCGCGGAGCGGTTCTTCAACCTGAAGTGCCGGGTGTCCGGGCTCGTGCCCGACGCCGCCGTCGTCGTCGCGACCGTGCGTGCGCTGAAGGTGCACTCGGGACGGCATCGCGTGGTCGCCGGCCGGCCGCTGCCGGACGAGCTGCTCGCCGAGAACCCTGACGACGTGCACGCGGGCGCGGCCAACCTGCGCAAGCAGGTCGACAACATCCGGCTGCATGGTGTGGAGCCGGTGGTGGCCGTCAACGCGTTCCCGGAGGACCACCCCTCCGAGCACGCGGCGGTGCGCGAGATCGCGGCCGAGCTGGGCGTGCGGTGCGCGGTGTCGACGCACTTCTCCGACGGCGGAGCCGGTGCCGTCGAGCTCGCGGAGGCGGTCGCGGAGGCGGCGGAGAAGCCCGGAGAGTTCCACTACCTGTACGCGGAGGGGGACGGGCTGCGGAGCAAGATCGAGACCATCGCCACCCGCGTGTACGGCGCCGACGGCGTGGACTACTCGGCGAGCGCGGCGCGGTCCCTGGACCTCTACGAGCGGTGCGGGTGGGGCAGTCTGCCGATCTGCATGGCCAAGACGCACCTGTCTATCTCGTCGGACCCGACGCTCAAGGGTGCGCCGACCGGTTGGCGTCTCCCGGTGCGTGAGGTGCGGGCGTCGGTCGGCGCGGGCTTCGTGTACGCGATCTGCGGGGACATGCAGACCATGCCCGGTCTGGGTTCGAGCCCAGCCGCGACCCGTATCGACATCGACGAGTATGGCCTGACGGTCGGTTTGTTCTGACGTCGGCTGGCCGCAGCGACCGGCGCGTCAGAGGTTGTCGGCGCCCTCTGCCGGTCGCATGATCGAGGGCAGGGGCCCGACGGGCGGGGACGACGTGGAGTGGTACCGGGAGTACTTCAGCGACACGGGCAGGTCGACGGCGCTCTGGGGCCTGCTCGGGTTCTTCGTCACGTTCGCCATCACCCGCGGCATCACGCGGCGTATCCGTACCAAGAACGCGGCCGTATCCGAGCCGTCCGGCGAGGATGCCGAGGCCGCCGACCGTGGCGGGCTGTCCGACATCTACATCGGCGACGTCCATGTCCACCACCAGGTGTGGGGCATCCTGCTGGTGCTGGTCGCCGGGATGCTGCAGTTCCGCTACACCCCCGACGCTCCGTGGTCGGAGATCCTGGCGGCGACGTTCGGTGCCGGAGCCGCCCTCACGCTCGACGAGTTCGCGCTGTGGTTCCACCTCGACGACGTGTACTGGGGTCCGGAGGGACGCAAGTCGATCGACGCGATCATGCTCGGCGGCGCTCTCGGCGTCGTGCTCCTGATGCAGGCCAACCCGTTCGCACCGGGCAACGACCTGTCCGACCTATACGCGATCGCGAGCTACCTGCTCGGGCTGGCGTTCCACCTGGCCATGGCAGTCATCTGCTTCCTGAAGAGCAAGCTGGCCACCGGCCTGATGGGCATCGTCATCCCGATCGTCGCGTTCGTGGGTGCTGTGCGGCTGGCCAAGCCGGGCTCGGTGTGGGCCCGGCGCCGGTACGACGAGCGCAAGCTCGCACGGTCACGACGACGGTTCGACGAGGCGTACCACCGCAGATGGAACCGCGTCCGGGACATCGTCGGCGGCGCACTCCGTCCCGCACCGGCCGGCCACGGCGCGGACCTGCCGACAAGGGGTGACGGTCAGCAGCGCTGACCGCGATCCGCGGTCAGCGCCCGTGACGCCCGAGGAAGTCACGCAGGCGCTCGGCGGTGGCCTCGGGCGCCTCCTCGGGCAGGTAGTGGTCGCACGGCAGCGCCTCCC
>CBFGZI010000139.1:0-9279 GCA_965653225.1 uncultured Propionibacteriales bacterium | reverse complement strand
GACGACCCCGACGACCCCGACGACCCCGACGACCCCGACGACCCCGACGACCCCGCCGGCCCCGAGGGCCTGGCACGGGACGGTGCGTCCGGATGATCGCGATGGGCCTCGGCGAGATCGCCGACGCGGTGGGCGGGCGGGTGCACGCACCTGCCGGCGACGACGACATCACCGTGACCGGGGCCCCATTCCTCGACTCGCGCGCGCCCGAGCCCGGCGGACTGTTCGTGGCGGTGCCGGGCGAGCACGTGGACGGGCACGAATTCGCCGAGGCGGCGGTCGGCGCCGGCGGCGCGGCGGTGCTCGCGTCGCGGGAGGTAGACGCGCCCGCGGTTCTGGTCGACGACACCGTCGTCGCGCTCGGCCGCCTCGCCTCGCACGTGCTGCGGCGGCTGCCCCGTCTGACCGTGGTCGGTATCACCGGGTCGCAGGGCAAGACCGGCACCAAGGACCTGCTCGCCCAGCTGCTGGAGGCGTCCGGACCGACGATCGCGCCGGTCGGGTCGTTCAACAACGAGCTCGGGCTGCCATTGACCGCGCTGCGCGCCGACGAGGGCACCGACAACCTCGTACTGGAGATGGGTGCGCGCGGCATCGGTCACATCCGCTACCTCACCGACATCGTGCATCCCACCGTGGCGGTCGTGCTCAATGTCGGCGTTGCCCACCTCGGCGAGTTCGGCAGCCGCGACCGGATCGCGCAGGCCAAGGGCGAGCTGGTCGAGGCGCTGCCCGACGACGGGGTCGCGGTGCTCAACGCCGACGACCCGCTGGTGATGGGGATGGCTTCGCGCACCCGCGCACGGGTGGTGACGTTCGGCACGTCGGCCGGCGCGGACGTACGGGTGAGCGACCTGACGATCGACGAGCAGGGGCGCCCCCGCTTCACCTTGACCACGCCGGACGGCTCCGCGCAGGTCGCGCTGCCGCTGGCCGGTGAGCACCAGGCGATGAACGCCGCCGCCGCGGCCGCGGTCGCGCACGTACGCGGCGTCGGCGCCGAACGCATCGGCGGCCTGCTCGACACGGTGGTGCCGCGCTCGCGGTGGCGGATGGAGATCAGCGACCGCGACGACGGGGTCACCGTCATCAACGACGCCTACAACGCCAACCCCGACTCGATGCGCGCGGCACTCAAGACGCTCGCCGCGATCGGCGGCGGACGGCGGCGGACGGTCGCCGTGCTCGGCGAGATGCTCGAGCTGGGGGAGTCCTCTCGCGACGAGCACGACGCGATCGGACGGCTCGTCGTGCGGCTGGACGTGTCCCGACTGGTCGTGGTCGGTGAGGGCGCCAAGCCCATCCACCTCGGCGCCTGCCTGGAGGGCTCGTGGGACGAGGAGTCGGTGTTCGTCCCCGACATCGAGGCGGCCCTGGAGTTCATCGACGATGACGTGCGTGCCGGTGACGTGGTGCTGGTCAAGGCGTCCCGTGGGGTCGGACTCGAACGGGTCGCGGCCGCCATGCTCGAGCAGCCGACGGCCGGCGCCGCCGGTGCGGGGAGCCGCCGATGAGGGCGATCCTCCTGGCCGGCGGCATCAGCCTGCTCGGAACCCTGCTCGGCACCCGGATGGCGATCAGCGTGCTGGTCGCCCACGGCTACGGCCAGCTGATCCGCGACGACGGCCCCACCTCGCACCACACCAAGCGCGGCACGCCCACCATGGGCGGGCTGGTGATCATCATGTCGGTGGTCCTCGGCTACCTGGTCGCGCACGTGTTCACCGCCGACTGGCCCTCCGCGTCGGCCCTGCTGCTGCTGTTCCTGTTCGTCGGTCTTGGCATGGTGGGGTTCCTCGACGACTTCATCAAGATCTCCAAGCAGCGCAGCCTCGGCCTGCGCAGCAAGGCCAAGATGGCCGGCCAGACGGCGATCGCGGTGATCTTCGGCTTCCTCGCGCTGCAGTTCCCCGACGAGAACGGCCGCGACCCCGCCGGGCAGTACATCTCGTTCATCCACGACCTGCACCACTGGCAGCTGCCCGCGGTGCTCGTCGTCATCTGGGTGCTGATCATGGTGTCGGGCACCAGCAACGCGGTGAACCTCACCGACGGGCTGGACGGGCTGGCGACCGGCGCCTCGGTGATGGTGTTCGGCGCGTACACGCTGGTGTGCATCTGGCAGTTCAACCAGAGCTGCGCCACCGACGGCGGCCCCGGCTGCTACGAGGTACGCGACCCCTACGACCTGGCCGTGGTGGCGGCCGCGCTCACCGGCGCCTGCTTCGGCTTCCTGTGGTGGAACGCCGCGCCCGCGAAGATCTTCATGGGCGACACCGGGTCGCTGTCGCTGGGCGGCGCGCTGGCCGGTCTCGCCGTGCTCACCCGCACCGAGCTGTTGCTGCTGGTGATCGGCGGGCTGTTCGTGATCATCACGCTGTCGGTGATCCTGCAGGTCGGCTACTTCAAGGCGACCAAGGGCAAACGCCTGTTCCGGATGGCGCCGCTGCAGCACCACTTCGAGCTCAAGGGCTGGGCCGAGGTCACCATCGTGATCCGGTTCTGGATCATCTGCGGCCTGTGCGTGGCCGCCGGCATGGGCATCTTCTACGCCGAGTGGGTGGCAGGTGGCTAGCGTCGCCGACCGGCTGGCCACCGCGGGCCGCGAGGGCCCGTGGGCCGACGTGCGTGCCGTCGTCGCCGGCATCGGGGTATCAGGCTTCGCCGCCGCCGACGCCCTGGTGCACCTGGGCGCGCAGGTGACCGTCCTCGACGACCGGGCCGGTGAGGCGGAGCGGGAGAAGGCCACCGTGCTGGAGGTGCTCGGCGCCACCGCCCGCCTCGGCCCGGGCGCCACCGACACGCTGCCCGACGACTGCGACCTGGTCGTGACGTCGCCCGGCTGGCGCCCGACGGCGCCGCTGCTGGCCGAGGCCGCGCGACGCGGCGTGCCGGTGTGGGGCGAGGTGGAGCTCGCCTGGCGGCTGCGCGACCCGCAGCGGCCGGCGCCCTGGCTGTGCGTCACCGGCACCAACGGCAAGACCACCACCGTGCAGATGCTCGACGCGATGCTGCGTGCGGCCGGCCTACGCTCGCTGGCCGCCGGCAACGTCGGAACCCCACTGCTCGAGGCCGTGCTGCACCCGGAGCCGTTCGATGTGCTGGCGGTGGAGCTGTCCAGCTTCCAGCTGCACTGGACCCACTCGCTGTCCCCGGAGGCGAGCGCGGTGCTCAACGTCGCCGAGGACCACGTGGACTGGCACGGCTCGATGCAGGCCTACGCCCGCGACAAGGGCCGCATCTACGACAACACCCAGCGCGCGTGCGTCTACAACGTCGCCGACCCGTGGACCGAGCGGCTGGTGCGCGAGGCCGACGTGGTCGAGGGCTGCCGTGCGATCGGGTTCACGCTCGGCGTGCCGAGCGTCGGCATGCTCGGCGTGGTCGACGGCGTTCTCGCCGACCGCGCGTTCGTCGACGAGCGCGCCACCCATGCCGCCGAGCTCGGCACCGTCGAGGACGTACGGCCGGAGGCGCCGCACAACGTCGCCAACGCGCTGGCCGCCGCCGCGCTGGCCCGCGCGCACGGTGTCCCGTCGGGTGCGGTGCGCGACGGGCTGCGGGCGTTCCGTCCCGACCAGCACCGGATCGCGACCGTCGGCGAGGTCGGGGGAGTGCGCTACGTCGACGACTCCAAGGCCACCAACCCGCACGCGGCCGCCGCGTCTCTTGGTGCCTTCGACCACGTGGTGTGGGTCGCGGGCGGGCTGGCCAAGGGCGCGCGGTTCGACGACCTGGTGACCGCCGTACACGACCGGCTCCGGGCCGTGGTGCTGGTCGGCGCCGACCGGGCGGTGATCGCGGACGCGCTTTCGCGACACGCGCCCGATGTCCCCGTGATCGACGTCCAGGACACGGACACTGGCGCCATGGACCGCGTCGTGGCCGAGGCGGCCGCGGTGGCCCGTCCCGGCGACACCGTGCTGCTGGCTCCCGGGTGCGCGTCCATGGACATGTTCACCGACTACGCCGCACGTGGGGACGCGTTCGCCGCTGCGGTACGACGACTCGACGGAGGTCGTCGCTAGGAGGGGTCGAGGTGGCCACGACGACCGGGGAGCGCGGAGGCTCCGACGGTGGCTTCGTCGCCGCAGTAGGACGCACCCTCGACCGGCCCCTGACCTCCTACCACCTCGTACGCGGGGTCACCGGGCTGCTGCTCGCGCTCGGGCTGGTGATGGTGCTCAGCGCCTCCAGCGTCATCTCCGCCTACGAGACCGGAAGCTCGTACTCGATCTTCCTCCGCCAGCTGGTCTGGGTGGTGGTGGCGCTGCCGTGCGCCTGGGTGGCGGCGCGGCTGCCACTGTCGCTGGTCAAGCGGATGTCCGGGCTGTTCCTGCTCGGCAGCATCGTGCTGCTGCTGCTCACGTACACACCGCTGGGCATCGAGGTCAACGGCAACCGCAACTGGGTGTCGTTCGGCGGGCCGTTCCGCATCCAGCCCTCCGAGCTCGCCAAGCTCGCGCTGGTGCTGTGGCTGGCCATGACCTACCAGCGCAAGGGGCGGCGACTCAACGAGTGGCGGCAGCTGCTGTGGCCGGCGGCGCCGGTGGCGATCGTCGTCGCCGGCCTGATCGTCGGGGAGCACGACCTCGGCACCGCGCTGGTGCTGTTCGCGGTCATCCTCGGCATGGTCTACGTCGTGGGCGCCCCACTGCGCCTGTTCGTCGGAGCCTTCCTGGCCATCGGTGCGTTCGCGATGTTCCTGGTGTCGCTGAGCTCGAGCCGGGTCGAGCGGCTGACGAACTTCGTCAACCCCTTCGCCGACTACCAGGACACCGGCTGGCAGGCGGCGCACGGCTTCTTCGCGCTGGCCAACGGCGGCTGGTGGGGCGTGGGCCTCGGCGCCAGCACGCAGAAGTGGGAGGGCAAGCTCCCGGAGGCGCACAACGACTTCATCTTCGCGATCATCGGCGAGGAGCTCGGGCTGTTCGGCACGTTGGTGGTGCTGGCGCTGTTCGGCGTGCTGGGCTACGCCGGGCTGCGCATCGCCACCCGGACCAAGGACCCCTTCGCGCGCTACGCCGCAGCCGGGATCGCGGTATGGCTTACCTCACAGGCGCTGATCAACATGGGCATGGTGCTCGGGCTGCTGCCGGTCATCGGCATCCCGCTGCCGCTGGTGTCTTATGGTGGCTCAGCGCTGGTGCCGACCGTGGTGGCTCTGGGACTGCTCACCAGCCTGGCGAGGACCGAGCCCGGAGCCGACGTGGCCTGGCGCGCACATCATGAGCAGAGCCTCGCCGTGCGCTGGGGCCTGGTACCACGACAGCGAGGACGATGACCCGGGAAGATGGCACCGTGCCAGCCGACAGTGTTCCTGCCGACACCGGTCGCTCCCCGGGTCTGCGTGTCCTGATGGCCGGCGGCGGCACCGCCGGCCACACCTCGCCGCTGATCGCGACCGCCGACGCGCTGCGCCGGATGCGCCCCGACGCGCAGATGACCGCGCTGGGCACGCCGCGGGGGATCGAGGTGCGGGTCATCCCCGAGGCCGGGCTGCCGCTGGAGCTGATCCCGCCGGTGCCGCTGCCGCGGAGTCCCGGTGCCGACCTGGTCCGGCTCCCGGGCCGGCTGCGGGGCGCGGTACGCGCGACGCACGAGGTGTTCGAGCGCGTCCAGCCCGACGTCGTCGTCGGCTTCGGCGGCTACGTGTCGGTGCCGGCGTATGTCGTGGCGAAGCGCCGCGGCGTGCCGCTGGTCGCGCACGAGGGCAACGCGCTGCCGGGCGTGGCGAACCGGTTCGCCGCCCGGGTGTGCACCTCGAACGTCGCCACGTCGTTCCCCGACACCGAGCTGCGGCACGCCCGCTACACCGGGCTGCCCATCCGCAAGCTGATCTCCGACACCGACCGCAACGCGCTGCGCCCGAAGGCGCGCGAAGCGTTCGGCCTCGAGCCCGACCGCCCGACCCTGCTGGTCACCGGCGGCTCGCAGGGCGCCCGCCGGCTGACCGAGGCGGTGGGCGGCGCGGCGCGCGCGCTCGCCGACGCGGGCGTTCAGGTGCGGCAGGAGGCCGGGCCGAAGGGCGCTCTCTGGGTGACCCCGCAGCGCGACGACCCGCCTTACGTCGTGGTGCCGTACGTCGACCGGATGGACCTCGCGTACTCCGCGGCCGACGCGATGGTGTGCCGCTGCGGCTCCAACACGGTCACCGAGGTCGCCTCGCTCGGGATCCCCGCGGTGTTCGTCCCGCTGCCGCACGGCAACGGCGAGCAGGCGTTCAACGCCAAGGCGGTCGTCGATGCCGGCGGCGGACTGCTCGTCGACGACGCCGCGCTCACCCCGGAATGGGTGGGCGAGCACGTGCCGCCGCTGCTGACCGACCCCGAGCGCCTGTCGCGGATGGGCGCCGCGGCGGAGGGCCTGATCCCGCGCGACGCCGACGAGCGGCTCGCGGAGATGGTGCTCGAGGTCGCGGGGAGCGGCTCGTGAGGGTGCCGCTGCCGCCCGCGCCGGTGCCGCTGGCCGACCTCGGCCGGGTGCACTTCGTCGGCATCGGCGGGGCCGGGCTGTCGGCCATCGCCCGCATCATGCTGGCCCGCGGGGTGACCGTCTCGGGCAGCGACGCCAGCGCGTCGCCGGTGCTGGAGGACCTCGCCGACCGCGGAGCCAGGGTGTTCGTGGGGCACGACGCCGACCACGTCGCCGACGCCGACACGCTGGTCGTCTCGACCGCGGTGCGCGAGGACAACCCCGAGGTCGTGGAGGCGCAGCGGCGCGGGCTGCTGGTGCTACCGCGGTCGTCCGGGCTGGACGCGGTGATGCGCGACCGCCGGGTCGTCGCCGTGGCGGGCACGCACGGCAAGACCACGACCACGTCCCTGCTCACGGTGGCGCTGCTGGCCGCCGACGCCGACCCGTCGTACGCCATCGGCGGCGAGCTGACCGTGTCGGGCACCAACGCGCACGACGGCGCCGGCGAGGTGTTCGTGGCCGAGGCCGACGAGAGCGACGGCGCGTTCCTGGTCTACTCGCCGTCCGCCGCGGTCGTGACCAACGTCGAGGCCGACCACCTCGACAACTGGGGTGATGAGGCGGCCTACTTCGCGGCCTTCGAGGAGTTCCTGGGGCGCATCGACCCTGACGGGTTCGTGGTGTGCTGCGTCGACGACACCGGCGCCCGGCGCCTGGCGGACGTAGCGCGTGGCCGCGGGCTGCGCGTGGTGGAGGTCGGCGCGAGCGAGGACGCTGACCTGTGCGTGCGCGACGTCACCTTCGCGGCGGCGACGTCGACGTTCGAGGTGGTCCGCGACGGTGACGTGCTCGGCCGCGTTACGTTGCAGATCCCCGGCATGCACTACGTGCTCGACGCCGGCTGCGCGCTGGCCGCCGGGCTCGAGCTCGGCTACGCCTTCGACAGCCTGCGAAGGGGGCTGGAGGGGTTCACCGGCACCCGCCGGCGGATGGAGCTGAAGGGCACCGCCGACGGCGTCCGGGTCTACGACAGCTACGCGCACCACCCGACCGAGATCCGGGCCGACATCGTCGCCGGTCGCACCCTCGCCGACGGCGGGCGGCTGGTCGTGTGCTTCCAGCCGCACATGTACAGCCGCACGCGGGTGTTCGCCACGCAGATGGCGCAGGCGCTGTCGCTGGCCGACGCGGTGGTCGTGATGGACGTATACGCCGCGCGTGAGGACCCCGAGCCCGGTGTCGACGGCGGCCTGATCGTGCGCCAGGTGCCCGCCGGCGGGGCCGAGGCGGTGTACGAGCCGGAGCGCGAGCGGGTGGTGCCGCTCCTGGTCGGCCTGGCCGGCCCGGGCGACATCGTGCTCACGCTCGGCGCGGGCGATGTGACCCGGCTGGCGCCGGAGGTGCTGTCCGCGTTGTCCGCGCGTTCCGGTGACAGCGGGGACACCGGGTGAGCCGGCCCAGCCCGCGGGTGCGGTCGAGCAGGCGACGGTTCGCGCGCCGTGCCTGGGCGCGCCGCTGGGCGAACCTGCGGCGCCTGTTCTTGCTGCTGTTGGTGTTGTCGACGGTGGCCGGTGCTGTCTGGCTGGTGTTCTTCTCCAGAGTCCTGGCGGTTCGCGACGTCCACGTCGCCGGCGTCCGCACCGTCCCGGTCGACACGGTCACCAGGGCCGCAGCCGTGCCGCTGGGGGAGCCGCTGGCCCGTGTCGACGTCGACCAGGTGCAGGCGCGCATCGAGCGGCTGCCGGTCGTGGACCACGCCGACATCAGCCGGTCCTGGCCGCACACGGTCTCGATCGACGTCACCGAGCGCACCCCCGTGGCCGCGGTGCGGTCCGGCGGGACATACCGGCTGATCGACGCCAAGGGCGTGATGTACCGCACCGTGAGCGAGCCGCAGAAGCGGCTGCCGGTGATGACGATCGGCACGCAGCCCGCCGTCGCCCACGACGCCGCGACCGAGGCCGCCGCGGTGGTGGCCGCCCTGCCGCACCGGCTGGTCAGTCGGGTGTCCGAGGTGGACGCCGACACCATGGACTCGATCGAGCTTCGGCTGCAGGACGGCCGCCGCGTGGTCTGGGGGAGCTCCGAGAGCTCGCGGCTGAAGGCGCGGGTGCTGTCCGCGCTGCTGCACCGCAAGGCGCAGGTGTACGACGTCAGCGTGCCCGGGTCGCCGACGCTGAATGTGGGCTGAGGTTCGGTTTCTCGCTTCGGCCCCAGTCATGCGCGGGGTAGCGCGTGCCCCGGTTGGGCGCCCGACAAGGGAAGGGATGTAACCGCCTGTTCCCTGACCCTCCCACCCCCTGCAGCGGGTGGGAAGCCCTTGAACGCGGCGGGAAGTGCCGCGCCTCAGCCAGCCCGCAACGAATTTCCCACGACCTCACAACACGCGCGGCGTGTTGCTTTGGGCCGCTCCTGGCATCTCGCGTAACTTCCCCGTCAACGGTTCCAGGTTGACATAACTATAACCCTCTACTTGAGGGTGAGGGTTGGACCAGGATCCACCTTCCCCACTGGCCGAGGCATCGCCGCGGACGCGGCGGTGGCACACATACAAGCGAGAGGCGCTCGTCGTGGCAGCACCGCAGAACTACCTAGCGGTCATCAAGGTCGTCGGCATCGGCGGCGGTGGCGTGAACGCGGTCAACCGGATGATCGAGGTTGGCCTCAAGGGCGTCGAGTTCATCGCGATCAACACGGACGCCCAGGCGTTGCTGATGAGCGACGCCGACGTCAAGCTCGACATCGGACGTGAGCTCACGCGCGGCCTCGGCGCCGGCGCTCAGCCCGAGGTCGGCGGCAAGGCCGCCGACGACCACGCCGAGGAGATCGAGGAGGTGCTCAAGGGCGCCGACATGGTCTTCG
>CBFGZI010000138.1:0-9473 GCA_965653225.1 uncultured Propionibacteriales bacterium | reverse complement strand
CGACGAAGAGGACGGCGAAGAAGGCGACGAGGAGCCTGAGGACGAGTACGAGGAGTACGACGAGGACGAGCCTGAGGCCGACGACGAGTACGAAGACGACGAAGAGCCTGAGGACGAGTACGACGAGGAGCCCGAGGACGAGTACGACGAGGAGGACGAGTACGACGAGGACGAGGAGGAGGAAGAAGAGCCTTCGCGTCGCCGCCGGGCCAGCTGAGACGGGCTCAGCGCAGGCATACGAAAAGGGCCCCCGCACCGACGGTGCGGGGGCCCTTTCGCGTTCGTTCAGGAGAAGATGCTGACACCGCCAGGACCGACGAGCAGTCCGAGGACGATGAGCACGATTCCCCCGAGCACCGAGCCGCGGATGAGCGACACGATGCCGGCGATCACCAGAACCGCCGCGATGATGAGCAAGATGCTGGTACTCATGAAGTCAATCCTCCCGGTGCCGCCCGGGCGTCGGCACACCTTTACTTGTGTTGTCCCCCGAACGGATGGGCACTAACACGGCGGTGTCGACTATCACTCTCGGTGAGGAAGGCTCACCCGGCAAGCAGCGTCTGCGGGGAGCGACCGCTGATCGAGGCGTCCAGCAGCTCGACGGTGTGCGCGGTCGCCATCTCCTCACCCGAGCGGCGCAGCGCCGCGGAGATCTGCAGGAGACACCCCGGGTTGGCGGTCACCAGCAGCTCCGCGCCGGTGCGGGTGACGTTTGCGGCCTTGCGGTCGCCGAGCTCCATCGCGGGCTCGGGGTTGAGCAGGTTCCACACGCCGGCGCTTCCGCAGCACAGGCTGCCCTCGTGGATCTCCCGCACCTCGAGCTCGGGGATGCCGCCGAGCAGCTCGCGTGGCGGCGTGCGCACGCCCTGGGCGTGCGCGAGATGGCAGGCGTCGTGGTAGGCCACGGTGACCGGCAGCGGATGCCGGGTGGCGACCGGGCCGAGGTCCACCAGAACCTCGCTCACGTCGCGGGTCCTCGCCGCCAGCGCGGTCGCCCGCTCGGCGTACTCCGGGTCGTCCCCGAGCAGCTCGGCGTACTCCTTCATCGACGACCCGCACCCGGCGGAGTTGACCACGACGTAGTCGACGTCGGTGTCGTCGAACGCATCGACGAGCGCGCGGGCGAACCGCTGCGCCTCCTCGCGTCGGCCCGAGTGCATGCTCAGCGCGCCGCAGCAGCCCTGGTCGCGCGGGATCACCACGTCGCAGCCCTCGGCGGCGAGCACACGTGCGGTCGCGGCGTTGACCTGGGGAAAGAACTCGCGCTGCACGCAGCCGGTGAGCATGCCCACGACCGCGCGTGAGCGCCCGACCGCGGGCACGAACGAGGGAACCGAACCGGAGCGCTGCGCCGGCGGCGCGACCGCCTCCATCGTGGCCAGCGTCGGCGACAGCCGCTGCAGCAGGCCGCTGCGCCGCAGCAGCCGCTGCACACCGGAACGCTGGTAGGCCGTCATCGGCAGCCGCAGCGCTCGCAGCCGCTGCGGGTACGGGAACAGCGCGAAGATCGCCTCGCGCAGCAGCCGGTCCGGACGGCTGCGTTCATGGCGCCGTTCGATCTGCGCGCGAGTCGGCTCGAGGATCCGGTCGTACTGGACTCCGGACGGGCAGGCGGTGACGCACGCCATGCAGCCCAGGCAGTTGTCGATGTGGCCGACCATCGAGTCGGTCATCGCCGCGCCGCGTACGCCGTGCTCCACCAGCTGGATGCGACCGCGCGGGGAGTCCATCTCCTCGCCCCACAGGACGTACGTCGGGCACGTCGGGAGGCAGAAGCCGCAGTGCACGCAGTCGTCGAGCAGCTCCTGGCTCGGCGGGTGGTCGTCGTCGAACGCCGGTCCTTCGGGCGGCGGTGGTGCTGCGAACGCTGACATCAGATCCCTCCGACGAAGCGGCCAGGTGCAAACCGGTGCTCGGGGTCGAACTCGTCCTTGACGCGGCGCATCAACGCCAGCCCGTTCACCGGGCCCCACGCGTCGACGACTGCGCGCACCTGCGCGGGTGCCTGTAGCACGACCGCGCTGCCGCCGACGGCGGCCCGACGCAGGTCGGCCACCACCTTGGGCACAGCGTCGGCAGGCGCCACCGCCGGCAGCACGACATGCAGGACACCGGCGCCCGCGCTGCCCTGCAGATGGCACGGGACGCCGTAGCGCGACTCCGCCGCCTGCACGGTGCGAAGGATCGTGGCGACGCCGGGCAGCGGCACGGTGACCTTCACCAGGGTGTCCTGCTCGGCCACCGTGAGCCGGGCGAGCCGGTCGCCCTCGTCGGTCTCGACGTCGGTGGTGCGGGTGGCGGTGTCGAGCAGCTCGACGAGCCTGCGTGCGCGCCCGTCCACGCCCGGGCCGGTGCCCTCGAGCAGCACGAACACGTCGGCCCCGGACGCGCCGACGGTCCGCCGGATCTCCACCGCCGACGGGGCGATCTGGGAGCCGGCGACGCGAAGCGCGGCCGTCGCGGCCGTGGCGGGGTCGGTGAACCATGCCTGCAGCCACATCCGGGCGCGTGGCAGCGGGTGCAGCCGGAGGACCATCCGGGTGATCAGCCCGAGGGTGCCGTAGGCGCCGGTGAGGAGCTTGGCCAGGTCGTAGCCCGCGACGTTCTTGACCACCTTGCTGCCGGAGGTGGCAACCGCGCCGTCCGCACGCGTCATGGTGACGCCAAGCACCTGGTCGCGGGGTGTGCCGTACAGCAGCCGGCGTGGACCGCTGCGCGTGGTCGACACCGTGCCGCCCAGGGTGGCGCCCGGCAGTGGCTGGTCGAGCGCGAGCTGCTGGCCGTGCTCGACGACCTGCTCGTTGACCTTGTCGATGGTGGCGCCGGCCTCGACGACGCACACCAGGTCGCCTGGGTTGTGCTCGACCACGCGGTCCAGCCGTTCGGTGCTGACGACCAGGTCGGCCGAGCGGGGCGGTGCTCCCCAGGCGAGAGCGGTGCCGCGGCCACGCGGGACGACGCTGAGCTGGTGCCGGGCCGCGGTGCGCAGCAGCGCGGAGGCCTGCTCGGTCGACTCCGGAGCGGCCACCCAGCGCGTCGCGACACCTGCCACGGCGTCGTCGGGGCCGGCCTCTCGCGCGTGTCCCTCCACGCTCGCGGCAAGCTCCTCGAGCACCGCGGCGTCGGTGGTCCGTGACGTCGCACCCATCTAGAAGATCTCCGCCAGGCCGGCGTCCTGCAGCGGGTGCGCCCCTGAGCGGCGGCCCGGCCGCTCGCCGCACAGCCGGGGCGTCGGGAAGACCTTACCCGGGTTGGAGAGGTGCCGCGGGTCGAACGCGCACCGCACCAGCTGCATGGTGTCGAGGTCGTCGTCGGTGAACATCTTCGGCATGTACTGCGCCTTGTCCGCGCCCACGCCGTGCTCGCCGGTGATCGAGCCGCCATGCTCCAGGCACAGCGCGAGGATCTGTGCCGACACCTCCTCGGCGCGTTCGGTCGCGCCCTCCTCGCTGGCGTCGAACAGCACCAGCGGGTGCAGGTTGCCGTCGCCGGCGTGGAACACGTTGGCCACGCGGATGCCGCGCTCGTGCGCGACCTCGTCGATCTTGCGCAGCACCTCCGGCAGTGCTGTCCGCGGGATCACGCCGTCCTGGACGATGTAGTCGGGGCTGATCCGTCCGACAGCGGCGAACGCCGACTTGCGGCCCTTCCAGATCAGTGCGCGCTGCGCGTCGTCCTCGGCCTGCCGGATCTCGAACGCTCCCGCGTTGTCGAGGTGCCGGCGTACCTCGTCCACCTGCGACTGCACCTCGTCGGCGGGACCGTCGAGCTCGACCACGAGCACCGCGCCGGCGCCGTCGGGGTAGCCGCAGGCCACCGCCTTCTCGGCCGCCTCGATCGCGAGCGCGTCCATCATCTCGATCGCGGCGGGAACCAGGCCGGCGCCGATGATGGCCGACGTCGCGGCGCCCGCGTCGTCGGTGTGGCGGAAGCCGGCCAGCAGCGTCACCACGGCCTCGGGCGACCGGGTGAGCCGCACGGTCGCCTCGGTGACGATGCCGAGCGTGCCCTCCGACCCGACGACGGTGCCGAGCAGGTCGTAGCCGGGGGCGTCGGGCGCGGTCGTGCCGAGCTGGGTGAGGTCGCCGTCCGGCGTCACCATCTGCACCGAAAGCACGTGGTTGGTGGTGAAGCCGTACTTGAGGCAGTGCGCGCCGCCGGAGTTCTCCGCGACGTTGCCGCCGATGGAGCAGATCTGCTGGCTCGACGGGTCGGGCGCGTAGTAGTAGCCGTGCGGCTTGGCCGCTGCCGTGACGTCGAGGTTGATCACGCCCGGCTGGACCACCGCCCGCTGCGCGCCGGGGTCGACGTCGAGGATGTCGCGCATCCGTGAGGTCACGATCAGCACGCCGTCGGCATGCGGCAGCGCGCCCCCGGACAGCCCGGTGCCCGACCCGCGCGCCACGAACGGCACGTCGAGGTCGTTGCACAGCCGCACGACCTCGCGGATGGCCGCGGTGCCGGAGGCCAGCACCACGAGGCCGGGCACGACCGTGTAGGCGGCGAGCCCGTCGCACTCGTACGTGCGCCGCCGTGCCTCGTCGGTGATGACCGCCTCGTCGCCCAAGAGCGCCCGGCAGCGCCGCGCGAGCTCGTCCAGCGCTGCGCCGTGCTCCCGCGCGACCTCGTCGGGTACCGGTCCGGTGGGGTGCGTCGTCACGGCATCCGCTCGTAGGCCGGAAGGGTCAGGAACACCGCGAAGTCGTCGGACATCGCCATCTCCCGGTACAGCTCCCGCGCGTCGGCGGCCCGGCTCTTCTCGAAGGCCTCGTCGCCCACGGCCTCGCGGATCTTCTCCAGCTCCTCGTCGATCACGCGGTCGACCAGCTCCTGGGTCACCTTCTGCCCGTCGGCGAGCTCGACGCCCTGGTGCAGCCACTGCCACACCTGGGAGCGGGAGATCTCCGCGGTCGCGGCGTCCTCCATCAGCCCGAAGATCGCGACCGCGCCCATGCCGTCGAGCCATGCGGAGAGGTACTGCAGGCCCACCGACACGTTGTTGCGCAGACCCGCCTCGGTCATGTCGCCAGGTGTCTGGTCGACGGCCAGCAGCTGCTCGGCGGTGACCGAGACCTCCTCTCGCAGCCGGTCGCGCTGGTCGGGCTTGTCGCCCAGCACGGAGTCGAAGACCTCGCGGCAGACCGGAACCAGGTCGGGGTGTGCGACCCACGACCCGTCGAAGCCGTCTCCGGCCTCGCGCGTCTTGTCGTCGCGCACCTTGGCCAGCGCCTTCTCGTTGGCCTCGGGGTCACGCCGGCTGGGGATCTGTGCCGCCATCCCGCCGATCGCGTGCGCGCCGCGCTTGTGGCAGGTGCGTACGAGAAGCTCGGTGTAGGCACGCATGAACGGCGCTGTCATCGTCACCGCGTTGCGGTCGGGCAGCAGGAACTCGCGGCCGCGGCTGCGGAACGTCTTGATGACGCTGAACAGGTAGTCCCACCGGCCGGCGTTGAGCCCCGCGCTGTGCTCGCGCAGCTCGTAGAGGATCTCCTCCATCTCGAACGCCGCGGGGTAGGTCTCGATGAGGACGGTGGCGCGGATGGTGCCGCGGGGGATGCCGAGCGCCTCCTGTGCGTACACGAACGCGTCGTTCCAGAGCCGCGCCTCCTCGTGGCTCTCCACCTTGGGCAGGTAGTAGTAGGGCCCTTGTCCGCGGTCGATCTGGGTCTGCCCGCAGTGCACGAGGTAGAGCGCGAAGTCGAAGAGGCTGCCGGAGACCGGCTGCCCGTCGACGAGCACGTGTTTCTCCGGCAGGTGCCAGCCGCGCGGGCGCACGACGATGGTCGCGAGCTCCTCGCCGAGCGTGTACTCCTTGCCGTCGGGGTTCTTGAACGACAGCGAGCCGTCGAGCGACGCGCGGAGGTTGGCCTGACCGGCCAGCATGTTCTCGAACAGGGGCGTGTTGGCGTCCTCGAAGTCGGCCAGCCACACCTTGGCGCCGGAGTTGAGGGCGTTGATCGCCATCTTCTTGTCGGTGGGGCCGGTGATCTCGACCCGCCGGTCCTCGATGCCGGGTGCGGGGTCGGCGACCTTCCAGCTGTCGTCCTCGCGGACTGCCTTGGTCTCGGCGAGGAAGTCGAGGGTGCCCCCGGCCTCGAGGTCCGCGGCGCGTTCAGCGCGCCGGGCCAGCAGCTGCTGGCGGCGCTGCTCGAACTCGCGGTGCAGCCCGGCGACGAGCTCGAGCGCCGGCCGGGTGAGCACGTCGGCGAGCAGGCCGGGCTCCTGCAGGTCGTCGGCGCCGACGGTCAGCGTGACGCCGTCGGGGAGGGAGGGCGTGGACGAGGCTGCTTTGTGGGTGGACATATTCGGAACCTATGTCAACGAGGTCCCGGGGGACAACGGCGCCGGCGCTGTCGACGCCCAGCACGCACAAGAGGACCCGGCCGTATGTGCGGCCGGGTCCTCTTGTGTCGCGTCAGCTCGCGCGTCGCTCCGTGCGGCCAGGGTCGGCGAAGCGCGGCGTGCCCAGTGCGTAGCGGGTGAGCAGACTGTCGCTGCTGGGGTGGCGCGTCGGCGGCTGGTGGGGGATGACCCGGCCCTCGGCCTGGTCGAAGAACCCGTCGACGACCGACCACACGCGCTTGCTCATCCGGCCGGCGAACCCGGCGTGCGGCGAGTACGGGTGTGGCCTGGTGGGCGAGCGCCGCTCGATCCGCAGGAACTTCGCGGCGAGGTCGTTCATCTCGCGCTCGGACAGCGTCTGCGTGAGCTGCTCGAGGATCGCGCGCTCCTGGACGTCGTGCTCGACCAGCAGCCGGCGCAGGCGCTGCCACAGCTCGCTGCACTTGAGCTTGCTGGCGTTGGCGTCGCCGTACAGACAGGCCTTGACCGAACGCAGGGTGCGCTCGACCTGGCGCGTGTGCAGCACGTACGCGGTGACCATCTGCCGGCCTCCCTCCAGCCGGCGGCGGGCCACGGGCAGCAGCGCGTCGTCGACGGCGGCGAGGTGGCGGCAGGCGGTGACCAGGAACGTGTCGGCCAGCTGACGCGCGCGCCTTGGCTCCTTGCCGCACGCACGCGGGGCTGCGGCGGCCTCGAGCATCTCGCTCATGACGTCATGCGATCCGAGAACCGCAGCACGCAAGGCTTCGTGGGCTTCGCGACCGGTGTCTGAACCGGGCACGGGGACGATCTCCTGAATGGCCATTGCGACCAACCCTCCCGCCGGTAACCACGGGTGCGCCGTGGTCGGCGTCGACATCTCCAGGGGCCCCCGAGCAGGCTCCACTGACATGACGTCGCTCGGGGCTTTGTCCCACGTCGTCGGGCCGAGGGACTCAGTCGCGAGCGATGGCCCTCGTTCTACCCGCTTGTTCCGGAGTTACCCCTTGGTTAGGTAAAGATATGAGCGCCGCGTCACATGGCGGCTTCGTTGAGTATCGAAGCGTCGACGCTTCGCATCCGCCGGCCGTGCGGGTGACCGCGTGAGGGTTGGTCGTTCAGAGCGCGGGGCCGGCCTCGCGTACGTCGGCCACGCGTCGCATGGCGGTGTCGAGGTCGCCCAGCCAAGACTCGGCGTGCTTGCTCACCAGGCGCACGCACCAGGCGAGTGCCTCGCTGCGCGACCGCGCGACTCCGGCGTCGACGAGCAGGTCCAGGGTCTGTCGCTCCGGCTGACGCAGGCGGGTCATCACCGGCACCGACAGGGTGGTGAACAGGGTGCGTTCGCCGTCGACGTCGACACCCCAGGCGACCTTGCGGCCGGTCGCGTGCTCGAGCTCGCGGGCGATCTGGATGCGGCGGTCGCGGGTGTCCTCGCGGAACTGCCGGACGCGTCCGGCGACGGCGGCGGAACGTTCGGCGTCGGAGGAGCCCTCCGGCGACTCGGGGGCGGATATCCGCCCGACGACCAGGATCTCCTCCCGGTCCTGCGTGATCTCGGGTTCTCCGTCGAACCAGTCGGCGGGGACGCGGCCGCTCAGCCAGCCGCGCAGCTTCTCTGATGTATTCATGTAATCATGATTACACGCTTACACCGATTACGGTAGCGCGGTCGGTTTTAGCCGGCCATGCGTGCCCGCAGCGGGGCCGGCGCCACCCGGCCCAGGGCCACCAGCTGCACGAGCACGACGACGGTGATGGTCTCGGCCGCGAGCAGGCCGACCAGCACCATGATCTGGGCGGCTCCGGCCTGGATCGGCGTACCGCCGCCCAGCAGCACGCCCACGTACGCTCCCGGCAGCGTCACCAGGCCCACGGTGCGCGTCTGGTCGAGCACAGGGGTGAGCGCTTCTCTGGCGTCGGGGTGGATCACCTCGAGCACGGCGTCCCGTCGGCTCATGCCCAGTGCGAGCGCGGCCTCGTAGCTGCCGAGGCCGTTGCGCAGGTCGGCGAAGGCCCGGCGTCCCGCAAGCGTGTTCGAGGTCATCGCGCCGCCGATGACGATGCCTGCGGTCGGCACCAGGCTCGGCCCGTTCAGCGGGATGGTCCCGGACAGGAACAGCAGCGCGAGGACGGGCAGTACTCCGGCGGCGAGGCCGGTCGATATCCAGGCCACGTCGGCGAGCGCACCCAGGCGTCGCGCGGTGGTGAAGGTGGCGACCGCGAACATCAGCAGCGCGAACGCGGCCGACCACCAGACCGACCCGAGTACGGCCGTGATCGCGAGCGAGACGACGGCGAGCTGCGCGACGGCGCGTATTGTCGCGGTGACGAGATCACGCCTGAGCGGAAGGCCGCCCGCGGTAGCGGCGGCGAGGGCCACCAGCACCAGGAGCAGCAGAGCGATTGCAAGCGGCCACCCGGCACTGGGGGCCGCTGACATCAGACCAGTCTCCAGTCCACGGGGTCGCCGCCCTGCTCGGCCAGCAGCGCGTTGGCGCGGCTGAACGGCCGTGACCCGAAGAAGCCGCGCGATGCCGACAGCGGACTGGGATGTGCCGACTCGATGTAGGGGGTCGACCCGAGCATGGGCTTGAGCGTCTGCGCGTCGCGGCCCCACAGGATCGCGACCAGCGCCTGGTCCCGGGCGACCAGCGCCTTGATCGCGTGCTCGGTGACCGCCTCCCAGCCGCGTCCGCGGTGGCTGCCGGCGTTGCCCGGGCCGACGGTGAGCACTCGGTTCAGCAGCAGGATGCCGTTGCGGCTCCAGGGTGTGAGGTCGCCGTTGCTGGGCGGGTCGACGCCGAGGTCGTTCACCAGCTCGCGGTAGATGTTGACCAGGCTCTTGGGCAGCGGGCGTACGTCGGGGTCGACCGCGAAGCACAGCCCGACCGCATGCCCGGGCGTCGGGTACGGGTCCTGGCCGACGATCAGCACGCGTACGTTGGCCATCGGCTGCTGGAAGGCGCGCAGGATGTTGTTGCCGGCCGGGAGGTAGCGCCGCCCGGCCGCGACCTCGGCCCGCAGGAAGTCCCCCATCGCCGAGATCTCGGGCTCTACGGGCGCGAGCGCCTCGGCCCAGTCCGGTGCGATGAGTTCGGTCAGCGGTCTGCGAGCCACGGCGGACACTCTAGAACCGCCGCCCGCGT
>CBFGZI010000137.1:0-9509 GCA_965653225.1 uncultured Propionibacteriales bacterium | reverse complement strand
CCCGAGGACGACCCGCGCAACGCCGCGACGATCGCCGACAACGTGGGCGACAACGTCGGTGACTGCGCCGGCATGGCCGCGGACCTGTTCGAGTCCTACGCCGTGACGCTGGTGGCAGCGCTCATCCTCGGCAGCGTCGCCTTCGGCACCGAAGGACTGGTGTTCCCGCTGATCGTCCCCGCGATCGGCGCCCTCACCGCGATCCTCGGCGTCTACCTCTGCCGCCCGCGCGCCGGCGAGAGCGGCCTGACCACGATCAACCGCGCGTTCTACATCTCTGCGGGCGTCTCCGCGGTGGTGTGCACGATCGCGGCGTTCCTGTACCTCCCGAGCAGCTTCAACGACCTCAGTGGCGGCGGTGGCGGCGGCAGTGCGCTCGAGCAGCTGTTCGGCGCCCTCACCGGCCAGCCGGTCGTCGTCCAGGGCGACCCCCGGGTGATCGCCGCCGGCTCGGTGATCATCGGCATCGTGCTGGCCGCCTGCATCCTGGCCCTGACCGGCTACTTCACCGGCACCGAGCACCGTCCCGTCAGGGACGTCGGCAAGACCGCGCTCACCGGCCCGGCCACCGTCATCCTGTCGGGTCTTTCGGTCGGGTTCGAGTCGGCCGTCTACACCGCGCTCGTGATCGGCGCGGCGGTCTTCGGTGCGTTCCTGCTCGGCGGCGGCTCGATCGTGGTGTCGCTGTTCGCGGTGGCGCTGGCCGGCTGCGGCCTGCTCACCACCGTGGGCGTGATCGTGGCCATGGACACGTTCGGCCCGGTGTCCGACAACGCGCAGGGCATCGCCGAGATGTCCGGCGACGTGCACGGCGACGCGGCCGGCATCCTCACCGAGCTCGACGCCGTGGGCAACACCACGAAGGCGATCACCAAGGGCATCGCGATCGCCACCGCCGTGCTGGCGGCGACCGCGCTGTTCGGCTCCTTCACCGACGCGATCTCCAGCGCCGTGCGCGACGCCGGGGTGACCCGCCAGGACTTCACCGCGTCCACGTTCCTGGACTTCTTCGGCGTGCTCAACGTCGCCGACCCCAAGAACCTCGTGGGCCTGCTGATCGGTGCTGCGGTCGTGTTCCTGTTCTCCGGGCTCGCGATCAGCGCCGTCGGCCGTGCCGCCGGAGCGGTCGTGTACGAAGTCAGGCGTCAGTTCGACGAGATCCCCGGGATCATGGAGGGCACCGGTCGGCCCGAGTACGGCCGCGTGGTCGACATCTGCACCCGCGACTCGCTGCGCGAGCTGGCCACGCCCGGTCTGCTGGCGATCATGACGCCGATCGCGGTCGGCTTCGGCCTCGGCGCCGCACCGCTTGGCTCCTACCTCGCCGGTGCCATCGGCGCGGGCACGCTGATGGCGGTGTTCCTGGCCAACTCCGGAGGTGCGTGGGACAACTCCAAGAAGCTGGTGGAGGACGGCTACCACGGCGGGAAGGGGTCCCAGGCGCACGAGGCCACCGTCATCGGTGACACCGTCGGCGACCCGTTCAAGGACACCGCCGGCCCGGCGATCAACCCGCTGATCAAGGTGATGAACCTGGTGTCGCTGCTGATCGCACCCGCCGTCGTCACGTTGTCGGTGGGCACGAACGCCAACACCCCGCTCCGCATCGGGATCGCGGTGGTCGCGGCGCTCATCGTCGCCGGCGCGGTGTACATCTCCAAGCGGCGCCCGGTGGCGATCGGCGACGTCGACGCCACACCGGCCGAAAAGGTCGGCGCCAACTGACGTCAGCCCGACACACGTGAGAGGGCCCGCCGGACAGGTTTCGGCGGGTCCTTTCGCTCTAGCAGCGGGCTCAGCGACGGAAGGTGAGCCGGCCGGGCAGCCGTGCGGATACCGCGCCTCCCCAGCGGCGCAGCTTCGCCTTGCGGGTCTGCCGCGGTGCGACGTGCTCGGTGAGGAGCACGGCGAGCGTGTCCACGGCGGCGTCGAGCACGTCGTCGGCCGCCGGGTCCGGCGCCGCGTCGGGCTCGCCGGTGAAGTCGGGCAGCAGCTCGTCGAGCGAGCCTGCCACGTCGTACCCCCGATCGCGCAGACCGTCGACCAGCGCCCGGCTGCGGTCGAGTACCCAGCCGCGGTCGGCTGCGGGGATGCCGGTGGGCGTGGTGCCGGCGCGGTCGGTAAGCACCTGTCGGGTCAGGAAGTTCTTCAGCAGCGCCTCATGGTCGGGCCAGGACAGCTCGCCCTTGAGCCGCTCGTTGATCCGACGCAGCAGCTCGCCCTCGGCCAGCCCCACGGAGACGTTGCCGCGCGAGCGCACCGAGTCGTCCAGCCGCGACGCGTCCAGACCGGTCACCTCGCAGAAGCGCTGCCACAGCAGGTTCGCGGCACCACCCGGGCGGGGCACGGTGAGCACGTGGATGTGCGAGTCCGGCACGGCGGCGCTCCAGCGGTCGAGCACGTCGACGGCGTCCTGCGTGCGCCAGAAGATCCTCCCGACCAGGTGCGGGCTGTCGCTCTGCAGCGTCTGCAGGTACTTGCCGTACGGCACGACCCGGCCGTTCTTCACCGACTCCTGCCACATCGCCGGCACCTGCCGGGCGAGGTCGCGTGCGGTGTAGACCACGTGCACCTCGTGCGGACGCAGCGACTCGACCGCCCTGTGCGCCTCGTCCGGGTCGCACCCGGCGAGGATCTCGTGCGAGACCAGCACGGTCGGCCCCGACCAGTCGCGCGCGGCGCCGGCCAGGCGCTCCCAGGCGCCGGACACCCGGGGGTTCTCGTGCCCGCGGAAGTACCGTCCCCGCAGGTCCTGCGCGGCGTGGAAGTGCGCCGACGCGACGTCGCCCGGGTACAGCACCCCCTGCCTGCGCAGCGCGTCCCGGTTCGACCACAGCACGTCCTGCAGGTACGTCGTGCCGGTCTTGGGTGCGCCGACATGCAGGAAAACCCGGGTCATGATCGACGAGGATAGGCACATGCTCGCCGACCAGGACCTCGACCTCGCGCCCGCGACCGTGCTGGCTCTGCGGGACGCGCTGACCGCGGCCGGCTACACCGTCGACGGCGTCGGCGCGCTCCTCGGCACGGCCGCGTCGTCGGCGCTGTTCCGCAACGAGACGACGCCGGGGCTGCGGGCGACGACCGACGGCTCGCCACTGGCCACCCTCGTACGGCTGTGGCAGCTGCAGGTGCCGGTGCCGGTCGACGCGACCGAGCGCGCGCTTCCGCGGCTGCTGGAGCCGCTGTGCACGGCCGGGGTGCTGCAGCGCTCGGTCGACGAGGTGCGTGCCGTCGTCGACGTGCGGCCGTACGCCGACGAGCAGCACGACTGGTGGGTGCTCTCCGACCTCGTGCCCGGACTCGACGGCGGCGAACGGAGGGTCCCTTCCGACCACGTGCTCAACGTCAGCGCCGCCTCGACCACGCTGGCACAGCTGACGCAGCGCGAGGCGTTCGGCTCCGCGCTCGACCTGGGCACCGGGTCGGGGGTGCAGTCGCTGCACCTGTCCACCCACTGCGCGCACACAGTCGCCACCGACGTCAACCGGCGCGCGCTGTCGATGGCCCGGGTCAACGCCGTGCTCAACGACATCGAGGTCGACCTGCGCGAGGGCAGCCTGTTCGACCCGGTGGCCGGCGAGCACTTCGACCTCGTCATCACCAACCCGCCGTTCGTGATCTCCCCCGGCACCGGCGACCGGCTGGTCTACCGCGACTCCGGCCTGCCCGGCGACGAGCTCGTCCGTCGCATCGTCTCGACGGTGCACCGGCACCTGCGGCCCGACGGGTGGTGCCAGATGCTCGCCAACTGGGAGCACCGGACCGGCGAGCCGTGGCAGGACCGGCTCGCCGGGTGGCTGGAGGGCACCGGCTGCGACGCCTGGGTGCTGCAGCGCGAGGTGGTCGACCCGGAGCGCTACGTCGAGATGTGGCTGGAGGATGCCGGCCTGCACCGCAGCCCCGACTACGGGCGTCGCTACGACGCCTGGCTCGGCTGGTTCGCCGAGCAGCAGGTCGAGGCCGTCGGGTTCGGCTGGGTCAACCTGCGGCGCGCCGACCGCGACCATCCGGTCGTCCGGCTGGAGGACTGGCCGTACGAGGTCGAGCAGCCGCTCGGCGCCGAGGTCACCGCCTGGGGCCGACGCACCGACTGGCTCGACGCCCACGCCGACCTGCTCGACGCCCGGCTGCGGGCCGCGCCCGACCTCGTGCAGGAGACGTACGGACCGCCGGGGGAGCAGCACCCCGAACGCATCGTGCTGCGCCGCCAACGTGGCGTACGCCGGGCGCGACAGGCCGACACGGTCGAGGCCGGGCTGGTCGGTGCCTGCGACGGCGACCTGACGGTCGGGCAGATCCTCGACGCGCTGGCCAGCCTGCTCGACCGCGACGCAGCCGAGCTGCGCGCCGAGTACGCCGGACGGGTGCGCGAGCTGGTGGCCGACGGGTTGGTGGAGCCGCCCGGCTGAGCGATCCTGGCAGCGTGCGCCGGTGGCTGGTCTCGATGCTCGTCCTGGGCAGCCTGTTGTCCGGCTGCGAGTCCGCCGGTGAGCCCACCGCTGAGCCCACCGCTGAGCCCACCGGGGCGCCGCGCGCTCCCGCCGCCGGTCCAGCGAGCAGCCCCGCGAGCAGCCCGGCGACCCGGCCCGCGGAGACCGCGCGGCCGACGCCTCCGACCCGGCGCCCTGACGCGGACGCGAACCGAGCCCTGCCGCCGCGGTTCCGGGCGACGCCGGCGATGGCCACAGTGCGCTGGCTGGCCGGGCGGATCGGTCCGCGCGAGGCGACAACCGCCGCGTACCGGCGTGCGGCCCGCGGCGTGGCGAGCCGCCTGTCCGGCCTCGGCTACGACGTGCGGCGTCAGCGGCTCCGGGTTCCGGCCGGGGTCTCCTGGGGCGTGCCCGTCCCCGCCGGCCGCACGTGGAACGTCGTCGCCACCCCGAGGTCGTTCCGCCCCTCCCGGCGCCACCTGCTGGTCGGCGCCCACCTCGACACCGTTCCGCAGGCACCGGGCGCGGAGGACAACGCCTCGGGCGTTGCCGTGCTGCTCGAGCTCGCCCGGATGGCCGTCCACGAGCGGCCGAGGCTGCCCGTGGTGTTCGTCGCGTTCGCGGCCGAGGAGCCGCGCGGCGACGGCGACGCCATGCACCACTTCGGGTCCCGGGTGTACGAAAACCGGATGTCGGCACCAGAGCGTCGCTCCCTGCGCGGCATGGTGTCGCTGGACCGGGTCGGCGTCGGCCGGGTCGTGCCCGTGTGCACCGGGGGCGTGTCACCGCTGACGGTGCGCTCGCAGCTGGTGCGGGCCGCCGACGAGGCGGGCGTGCCCGTGCAGACCTGCAGCGACAACGCCGCGAGCGACCACTGGTCGTTCGAGCTGGCCGGTGAGGCCGCGGCCCGCCTCGGCAGCACGCCGTACGCCGGTTACCACAGCCCCGGCGACGTCCCGTCGGTCGTGAGCCCCGCCCAGCTCGCGCGTACCGGCCGGGTCGCCTGGGAGTGGCTCAGCGGCTGACCCCCGACCAGGGGTCGTGTCAGTGTCAGCCCCCGAGCCGCACCACACGGGGCACGCCGAGCGGCCGCAGGATCTCCCGCGCACGCGGGCCGCGCTCCACCCGTGGCGCGAAGTCCGACCCGATCACGTACGGCGTGAACCGGACCGCGCGCAGCCGGTCGCCGGCGAACATCAGGTCGCACAGCACGCCCTCCTGCGTCTGGCGCATGAAGTCCATGTCGAACACGAAGTTGCCCAGCGAGTACACGACCAGCCCGACGCCGGCGTTCTGCTCACCGGTCTGCTTGCCAGACTGCCCGCGGCGTACGCGCTGCACCGGCTGCACCCAGTGCGGGTGGCCACCCACCACGACGTCGGCGCCGGCCGCCACCAGCGCCTGCCCCACCCGTCGCTGCGCCGGCACCGGGACATGGGTGTACTGCGCACCCCAGTGCGGGAGCACGACCACCACGTCGGCCCGGTCCCGCAGAGCACGGATCGTGCGGACCGCCCGGTCCAGGTCCGCCTGGTTGAGCGGCCCGGTCCTCGGCTGCATCCGTACCGAGGCGACACCGGGTGTCGACGCCGTCGCCCGCGGCGTCTCCCCGATCGCGTTGAACGCCACGAACCCGAACCGCACGCCGTGCCGCCGCACCACCACCGG
Source organism: uncultured Propionibacteriales bacterium (assembly GCA_965653225.1). GTDB lineage: Bacteria > Actinomycetota > Actinomycetes > Propionibacteriales > Nocardioidaceae > JALZDI01. The sequence goes on along the minus strand of CBFGZI010000137.1, from coordinate 3,408 downwards.
CTGCCACGCGGCCGCGGCGTCACGACCGGCGCCGACCGGCTCGACCGCGCTGTGCTCGACCCGCCGCACCGTCTGCAGCAGGGCCACGTCCCCGAAGTCGCCGGTGTGGTTGTTGGCCAGCGACAGCACGTCGAAGCCGGAGGCCGCCAGGCCGGGCAGCACGGTCGGCGGCGCGGCGAAGGAGTCGTCACCCTGCCGGGGCGGACCCGCCCGCGACAGCGTGCTCTCCAGGTTCCCGACCGTGATGTCCGCGGACGCCAGCCGCCGCTGCAGCGGCCGCAGCGGTGCCGCCGGGTCCCCGGCCGCGGCGGCGGCCTCACCGACCCGGCGCCCCAGCATGATGTCACCGACCAGGGTGATCCTGGTCTCAGGCACGCTCCCCGCCACGCGCCCCGGGCCGCCGGGCGGGTTGGAGGGCGCCTTGGCAGGTTGCGTAGGCTCGGTGGACGGCGCATCCTGGCCTGCTCGGACCGTGTCACGCGACGCCGTGGACCGATCCGGGGCGGTGGGATGCACCTGCTCGGAGGTGCACGCGAGGAGCGTCACACCGAGCGCCGCGACGGCACACAGTGCGCGGGCACCCATGCCTCGACGGTACGGTACGAGCGGCCCCCAGACCCTGGGCCACCGCAAACCCAGCGTTACCTGGACGAGGCGGTTGGCCGTCTCGGGCGGGCCGTGCTCATCTGGGTACGGAACAGCTAAGGGGCCAGTAACCGTTACGGTTTCCGAACCTGTGCCCCAGCGAGGAGTAGAGCAGCAGTGGCAGCGAACAGCTCGGCCAGCGCCAACGGCGCGCGGCGGCTCGTCATCGTCGAGTCGCCCGCCAAGGCGCGCACGATCGCGGGCTACCTCGGCCGCGGTTACGTCGTCGAGTCCTCCATCGGTCACATCCGTGACCTGCCGCAGAGCGCTGCCGACATCCCTGCCAAGTACAAGGGCGAGTCCTGGGCGCGCCTCGGCGTCAACGTCGACGAGGGGTTCACGCCGATCTACGTCGTGCCCACCGACAAGAAGCAGCAGATCAGCAAGCTGAAGAAGCTGCTGAAGGAGTCCGACGAGCTGTTCCTGGCCACTGACGAGGACCGCGAGGGCGAGGCGATCGCCTGGCATCTGCTCGACGAGCTGACGCCGCGTGTCCCGGTGCGCCGGATGGTGTTCCACGAGATCACCCGGCGCGCGATCGAGGAGGCGGTGGAGAACGCCCGCGACATCGACGAGCGGCTCGTCGACGCGCAGGAGACCCGGCGGATCCTCGACCGGCTGTACGGCTACGAGCTGTCGCCGGTGCTGTGGAAGAAGGTCATGACCGGCCTGTCCGCGGGCCGGGTGCAGTCGGTGGCCACCCGCCTGGTGGTCGACCGCGAGCGGGAGCGGATGGCGTTCCGCACCGCTCAGTACTGGGACCTGGAGGCGGTCTTCGACGCCGGTGAGAGCCGGGACCCGCGCCGGTTCCCGGCCAGGCTGGTGTCGGTCGACGGCGCCCGGGTGGCGCAGGGACGAGACTTCGCGCCGACCGGTGAGCTGAAGAGCAGCAACGGCGTCGTGCACCTCGACGGCGAGCGTGCCGGCGCGCTGGCCGGCGCGCTGCGCGACAAGACGTTCGACGTGCGGTCGGTGGAGTCCAAGCCCTACCGGCGCTCGCCGTACGCGCCGTTCCGCACCACGACGCTGCAGCAGGAGGCGTCGCGCAAGCTCGGCTACGGCGCCTCGCGCACCATGCAGGTGGCGCAGCGGCTGTACGAGAACGGCTTCATCACCTACATGCGTACCGACTCGGTGACGCTGTCGGAGACCGCCATCGCGGCGGCGCGCGACCAGGTGCGTGACCTGTTCGGCTCGGAGTACCTGCCCGACGACGCCCGCGTCTACCAGAGCAAGGTCAAGAACGCGCAGGAGGCGCACGAGGCGATCCGCCCGGCCGGTGACACGTTCCGCACGCCGGCTGAGACCGGGCTCAACGGCGACGAGTTCCGCCTGTACGAGCTGATCTGGATGCGCACGGTCGCCTCGCAGATGAGGGACGCGCAGGGCCGCACCGTGACGATCCGGCTCGGCGCGCAGGCCGGGACCGGCGAGGACTGTGAGTTCTCCGCGTCCGGGCGCATCATCACCTTCCACGGGTTCCTCAAGGCCTATGTCGAGGGCGCCGACGACCCCAGCGCCGAGCGTGACGACCGCGAGACCCGGCTGCCCGACGTGTCCGAGGGCGACCGCGTCGACGTCGAGTCGCTGGAGGCGTCGGAGCACCAGACCAAGCCGCCGGCCCGCTACACCGAGGCCACGCTGGTGCGCGAGCTCGAGCAGCGCGAGATCGGGCGGCCGTCGACCTACGCCTCGATCATCGGCACGATCCTCAACCGCGGCTACGTGTACAAGAAGGGCACCGCGCTGGTGCCGTCGTGGCTGGCGTTCGCGGTCGTGCGGCTGCTCGAGGAGCACTTCGCGGGCCTGATCGACTACTCCTTCACCGCCGAGATGGAGGACGTGCTCGACAACGTCGCCGCCGGACGCGAGATGCGCCCGGAGGTGCTGGCCCGGTTCTACTTCGGCAACGCCGACCTCGAGGGGCTGAAGAACCTCGTCAGCGAGCTCGGCGACATCGACGCCCGCGCGCTGTCGACGTTCAAGATCGGTGACGGCGTCTCCCTGCGGGTCGGCCGCTACGGGCCCTACATCGAGACCAGCGACGGCACCCGCGCCAACGTGCCCGGCGACCTGCCGCCCGACGAGCTGACGCTGGACAAGGCGCAGGAGCTGCTGGCCAACCCGGCCGGCATGGAGAACGTGCTCGGCGAGGACCCGGCGACCGGCCGCAAGATCGTGGCCAAGAACGGCCGCTTCGGCCCGTTCGTCACCGAGGTGCTCGACGACGACGTACCCAAGGGCACCAAGCCGCGCACCAGCTCGCTGTTCAAGTCCATGTCGCTGGACACCATCACGCTCGAGGAGGCGCTGCGGCTGCTGACGCTGCCGCGCCCCCTCGGCGACGACCCCGAGACCGGCGAGGAGATCCAGGCCGCCAACGGCCGCTACGGGCCCTACATCCGCCGGGCCAAGGAGTCGCGGTCGCTGGAGAGCGAGGAGCAGCTTTTCACCATCACCCTCGACGAGGCCGTGGCGCTGCTGCGCGAGCCCAAGCGCCGTGGCCGCGCGTCGGCGAGCGCCCCGCTGCGTGAGCTCGGCGAGGACCCCGAGACCAAGAAACCGGTGGTGGTCAAGGACGGCCGCTTCGGCCCCTACGTCACCGACGGTGAGACCAACGCGACGCTGCGCAAGGACGACAACCCCGACGAGGTGACCCTGCTGCGGGCGGCGGAGCTGCTGGCCGAGAAGCGTGCCAAGGGGCCCGCACCCAAGAAGCGCGCGGCCAAGAAGACCACCAAGAAGACCGCGGCCAAGAAGACC
>CBFGZI010000136.1:0-9549 GCA_965653225.1 uncultured Propionibacteriales bacterium | reverse complement strand
AACGGGCGGTTACATCCGTTCCCGGCCGGGGGCGGCGGGCCGGCCGGTCACGGGGTGCGCCGCCGGTAGTCGGCGACGCCGAGCACGAGCGCGACCGCGACGAAGCAGATCGCCGCGCCCAGCGCCCACTGCAGCCCGTTGGCCCACGAGCCGGCCTGCGCCTGCACGGAGAAGAACACCGCACCCACGCTGGCGACGCCGAGCGCGGCGCCGATGCGCTGCCCGACCTGCAGCACGCCGGCCGCGACGCCGCCGCGCCGCACGGGTACGTCGGCCAGCGTGAGCGTGCGGTTCGGCGCGATCACCAGCCCGCTGCCCACGCCGGCGACCGTCAGGGGCACGGCGATCGCCCATCCGATGAGGTCCTGCTGGTCGTCGAACAGCGCGACCGCGAGGACCGTCGCGGCGAGCCCGGCGATCACGACCGCGAGCCCGACGACCACCACAGTGCGCCCGGCGTACGCCACCACGCGCCCGCCGAACGACGCGGCGAACGCCGACCCCAGCGCGAACGGCGTCACCGCGAGCCCGGACATCAGCGGGGTGTAGCCCTCACCGACCTGCAGGAAGATCGCGATGACGAAGAACAGCGACGTGAAGCCGGCGAAGTAGGCCGCGGCCAGCAGGCTGCCGAAGCGGAACGACGGCAGCCGGTACAACGCCGGGTCGACCAGCGGTGCGCAGCCGCGCGCGACGTAGCGCCGCTCCCACCGCAGGAACAACAGCGTCACCGCGCCACCGGCGGGCAGCAGCAGCCACGGGAGCACACCGGTCATGTCGCGCTCCTGCACCAGCGGCAGCAGCACCAGCAGCAGGGCCACCCCGAGCAGCAGGGCGCCGACCGGGTCGAGGTGCTCCCGCCGCGTGCTCGCGCGGCGGTCCGGCGGCAGCAGCCGCCACGCCAGGAACATCGCGACCAGACCTACCGGCACATTGACGAGAAACACCCACCGCCAGCCGTTCTCCGAGCTGTCCAGCGCCAGGATCAGCCCGCCGACCAACGGGCCGACGGCGGTCGACAGCCCGATCGTGGCGCCCATCCCGCCGACCGCCCGGCCGCGCTCCGCGCCGCGGAACAGGTCCTGGATCACCCCGGAGGTCTGCGGGTTCAGCATCCCCGCGGAGACCCCTTGCGCGAGCCGTGTGGCCACCAGCCACCAGGCGCTCGGCGCGAGGCCGGCGGCGCCGCTGGTCAGCACGAACAGGGTCAGCGAGGTGAGGAAGGCCGACCGCCGGCCGCGGGCGTCGCCGATCCGCCCGGCGGGCACCAGCACCAGCCCGAACGCGAGCGAGTAGCCGGCCAGCACCCACTGCAGCTGCCCGGGCGAGGCGTCGAGACCGTTGCGGATCGAGGGCAGCGCGACGTTGACGATGCTGACGTCGAGCAGGGTCATGAAGCCGGCGGACAGGCAGACGGTGAGCGCGCGCCACCGCCGGGGGTCCGGCTGGTACCCCTCGTCCTCCGCGGCCTCTCCGGCGTTCCCGGACCTGTCGGCGTCCACGGCGGTCAGGGTATGCCGGGCGCAAATCCGGTTGGGGCCGTCGGTGTGCCCGACTAGAGTCACGCAACGTGTCGAACGCTGGGGATGCCGGGGACGCGAGGGCCGACGCCGCGCTGATCAGCGCGCGCGGGCTGGTGAAGCGGTTCGGCGACTTCGAGGCGGTGCGGGGGATCGACGTCGACGTCCACCGCGGCGAGGCGTTCGGGTTCCTCGGTCCCAACGGCGCCGGCAAGTCCTCCACCATGCGGATGGTCGCGTGCGTGTCGCCGGTCAGCGCAGGCACCCTGCGCATCCTGGGACGCGACCCGAACCGCGACGGCCCGTGGATCCGCGCCCGGCTGGGCGTGTGCCCGCAGGAGGACCAGCTCGACATGGAGATCACGGTCCGCGAGAACCTCACGGTCTACGGTCGCTACTTCGGGCTGTCGCGCGCCGAGTGCCGTGCGCGCGCCGACGAGCTGCTGCGGTTCGTGGCCCTGACCGACAAGGCCAACGCGACCGTCGAGGACCTGTCCGGCGGCATGAAGCGGCGGCTGACCATCGCCCGTTCGCTGATCAGCCGCCCCGACATCCTGCTGCTCGACGAGCCCACCACCGGGCTCGACCCGCAGGCGCGGCACCTGCTGTGGGACCAGCTGTTCCGGCTCAAGCAGCAGGGCGTGACGCTGGTGCTGACCACCCACTACATGGACGAGGCCGAGCAGCTGTGCGACCGGCTGGTGGTCATGGACGGCGGGCTGATCGTGGCCCAGGGGTCCCCGCAGCAGCTCATCGCCGAGCACTCGACGCGCGAGGTGCTCGAGCTGCGCTTCGGCGTCGGTGAGCACGAGCGCGTGGCCGAGAAGGTCGAGGACCTCGCCGACCGGGTGGAGGTGCTGCCCGACCGGCTGCTGCTCTACACCGACGACGGCGAGGCCGCCTCGGCGGCGGTGCACCAGCGGGGGCTGCGCCCGACCGCGGTGCTCGCCCGCCGCGCGACGCTCGAGGACGTGTTCCTGCGCCTCACCGGCCGGTCGCTGGTGGACTGATGGCCACCGACATCGCACGTGCCGACCTCGCCGAGGGCCAGTCGTCGCTGGCCTCGACGGTGCACCTGGCCTGGCGTCAGCTCGACTACTGGACCACCGTCTATCGGCGTACGTGGAAGGGCTCGGTGGTCACCAGCTTCCTGCTGCCGGTGCTCTACCTCGCCGCGATGGGCGTCGGGCTGGGCAGCTTCATCGACAGCCCCGACGCGCAGCAGCGGCTCGGCGGCGTCACCTACCTCGCGTTCGTCGCGCCCGGGCTGCTGGCGACCACCCCGATGCAGACCGCCATCGGCGAGTCGACCTACCCGGTGCTCGGCAACTTCAAGTGGACCAAGGTCTACCTCTCGATGGTGGCCACGCCGATCGGGGTGTCGTCCGTCCTGCTGGCGCACCTGGCCTACGTCGCGTTCCGGCTGGTCACCACCTGCGCGGTGTTCCTGGTGGTGCTGTCGCTGTTCGGCCTGGTGCCGAGCGTCGGCGCGGCCGTGGCCGCGCTGCTGGTCGCCGTGGTCATCGGACTGGCGCACGCGACCCCGGTGTTCGCCTACGCCGCCCGGCTCACCGAGGACTCCGGGTTCGCGGCGCTGTTCCGGCTCGGTGTGATGCCGATGTTCCTGTTCTCCGGCGCGTTCTTCCCGGTGTCGCAGCTGCCGGGGGCGTTCGAGTGGCTGGCCTACGCCACGCCGCTCTACCACGGCGTCGAGCTGTGCCGGGCGCTGCTCACCGGCGACCTTGTACCCGCGATGGCGCTGCTGCACCTGGGCTACCTGCTGGCCTGGCTGGTCGCGGGCTGGTGGCTGGCGCTGCGCGCGTTCCGCCGCCGGCTGGTGGAGGTGTGACGACGGTGGCGACGGTGGCGACGGTGGCGACGGTGGCGACGGTGGCGACGGTGGCGACATGGCGACGCTGACCGCGAGGGTGCTCCCGACGCCGCCGCTGCGCTCGGCCGGCTGGCGCCTGGTCGAGCGCAACTTCCTCGTCTACAAGCGCGGCTGGCTGGTGTTCCTCAGCGGGTTCCTCGAGCCGGTGTTCTACCTGTTCTCGATCGGCATCGGCGTCTCGGTGCTGGTCGGCGGGTTCGTGCTCAACGGCGAACAGGTGCCCTACACCGAGTTCGTGGCCCCGGCGATGCTGGCGTCGTCGGCGATGAACGGCGCGATCTTCGACTCGACCTACAACATCTTCTTCCGCATGAAGTACGCCAAGCTCTACGACACCGTGCTGGCCACACCACTGCGGCCGTGGGACGTCGCCACCGGCGAGGTGACCTGGGCGCTGCTGCGCGGCGGCATCTACTCCACGGGCTTCCTGCTGGTGATGCTCGCGATGGGTCTGGTCGACTCGTGGTTCGCGCTGCTCGCGCTGCCGGCGGCTCTGCTGGTCGGCTTCGCGTTCGCGGGAGTCGGGATGGCGCTGACGACGTTCATGCGCAGCTGGCAGGACTTCGAGTTCGTGCAGCTGGCGATCCTGCCGATGTTCCTGTTCTCCGCGACGTTCTACCCGCTGAGCGCGTACCCGCCGCCCCTGCAGTGGGTGGTCGAGACGACGCCGCTGTACCGTGCCGTGGTGCTGTGCCGTGAGCTCGTCACCGGCGCCCTGTCATGGGGCTCGCTGGCGTCGGTGGCCTACCTGGCCGTGATGGGCGGCATCGGCCTGTACGTCGCATCGGGTCGCCTGGAGAAGCTGCTGCTGAAGTGATGAGACACACCGAGTTCTGGTCCCGCATGGAGCATCACCTCGGCCCGGCGTACTCCCGTACCTGGGCGCGCGAGCAGGTGCTCCGGAGCCTCGGCGGACGCACCGTCGACGAGGCGCTGGCGGAGGGAGAGACGCCCAAGCAGGTCTGGCGGGCCGTGTGGGAGGCGCTCGAGCTCCCTCCCTCGGAGAAGTAACGACCACGGGCGGTTCGTCTGCGGTCGTACGCCGGAGGGTCTCCGAGCCAGTGCAACGAACCGACACGAGGACGGGTGATGGGCAGCGAGTTCGACGTCGACACCGCGGTCGAGGCCGTGGCGCCGGGGGAGTACGCCGCGACGGTCACCGACCGGTGGGACGCGCTGTCCGGCCCCAACGGCGGCTACCTGCTCGGCATCTGCCTGCGTGCCCTGGACGCGGAGATGCCGCTGCCCGACCCCCTGGTCGTGTCGGCGCACTACCTGCGCGCTGCCAAGCCGGGGCCGGCGAGGGTGCGCACCGAGGTGGTGCGTGCCGGTCGGCGTACGGCCACCGGCCAGGTCAGCCTGGTGCAGGGGGAGAAGGAGACCATGCGGGTGCTGGCGACGTTCAGCGACCTGGGCAGCCCGCCCGAGCGGACCGTGCTGTTCAACCGCCCGCCGTCGCTGCCGCCGCCGGAGGAGTGCGCCGACCCGATGGGCGAGGGCGGGATGCCGGGGCTGGCGATCGCCGACCGGGTGCAGTCGCGCTTCGGGCGCACGCCCGGCTGGTTCCGCGGCGAGCCGGGTCACGAGCCGACGATGGAGTTCTGGCTGCGGCTGGCCGACGGCCGCGAGCCCGACCTGCTCACGCTGCCGCTGATGGTCGACGCGGCACCGCCGGTGGTGCTCGACTTCGGCGAGCGCGGCTCGACCACGCTGGAGCTGACCGTGCACCTGCGCGCGCGCCCGGCGCCGGGGTGGCTGGCCTGCCGGGTCAGCACCCACCACGTGCAGGGCGGGTTCCACGAGGAGGACTTCGAGATCTGGGACTCGACCGGGACGCTGGTGGCGCAGTCGCGCCAGATCGCCCTGCTGCGGTAGCCGTCCGGTCCCCGGGAAGGGATGTAACCGCCTGTTCCCTGGCCCTGCCACCCCCGGCAGGGGACGGGAAGCCCACCAACGCGTCGGGGAGGGTTCTCCACGACCTGTCCGCGAACGCCGGGGGAACGCTCGGTGCGTCCCGCCACGCCGCGGCGTGTCGGCGTGCTTCGAACAGACGTTCGGGCTAGTTTGTGTCCACAAGCCTGCGTAGACGGGGCCTTTTTCCACCGTCGGCGGCGATTCGCACGCACTGTCGGTGAGGGGTCCTAGCGTTGAGTCCGATGAACAAGCAAGCCCGCGGGCGCCAGGCCCGCACCAACGACATTCGGGTGGCACACATGGCTGGAGCAGACCGCGACAAGGCCCTCGACACCGCGATGGCCCAGATCAAGCGGGCCCACGGTGAGGGGTCCGTGATGCGGCTCGGAGAGCAGGGCCGGGCGCCCGTCGAGGTGATCCCCACCGGGTCCATCGCCCTCGACATCGCCCTCGGCGTGGGCGGCCTGCCCCGCGGGCGCGTGGTGGAGATCTACGGTCCGGAGAGCTCGGGCAAGACCACCGTCGCGCTGCACGCCGTGGCCAACGCGCAGAAGGGCGGCGGCATCGCGGCGTTCATCGACGCCGAGCACGCCCTCGACCCCGATTACGCCCAGAAGCTCGGGGTCGACACCGACTCGCTGCTGGTGTCCCAGCCCGACAACGGCGAGCAGGCGCTCGAGATCGCCGACATGCTGATCCGCTCCGGCGCGCTCGACATCGTCGTGATCGACTCCGTGGCCGCCCTGGTGCCCCGCGCCGAGATCGAGGGCGAGATGGGCGACAGCCACGTCGGCCTGCAGGCCCGGCTGATGAGCCAGGCGCTGCGCAAGATGACCGGCGCGCTCAGCGGGTCCGGCACGACCGCGGTCTTCATCAACCAGCTGCGCGAGAAGATCGGCGTCATGTTCGGCTCGCCCGAGACCACCACCGGCGGGCGCGCGCTGAAGTTCTACTCCTCGGTCAGGCTCGACGTGCGCCGCATCGAGACCCTCAAGGACGGCTCCGAGATGGTCGGCAACCGCACCCGGGCCAAGGTCGTCAAGAACAAGGTGTCGCCGCCGTTCAAGCAGGCCGAGTTCGACATCATGTACGGCCTGGGCATCAGCCGCGAGGGTGGCCTGATCGACGTGGGCGTCGAGCAGGGGTTCGTGCGCAAGGCGGGCGCCTGGTACACCTACGACGGCGACCAGCTCGGCCAGGGCAAGGAGAACGCCCGGGCGTTCCTGCGCGACAACCCCGACCTCGCCGACGAGATCGAGAAGCGCATCAAGGAGAAGCTCGGCATCGGCGCCCGGCTCGACGAGCCGGCCGAGACCGCGCCCGTCGAGCCCACCGACATCGACTTCTAGGGACCCGTGCCGACGACGAGACCACGCTCGCGTCCCGACGACGACCCGGGAACCGGCCCGCACGCCGATCCCGAGTCGGTCGCGCGCAAGATCCTGCTCGACCGGCTGTCCGCCCAGCCCCGCACCCGCGCGGAGCTGGCGGACACGCTGGCCAAGAAGCTCGTCCCCGACGAGGTGGCGCAGCGGTTGCTGGACCGCTTCGAGGAGGTCGGGCTCATCGACGACGCGGCGTTCGCCCGTGCCTGGGTCGAGTCGCGCCAGACCGGCCGGGGTCTGGCCCGCCGGGCGCTCGCGCAGGAGCTGCGCCGCAAGGGCGTGTCCGACGACGTGGCCCGGCAGGCGCTCGAGGAGGTCGACCCCGCGGCCGAGACAGAGGCCGCGCGGCTGCTGGTGCGCCGCAAGCTGCGCACGATGGGGCGGCTCGACCACCCCACGCGCATGCGCAGGCTGAGCGCGATGCTCGCCCGCAAGGGATACCCGCCCGGTGTCGCGCTGGGGGTCGTCCGGGAGGAGCTCGCCGAGAACGGAGACGCGTCCGACCCGGTCGACGCGATGGACGCCTCGCTCGACCCGGCTCCCGACTCCGCGCTCGACCCGGCTGACGGGCAGGGCGAGTAGTAACTCGCGGTTACCGTCCTTGACCGGGCCGGGGGCCGGTCCTAGCCTCCAAAGCACAAGGGACGACTCGCGCTAAGCGGTCAGCCTGTGAAACCACGCATGAGAAGCAGCCCGCCGTCACCGACGATTGACCGACGGCACTGACATCTGAACACTGTTCCGCACTGCGCGGTCCCCGCGACCGGCCGCAGGGGCGGCGCGTCCCTTGTACTCGGACGAGCCGCGCGCCCGGAGGCGTCCGGCGGACGAAGGGAACCGCGGATGGGTGTCTCAGAGCTTCTCCTCATCGGAGCGGGCCTGCTCGTCCTCGCCGTCGTCGGCCTCCTGCTCGTCGTCATGACACTGACCCGCAGGGGTGCGGACACCCGCCAGGACATCGAGCGGCGCGAAAGCCGGCTGACCGAACGTGAGGCGCGCCTCGACTCCGAGGTGCGTGAGCTGTACCGACGCGCCGCCGAGCTCACCACCCTCGAGGAGGAGCGGCGTACGACGCTCGAGCGGATCGCGGGGCTCACCGCCCAGCAGGCGCGCGACGCGCTGATTGCCGAGATCGAGGGTGACGCGAAACGCCGAGCGGTGCTCTCGGTGCGCGAGATCGAGCGGGCGGCGCAGGAGGACGGCGACGCCCGCGCCAGGCGCATTCTGGCCACGGTCATCCAGCGGCTCGCCTCCGAGCAGACCACCGAGTCGGTCGTGTGCGTGGTGCACCTGCCCGGCGAGGACATGAAGGGCCGCATCATCGGCCGCGAGGGCCGCAACATCCGGGCGTTCGAGCACACCACCGGCGTCAACCTCATCATCGACGACACCCCGGAGGCGGTGCTGCTGTCCTGCTTCGACCCGGTGCGCCGCGAGGTCGGCCGGCTGACGCTGGAGGCCCTCGTCGCCGACGGCCGCATCCACCCCAGCCGGATCGAGGAGATGCACGAGCGCGCCACCGGCGAGGTCGAGGAGAGCTGCCGCCGCGCCGGCGAGGACGCCGTCGTCGAGTTCGGCATCACCGACCTGCACCCCGAGCTGGTGCTCACGCTCGGCCGGCTGCGCTACCGCACCTCGTATGGGCAGAACGTGCTCAAGCACCTCGTCGAGTCCGCGCACATCGCCGGCATGATCGCCGACGAGCTCGGGCTCGACCGCGACATCTGCCGGCGCGCGGCGCTGCTGCACGACGTCGGCAAGGCGCTGACCCACGAGGCGGAGGGTTCGCACGCGATCGTCGGCGCCGACCTGGCCCGGCGACTGGGGGAGTGCGACGACGTCGTGCACGCGATCGAGGCGCACCACAACGAGGTCGAGCCGCGTACGGTCGAGGCGGTGGTCACCCAGGCCGCCGACGCGATCAGCGGCGGCCGGCCCGGTGCGCGGCGCGAGTCGCTGGAGGCCTACGTCACCCGGCTGCAGCGGCTGGAGGAGATCGCCCGCGAGAAGAACGGCGTCGACAAGGTCTACGCCATGCAGGCCGGGCGCGACGTCCGTGTGATGGTGTGCCCCGACGTCGTCGACGACATCCAGGCCCAGGTCCTGGCGCGCGACATCGCCAAGCAGATCGAGGAGGAGCTGACCTACCCCGGCCAGATCCGGGTCACGGTCGTCCGCGAGTCCCGCGCCACCGAGGTCGCCCGCTGAGGGTCTCCAAGTTCGTGTGCTGTGGCCGGTCCGGGGCGGGGGAGCGGGGCGTGGAGGGGCCTGGCCGCCGAGCGAAACAGGAGCGAGGCTGGTTGCCCGGCGACCCGCCGTGGCCCGCCTCAACGCCAGGTCCGGGCCAAGATTACTCGCCGGTAGTATCGCGGCCGTGGCTTCCGTACTCGGTCTCTACCGCACCTTCTCCAGGCTCCCGCGAGGACGCACGCTGTTCTCGGTCGCGTTCGCCCGCAAGGCGCCGTACTTCCGCAGCATCCGCCCGCGCTTCCAGGACCTGCGACCGCACCACGCCGAGCTGGTCGTCCCGAACCGCAAGGCGGTGCACAACCACATCGGCACCGTGCACGCGATCGCGGTGTGCAACGGGCTGGAGGCCGCGATGGGCGCGCTGGCCGAGGCCACCATCCCCGCGGGCAAGCGCTGGCTGCCCAAGGGGATGGAGGTGGAGTACCTCGCCAAGTCCACCTCCGACATCACCTGCGCGGCCGACACGACCCAGGCGGACTGGGACGGTGCCCCCGACGTGCCGGTACGGGTGACCGCCACCCGAGACGACGGCACCGTCGTCGTGCGCGGGGTCATCCACCTCTGGGTGACCGACCGCCCGTAGCCCGTC
>CBFGZI010000135.1:0-9927 GCA_965653225.1 uncultured Propionibacteriales bacterium | reverse complement strand
GTGAAGATGTCGCCGACGAAGCCGTGGTTGGGGAAGTGCCGGTAGAAGGTCTTGCCCCACCACTCCGGGTGCTTGCGCGGGTTACCGGCCGCCGGGAACTCCTGGTCGTGGATGTCGTGGTGAGTCGTCACACCGTCGTCCAGCCGGCAGTCGAACAACGCGAGCGGGATGTCGTACTCGACGTCGAAGCTGCCGTCGGGGTGGTTGGTGCGCACACCCGGCAGGCGCAGGCCGCGCCGCTCGTCGCCCATGTCCTTGCCGCCCTTGGGGTCATAGATCGGGTACAGGCCGACCATGCCCTTGTAGACGTTGGAGCCGGTGTGGTCCATCCGGTGGTCGTGGAACCAGAAGAAGCTCTGCTTCTCGCGGTCGTCCCCGCCCGCCGGCCAGTTGAGGTACAGGTTGTCCACCCACAGCTTCGGCTGGTAGCCGTGGGCCCTCGGCCCGGCGACCATCGAGTAGTGCGGGTTGCCGTCGCTCTCCGGCGCGGTGTGCCCGTTGTGCAGGTGGGTCAGGAACGACCAGTCCGGCGCGCCGAAGTCTCCGCGGTCCAGGCCGAGCGGGTTGTGGTGCAGCTTGTTGGTGAACCTGACGATCGCCGGCTTGCCGTACTCGGCGTTGATCATGGGTCCCGGGAAGGTGCCGTTGAACCCGTAGATCGTGCTCTTCGGCAGCGACCTGACGGTGCCGGACGCGAACCGGTGGCCCTTCTCGTTGAACGAGACCGTCGGGTTTCCCAAGGAGTCGATCGGCAGCACCTGCGACGTGGTGAAGGAGTGCTGAGCCACCTCCACGTCGATGTTGTAGACGATCGGGTCGGGATACCCGACGTGGCTCGGCCACATCTGGTGCCGCTGGTTGCGCAGCGAGTTCTGCTGGCCCCTACCCGGTCCAGGCGGCTCTTTCCACGCCTTGAACCCGGACGTCGGCCGCAGCGCCTTCGGCACGTTCAACGGATCGGTGAACGGCGACAGGATCAGCGGACTGGTCGGAAAGACCTCGAGGTAGAGCTTGTTGGTCAGCGCGGTGGAGACGGCGGCGAACGCGCCGTCGGCCGACAGCCAACCCTTGTCGGACAGGTACGGGACGCCGAAGCCCCGCAGACCCGTCAGGCCGGCGCCTACGACGCCGGCTGCTCCAACCCTGAGGACCGAGCGTCGCGACAGCCCGCTGAGCAGGCCTGACGTCTCGGTCTCCGGGCTCTCGCCCTCGGTCGGTGAACTCTTTGCTTCGACGTCGCCCACACGCGCGTCGTTGTTTGCCGTGAGATCCACGGTGTGCCTCGTTTCTGCCCCCACTGCCCACGCCCCCCCGAACACCTTGAGATTGCCTGCTAAACGAGATGCCCGTAATCACCCGAGGGGACCAATGTTGAATGACCAACTAGGTCATCTCGGGTGCCCCGATGGAGTACTACTTCATGGCCGTGGTTGGCCACGTGACCCGTGCCACACGTCCCGAAACGGCCAAGAACGTCGACCAGCGTTACCGGCCGGTTACTGAACGCTCACATCTCGGCGGTGGCGGGTCCCCCGGACCAGGGGCGAAGAGGTACGGCGATCACGACAGTCGGGTGCTCGATCCTTGCTCTCCGTGCCCGGGCCAGGCCGTGGGTCCGGGTAGGTCAGTTCCGGACTACGCCAACCCCGCATGGGGTTACGGTTGTCGAGAGGACGGTTCCGCGCCGGTGAGCCTCGTCGGCCGGGGCGCCGAGTTCGAGCCGGTACTCACCGGCTGACTTGGAGGGTGGGGATGGAGAGGTACGTCCAGCGGACGCTGAAGGTGTTCATCGTCGACGACCATGACATCGTGCGCCGTGGCCTGGAGGACCTCCTCGGCAACAAGCGGGACATCACCGTCGTCGGCGGCAGCGGGTCGGCCGCGGAGTCCATCCGCATGATCGGCCGTCTGCACCCGGACGTGATGATGCTCGACCTGCACATGCGTGACGGCAGTGGTGTCACGGTGTGCCGCCAGGTCAGGAAGGCAGACCCTTCTATCAGGGGGCTGCTGCTGACGGCGGCCGAGGACGAGGAGGCGCTGGCCTCCGCCGTGGTCGCGGGGGCCCACGGCTACGTGCTGAAGGAGTCCCGCACGACCGAGCTCGTCGACGCGCTTCGCCGGCTGGGATCGGGTCAGTCGCTGCTCGACCCGACGGGCGCCCGACGGGTCGTCGGCTGGCTGCGGGCACGGCAGGACGACCCGAAGCTGTCGGACCGGGAGCGCCGGACCATCGGCTACGTGCTGGCCGGACTCGAGGGCAGGAAGCCCGGCGACCCCGTAGAGGTGTCCGACGAACGGCTCGAGCCCGAGGTCGGCGACCTCGTGCGCAACCTCGTCTGGACCTCGGCGCACCGGTAGGTAGCCAAGCCTCGTCCCGAGGACGTGGTTCCGGACGCGCCGACGCCGCACGCCCGCGGCGGGACGTGCGGCGTCGGATTCCCCCTCGTGGCCGGGTCGGTCGGGCCGGTGGTGACTCGAGCCGGCGCCGGACCAACCGGCCTCAGACCAGCTCGGCCTCGGGGGATGTCGAACCGGCCCCGAGCTCCTCCCGCTTCGACCTGCGCTCGGCTTGTACGGCGTAGACGACCAGCGCCGCCCATGCCGACAGGAGCACGGTCCACGTGATCACCAGACCCGTCGAGGCCACCTCGACGTCCAGCCCAGTCCAGCCGTCCAGGGCGGTGACCACGTTGGTCACGACGATGAAGCCACCGGCGGCGACGCCAAGGACGCGTGCCGGCAGGTGCCGGACCAGCCACGCGGCGAACGGCGCGGCGACCACACCGCCCGCCAGGAGCGATCCCGCCCAGGCGAGGTTGATGCCTCCGGAGCCGAGTGCGACCAGGAAGCCCAGCGACGCACCCGCGGCGACGACGAACTCAGAGGTGTCGATCGAGCCGACGACCTTGCGCGGCTCCAGGCGACCCGACGACAGCAGCGAGGTGGTGCCGATCGGGCCCCAGCCGCCTCCGCCGATCGCGTCGACGAGACCGGCGACGAGTCCCATGGGGACCAGGAAGAACGGCGAGGGGTGCGACTTGAACTGCGGGCGACGACCGCCCAGACGCAGGAAGCGGTAGAGCACGTACAGCCCGAGGCCGGTCAGCAGTACCGCGACCCACGGCTCGGCCGAGTCACCGTCGATGTTGGACAGTGCGGTCGCGCCCAGGAAGGCGCCGATCCCCCCGGGGACGGCAAGGATGCCGACGGTGCGCCAGTTGACGTTGCCGAACTTCCAGTGTGACGCTCCGGACACCAGGGTGGTGCCGACCTCTGAGACGTGCACCGCCGCGGAGGCCGCAGCTGGGGCGATCCCGACGGCCAGCATCGCGGTCGAAGAGGTGACGCCGTACGCCATTCCGAGCGACCCGTCCACAAGTTGCGCGACCAGGCCGACTATGGCCAGGAGCACGAGGCTACGCATGTCCGTCCTTCCGGTAGGGGGCTAAGTCGGGCAAACTAATAGACTTACCGGGGGTATGCAAACCGTGCGGGGGTCATCCGGTGTGTCCCCGAACACGGCCAGAGGGGTGTCGGGGCGCGTCCTCGCCGGTCAGATCGCGTGCGGCGACCTGGGCCGCGGTCTAGGCAATGCGGGTAGAACACGTTACAGTTTGCCGCACTGCACCCGTACGCGAGAGGCGAGGAAGACGATGGCGCGTCAGCCCCGTTCACTGTCCGGCAAGGTCGTGGTGGTCACCGGTGGGGGGCGTGGCATCGGCGCCTGTACGGCGGCCGCGCTCGTCCGCGAGGGCGCCCGGGTGGCGATCGGCGACGTGGAGCTCGACCGGGCCAAGGAGACCGCGGCCGCGCTGGAGCCCAACGCGGTCGCGTTGCCGCTCGACGTGAGCGACCGGCAGGCGTTCACGGCGTTCCTCGACCAGGTGGAGCGTGAGCTCGGCCCGATCTACGCGCTGGTCAACAACGCGGGCATCATGCCGCTGAACCGGATCGAGGAGGAGTCCGACCGCACGACCGCGGCACAGATCGCCATCAACCTCGCCGCCGTCATCCACGGCTCCAAGGAGGCCGTACGCCGGATGAAGCCGCGCGGCGCCGGCCACATCGTCAACGTCTCGTCGGCGGCGGGCAAGATCCCGGTGTCGGGCGCGGCGACGTACGCCGCGACCAAGTTCGGCGTCTCCGGGTTCACCGAGTCGCTGAACATCGAGCTCAAGCACACCGGCCTCGAGGTCTCCTGTGTCTACCCCGCGATCGTGCACACCGAGCTGTCCGCGGGGCTCAAGCAGAACAAGGGAGTGCGGTCGGTGGAGCCGGAGGAGGTGGCCGAGGCGATCGTCGGGGCTCTGAAGGAGCCGCGGCTGTACGTCTTCGTGCCCAAGTCGCTGGGCACGTCGGTGCGCACCGGGCCGCTCATCCCGCGTCGCATCGGCGAGTGGCTCAACCGGGTGCTCGGCGGAGAGACCATGCTCACCGACGCGATGCACACGCAGGCGCGGGAGGAGTACGAGGCCCGGGTGAGCAGGAGCGCACCCGCGTCCGACCGGGAGGTGCAGCCGTGACGCTGCCGGCCACCATCACCGACGGGCTGGTCGCCCGCCTGACCCGGCACATCGCCTCCTCCACCGGCGAGACCGCGAAGACCACCGAGATCTTCACCGGCGGGCCGCTCGCCGCCATCCCGCAGTCGACCGAGGCCGATGTCGCCCGGGCCGCCGACACCGCCCGGCGGGCGCAGGAGCAGTGGGCCAGGACGAGCGTGCGCAAGCGGATGCGGGTGTTCAGGCGCTTCCACTCGCTCGTGCTCAAGCACCAGGCGGAGATCGTCGACCTGATCCAGGCCGAGACCGGCAAGTCGCGCAAGAACGCCTTCGAGGAGGTGTGCGACCCGCCGATGACGGTGAGCCACTACCTCGGCGTCGCGCCGCGGCTGCTGCGGCCGAAACGGCGCCGGGGCCCGGTGCCGATCGTCGTGACCTCGACCGAGATCCGGCGGCCCAAGGGCGTGATCGGGTTCATCTCGCCGTGGAACGGGCCGTTCTGCCTCGGGCTGTCCGACGCCATCCCGGCGCTGATGGCCGGCAACGGCGTCGTGCTCAAGCCCGACAGCCAGACCGCGCTGAGCCCGCTGTACGGCGTCGACCTGCTCTACCGGGCCGGGCTCCCGAAGGGCCTGTTCCAGGTGGTGGTGGGCGACGGGCCGGTCGTCGGTGGCGCCGTGGTCGACAACAGCGACTACGTGATGTTCACCGGCTCCGACCGGACGGGCGCGCAGGTGGCTGCCCGGGCCGGCGGACAGCTGTCGGGCTGCTCGCTGGAGCTGGGCGGCAAGAACCCGCTGATCGTCCTCGACGACGTCGACCTCGACCTGGCCGTGCAGGGTGCGGTGACCAACGCGTTCATGGCCGCGGGTCAGATCTGCATGCACATCGAGCGGATCTACGTGCCGGACCACATGTTCGACACGTTCTGCGAGCGGATGGTGCAGGAGACGCAGGAGCTCGCGATGGGCCCGGGGTACGAGTTCGGGCCCGACATCGGCTCGCTGATCTCGGAGCGGCAGCGCGACCAGGTGTCCGCGCACGTGGAGGACGCGCGTACGAAGGGCGCCACCGTGCTCACCGGCGGCCGGAGCCGACCCGACCTCGGCCCGGCCTTCTACGAGCCGACGATCCTGACCGGCGTGACCCCGCAGATGCTGTGCTACGCGGACGAGACGTTCGGTCCCGTGGTCGCGGTGTACCCGTACCGGACCGTGGACGAGGCCGTCTCGCGCGCCAACGACACGGTGTACGGGCTCAACGCCAGCGTGTACGGCGGGGACCTGAAGAAGGCCGCCGCGGTCGGCCGGCAGATCCACGCGGGGACGGTCAACATCAACGACGGGATGGCGGCCGCCTACAGCAGCATCGACACGCCCGCCGGTGGCGTCGGCCGGTCCGGCATCGGCTCGCGCCACGGCGACGACGGTCTGCTGAAGTACACCGACGTGCTCAACCTGGCGGTGCAGAAGAAGCAGGTGCTCGGAGCGCCGAAGGGCATGCCATACGCCAAGCACGCCGACATCACGGTCAAGTCGCTGCGGGTGATGCGCAAGACGCGCATCCGCTGAGAGGCGCAAACCCGCACTGGGCACTGGCCGGTGCGCGGTCGCGTGTCATGTCTGGCCACATCCCACGCGGCCGCATTGACACGCGACCGTCGCGGAACGGCAGCCGAACGACTAGATCCAGCGGGCGAACCACATGCGTCCGAGCCACTGGTGGTTCGTCATCAGCGTGTCGCTGAGGATGGGGTAGATGTAGGCGAAGTTCGCGATCACCAGCGCGACGAAGACGCCCGCCGCGGCCGCGCCCCAGGCGCGTCGTCGCGGGTCGGCATCGGCGGGGCCCAGCACCCGGCCCAGCACCAGCGACAGCGCGATCACCGTGAACGGGATGATCGCCACCGCGTAGAAGAAGAAGATCGGCCGGTCGGAGTAGCGCAGCCAGGGCAGCCACGACGACAGCACCCCGACGAGCGGCACGCCGAACCGCCAGTCGCGCGCTCCCACCCACAGCGCCGCCGACACGGCCAGCGCGCCGACGCCTGCCCACCACAGCACCGGCGTGCCGATCGCCAGGATCTGCTCGATGCACTTGTCGGAGGCGGTGCAGCCGAGCGTGCCCGGCTGGATGTCCGTGGTGGCGTCGATGCCGACCGGCCGGTTGATGATCAGCCAGCCGGCGGGGTCGGACTGGTACGGGTGCGTCGCCTCCGCCAGGCCCGCGCCGGTGTGGAAGTCCCACACGTCCACGTGGAAGTTCCACAGCGAGTGCAGCGACTGCACGACCTCGCCCGGACCCGAGGCGTCGTGCCGGAGGTAGCTGCCCCAGCCGCCGCCGAAGCTTTGCTCGTACTGCTGCACGTGCGCCAGCCATCCGGACCAGGTGGCGATGTAGACGACCAGCCCGACACCGACCAGCGAGAAGAAGGCCGGGACGGCGTCCACCAGGGCCGACCGCAGCGGCGCAAACCGTACGCCGATCGCGCGGCGTGCCCCGCTGTCCCAGGCCCAGACGAGCAGGCCGAACGCGGCCAGCGGGAACACCGCGTTCCACTTCGTGCCGCAGGCCAGCCCGAACGAAACGCCCGCCGCCAGCCGCCACGGCCGCAGCAGCAGGGGCCGCACCGGTCCCCACCCGGACACTGACGAGCCGTCAGCAGCGGGGGCGAGGCGCAGCAGCCGTGCCCGGCCCCACTCGCGGTCGGCCACCAGGCACGCGACCGCGCACATCACGAAGAACGTCATGAACACGTCGAGCAGCGCCAGCCGCGACATCACGAAGTGCAGCCCGTCGAAGCACAGCAGCAGGCCCGCGACGCAGCCCAGCAGCGTCGAGCCCGTCATCCGGCGCACCAGCCGTGCCAGCACCAGCACCGTGAGCGCACCGACGACCGCCGCCGAGATGCGCCAGCCGAACGAGTTCATGCCGAACAGCCACTCGCCGCCGGCGATGATCCACTTCCCGAGGTCGGGATGCACGTAGAAGCTCGCATCGGGCTTGAACAGGCCGTTCAGATGGCCGTGCGCGAGCATCTCGTCGGCCCGGTCGACCGTGTCGCGCACGTAGCCGAACTTCAGCAGCGAGTACGCGTCCTTGGCGTAGTAGGTCTCGTCGAACAGCACCTTGTCCGGCCGGCCGAGGTGCCACAGCCGCAGCAGCAGCGCCAGCAGCGCGACCGCGACCGGACCGGCCCACCCCACCCAGCGGGGCTCGCCGGCCACCAGCGAGCGGAAGCGGCTCGGCAGCAGCGGCCGCGGGCGTCCCTGCGTCGTGCGGCTCAGGCTGACGCTGCGCACGGGACGGTCCAGGGCGGTAGGCACGCGCCAATCGTACGGAGGGCCGCAGGGGTCCGACCGCCGCGGACACCCGGACCGTCAGCCGGTGCCGGCGAGTGGCCGGGGCTGCCTGGCCAGCGCGTCGCCGATCAGCCTCGTCGACGTCCGCACGGCCCCGGTGAACGCGAAGAACGGGCCGAAGTCCTGCACCGCCAGCATGCTGGTCATGAACAGCCCGGGCACGCTGGTCTGGAAGCTCTCGTCCAGCACCGCCAGCCCGTTGCGGGTCTCCAGCGCGGGGAGCACGTTGCCGGCGACCAGCAGCGGGATCCTGGTGACGTCGGGCCGGTAGCCGGTGGCGAGCACGATGTCGTCCACCTGCAGCCTCGAGCCGTCGTCGAGGCGCACCTCCAGGTCCCCGCCGGGCAGCTGCTCGCAGGCCACGACCCGGGTGAACGGCCGGATCCGCACGCTGCGGCCGGTCAGCCGGTCCTCCAGCCACGGCTCGACCTTGAGCCGGCCCTCGGCCCACAGCCGGTGGCCGACGTCGTCCTTCTGGCCGGTGGAGAGCCGCCGGTACCAGCCGGGGTCGTCCACCATGCCGTCCATCAGCGGCGTCACCCACGACCAGTCCGACGCGGCGAACGCGGGACTGGGGTGCCGGTGGCACACGTCCACCGACGCCGCACCGGCCTCGTGCAGCAGCGCCGCCCACTCGAACGCGCTCTGCCGGCCGCCGACGACGAGCACCCGCCGGCCCGCGGACCCGACCAGGTCGACCTGCTCGCAGGTGTGCTGGTAGCGCCCCTCCGGGAGCACGGCGGCCAGGTCGTCAGGCACGTGCTGGAAGTGCCGGAACCCCAGCGCGACCACCACATTGTCGGCGACCAGGGTGGTGCGGTCCTCGAGCCGGGCCCGGAAACCGTGCTGGTCCCGGTCCAGCGCGACCACCAGCCGCGGGTCCGGACGCAGCCCGCGGCGCTGCTGGAACCACTCCACGTACGACAGGTAGAAGGGCAGCGTCAGCGGCTCCACGTCCGGCGGCGTCAGCCCCAGCGTGTCGAGGTAGGCCTCGATGGTGTCGCGGCCGGTGGCGTCGAGATGCCAGTCGCAGGCCGACCGCAGCAGCATGCCGTCGGGCATGTGCTGGCGCCAGAAGCTCATCGGCAGGCCGTGGATGCGGTTGTCGATCCCGAGGTGGTCGGCGTACGCGCCCAGTGAGAGTCCGAACGGTCCGGCGCCGATGACCAGCAGCCGGGTGTGATCCTGCGTCATGGTCCCTCCCCCGATGGTGTGGAGTATGGCACCGCCCGAGGGCCCGGTTAAGGCTGCGATGCTGAGCCCGTGACGGAGCGCGCGCGGACCAGGCACGAGGCGACTCTGGTACTCGCGGCCACTCCGATCGGCCGCATCGAGGACGCGCCACCGCGGCTGGGCGTCGAGCTGGCCGAGGCCGACGTGGTCGCGGCCGAGGACACCCGCCGGCTGCGCAAGCTGTGCAAGCTGCTCGGCGTCGAGGTCAGCGCACGCGTGGTGTCGTACTTCGAGGGCAACGAGGCCGCGCGCACCGAGGAGCTGATGCAGGCCCTGCGCGAGGGCCTGCGGGTGGTGCTGGTGACCGACGCCGGCATGCCCAGCGTCTCCGACCCCGGCTACCGGCTGGTGGCCGCGGCGGTCGCCGAGGACATCGAGGTCACCGCCGTACCCGGCCCTTCGGCCGTGCTGGCGGCGCTGGCGGTGTCGGGGCTGCCGGTGGACCGGTTCTGCTTCGAGGGGTTCCTGCCCCGCAAGGCGGGCGAGCGGCGCACCCGGCTGGCCGAGCTCGCGGGCGAGCCGCGCACGATGGTGTTCTTCGAGGCGCCGCACCGCACGGCCGACACGCTTGCGGCGATGGCAAACGCGTTCGGCGACGACCGGCCCGGGGTGGTGTGCCGGGAGCTGACCAAGCTGCACGAGGAGGTACGCCGCGGGCCCGTGCGCGAGCTGGCCGACTGGGCGGCCGGCGGCGTCCGCGGCGAGGTCACCATCGTGGTCGCCGGCCGCGAGCCCGAGGAGCCCGGCGCTCTCGACGACGAGCAGGTGGCCGGCCTGGTCCGCCGGGCCGAGGAGCGGGGCCTGTCCCGCCGCGACGCCGTGGCCGC
>CBFGZI010000134.1:0-9943 GCA_965653225.1 uncultured Propionibacteriales bacterium | reverse complement strand
AGCTTGGCGGTGTCGGCGAAGTCGGGGTCGATCTGCGCGACCTCGGCGTCGGGGGCCACCCCGGCCTCCAGGGCGGCGACCACCGGCGGGGCCAGCAGCTCGGGGTGCTCACGTGCGGGCATGGTCTCGAGGCGTCCGAACATGACGGTCATTGTGGCCCCGAGGGCGAATCCTGCCCATAGCGGGCAGGTTCAGCAGGGGACTGGCCCATTCTCATGCGGATCTTGCGTTGGCGTAGTCCAATGTGGCTACCGACCCATGCCACAGCGGCATGGGCAACTACTCGTGGGGGGTAGTCATATGTCTCGTCGCGTACCCATCCTCACGGCCATGCTGGCCGTGACCGCCCTGACTGTTCCCACCGCTGCGTTCGCCGCGGACGCACCGGGAACGACCCAGCTCGTCAGCACCAGCTCCGCCGGGGTGCAGGGCGACAACGACAGCCACGCACCGTCGGTCAGCGCCGACGGTCGCTTCGTCGCGTTCACTTCGACCGCGGACAACCTAGTGCCCGGCGACACCAACCTAGCCTCGGACGTCTTCGTCCGCGACCGGCAGACAGGTGTCACCGAGCGGGTCAGCGTGTCGAACAACGGCCGCCAGGGGGACAAGGACAGCGGGTTCCTCGATTTGCTCGGCGGACCGTCGATCAGCGCGGACGGCCGGTACGTTGCCTTCGCGTCTGACGCGACCAACCTGGTCAACCAGGACAGGAACAACGCCGCGGATGTCTTCGTGCGTGACCGCGTCGCCGGCACGACGACGCGGGTGAGCGTCTCGAGCACCGGCGCGGAGGCCTCCGGCAGCCAGCCGTCGATCAGCGCGGACGGTCGCTTCGTCGCGTTCCTCTCCGACTCGCCCATCGTTGCCGGAGACACCAACTCGACCACGGACGTGTACGTGCACGATCGGCAGACCGGTGTGACCGAGTTGATCAGCCACGCGCCGGACGGCTCCGCCGCCGACGGGCAGTCTCTCTCCACGCCGCGGCTGAGCGCCGACGGCCGGTTCGTCTACTTCAGCTCGTTCGCCGCCAACCTGACCGCAGTCCCCGAGGACCCCGCCAACCAGGACGTCGACGCGTTCGTGTTCGACCGGCAGACGGGCCTCATGAGCGCCGTCACCGGCCAGTTCGCTCACACTGGCACGCTGGAACACGGGGTGGCTGAAGGCATGAGCCCCAACGGCCAGTTCCTCACCTTCACGACGGCGGACACCAACTTCGTCAGCCCGGACGCGAATGGGTTCAGCAGGGACGCGTTCCTGGCCGACCGGCTGAATCTCGCCGCCGACCCCACCCTCCTGAGTGTCAACGACGCCGGTGTGCAGGCTGACTTCGACTCGCACGCCGGCCCGGTCAGCAACGACGGTCGATTCGCGGCGCTGACGTCGCAGGCAACGAACCTCGGCGGGCCGACGAACTTCCGGGACAACGTCTACCTTCGCGACGTCTTGGCCGGAACCACCAGCCTCGTGAGCGCACCGACCCCGCCGCAAGGTACCAACGACCTCGACAGCATCGAGCCCGCCATGACCCCGGACGGGTCGTCGATCGCGTTCTCGTCCAACTCGGAGCTGCTCGGCCCCGAGAACCAGCCCTTCTTTGCCTTCGACATCTTCGTGCGTGACCTCGCCCGGGCCGACCTGGCCCTGACAATGAACGACACGCCCGACCCGGTACGCGTCCGAGGCCAGCTCACCTACAGGCTCACCGTGCGCAACGACGGACCGGCGACCGCCACGAATGTCGCCCTTGTGGACACGCTGCCGGCGGCCACGTTCGTGTCCGCAACACCCGCACAGGGCAGGTGCGTGCGCGGTGGCAAGGGCAAGACCGACGGCACACTGACCTGCGAGCTCGGGTCCCTCGGGGTGGGACAGACCACCACAGTGACGGTCGTGGTCAGCCCGACCAAGGTCGGTTCTCTGTCCAACACCGCGAGCGTGAGCGCGGACCAGATCGACCCCCACATCGTCGACAACAGCGCCACCGAGACCACGACGGTTACCAAGTAGCCGTTCGCGCGGATCGACCCTGCTGGGGAGGATTGTGGCTGGTCCAACAGCCAGGATCCTCCCCAGCCTGCTGTACTGCCGGCTCGCCGATAGGCTGCGCGGGCTGTCGGGAGGCCTGTCTGTGGGGAGGTGGCCGTGGCGGGATCTGCTCGTGGGCTCGTACTGGGCTACGCGCTCGACGCCTGCCTCGGCGACCCGCGACGGCGTCATCCGGTCGCGGCGTACGGCGCCCTCGTGCTGCGCCTGGAGCGGCGGATGCACGCCCCCGAGCGCACGCGCGGCGCGGTGTTCTGGGGCATGTGCGTCGCCGCGCCGGTCACCGCCTCGGCCGTGCTTGCCCGCCGTCGCGGCGCCTTCGGCACGATGCTGACGGCGGTCACCACGTGGGCGGTGCTGGGCCAGCGCGGCCTGGTGCATGAGGGACTCAGGCTGGCCGACGCCCTGGAGAAGCACGACCTCGACGAGGCGCGTGCCCGGCTGCCGGCGCTGTGTGGGCGGGACCCATGGTCGCTGGACCGGCAGCAGCTGGCACGTGCCGGCGTGGAGTCGCTGGCGGAGAACACCTCCGACGCCGTGGTCGCACCGTTGCTGTGGGGCGCGGCCTTCGGCGTGCCCGGTCTGGTCGGGTACCGCGCCGTCAACACGCTGGACGCGATGGTCGGCAACCGTTCCGTCCGTCACCGTGAGTTCGGGTGGGCATCCGCGCGCGCCGACGATCTGGCCAACCTGCTGCCCGCCCGGCTCACCGCGATGCTCACCTGCCTGGCCGCGCCGCTGGTCGGCGGACGGGCGACGACCGCCTGGTCGGCGTGGCGACGCTACGGTCACCGGCATCCCAGCCCGAACGCCGGGCAGTGCGAGGCGGCCGCCGCGGGCGCGCTCGGCCTGCGGCTGGGCGGGCGGCTCGAGTACGCCTCGGGGGTCGAGGATCGCCCGGTTCTCGGAGACGGTGCCCTGCCCGAGGCGCGCGACGTACGCCGGGCCGCGGGCCTGAGTGCGGCGGTCGGGCTGCTGGCCGCGGTTCTCTGCGCCGGAGCCGCCGCGGTCACCCGGAGCCGGCCGTGACCGGCTCGCTGCTGGTCGCCGGGACCACCTCAGACGCCGGCAAGAGCGTGGTCACGGTCGCGCTGTGCCGCTGGCTTGCGCGCCGGGGCGTCCGGGTCGCGCCGTTCAAGGCGCAGAACATGGCCAACAACTCGATGGTCACCGCCGACGGCGCGGAGATCGGCCGCGCGCAGTGGGTGCAGGCCGTGGCCGCCGGCGCCGAGCCGGAAGCGGCGATGAACCCCGTGCTGCTCAAGCCCGGCAGCGACCGGCGCAGCCACGTCGTGGTGATGGGCCAGCCGTTCGGCGAGCTCGACGCGGGCGCGTTCGCGGTGGGCCGCCGGGCGCTGGCCGAGGCGGCGCACGCGGCGTACGACGACCTCGCCGCCCGCTACGACGTGGTGGTCTGCGAGGGCGCCGGCAGCCCCACCGAGGTCAACCTGCGCGAGCACGACTACGTCAACATGGGCCTCGCGCGGCACGCGGACATGCCGGTGCTGGTCGTCGGCGACATCGACCGCGGGGGTGTGCTGGCCGCGCTGTTCGGCACCACCGCGCTGCTGTCGGCGGAGGACCAGGCGCTGGTGTGCGGGTATGTGCTGAACAAGTTCCGCGGCGACGCGGGGCTGCTGCGGCCGGGGCTGCGGATGCTCGAGTCGGTGACGGGGCGCCCGGTGTACGGCGTGCTGCCCTGGCTCCCCGGCGTGTGGCTGGACTCCGAGGACGCGCTGGCCGTGGACGCGCGGGCGGCGGTGAGCGAGGACGAGCCGGTGCTGCGGGTGGCCGTGCTGCGGCTGCCGCGGATCAGCAACTTCACCGACGTCGACGCGCTCGGCGTCGAGCCCAACGTCGACGTGCGGTTCGTCGACTCCGCCGACGCGGTGGGGGAGGCCGACCTGGTGGTGCTGCCGGGCACCCGCGCGACGCTGGCCGACCTGGAGTGGCTGCGGGGGCGGGGCCTGGACGTCGCCCTGCGTAAGCGGGCCGCCGAGGGGCGACCGGTGCTCGGGGTGTGCGGCGGGTTCCAGATGCTCGGCGAGTGGGTCGACGACCCGGCCGCGGTCGAGGCGTCACGCCCGCAGCAGGTCGAGGGCCTGGACCTGCTGCCCGCGTACACGAGGTTCGAGCCGGAGAAGGTGCTGGCACGGCCCGAGGGTGACTGGCGAGGCACGGCCGTCACCGGGTACGTCATCCACCACGGACGCGTCGAGGTGCTCGGCGGCGAGCCGTTCCTGGACGGCACGCGCAGCGGCGCGGTCTGGGGCACGCTGTGGCACGGGGCGCTGGAGAACGACGACTTCCGCCGTGCCTGGCTGCGCGAGGTGGCCGCGCAGGCCGGCCGCGGCGACTGGGCGCCGCGCGAGGACACCTCGTTCGGCGCGTTGCGTACCGCGCGGCTCGAGCTGCTCGCGGACGCCGTCGAGGAGCACCTGGACACCGACGCGCTGCTGTCGTTGGTGGAGAAGGGTTCACCTGCCGGTCTGCCGTTCGTTGCCCCTGGCGCGCCGGGTGTGCACGAGACGACACTGTGATGTGTCCGCCGTCGACGAAGGAGGTCGTGATGACCACGAGGACCTGGACCGTACAGATCCTTCTCGGTGAGAGCGAGGACACCACCCAGGCCGACGCCGTGCTCGAGATGGACGGCAAGACCGAGATCCGAGGACACGGCACGAGCCGGCGTAATCCCGACGACCCGTCGGTGCCGATGATCGGGGAGGAGCTGGCCACCGCGCGGGCGCTGTCCGACCTGGCGCACCAGCTGCTCAACGTCTGTGCCCACGACATCGAGAACTCCACGCGCACCCCGGCCAGTCTGCATCTGTAGGCACCGTCGTTAGGGTGACGCCCCGTGAGGACGCGTCACCACCTGTTGCTGCTCTCGACCGCCGACACCGAGCTGCTGGCCGCTCGCGACGCCGACCCGCGCTGGGGCGTAGCGAACCCGTCACGGCTCGACGACGACGCTCTTGCCGACCTCCTCAGCAGCGTCGACGCGGTGGTGCTGCGTCTGCTCGGCGGCGCGCAGACCTGGCCGGACGGCCTGGCCCGGTTGCGTGACAGCGGCCTGCCGCTGGTCGCACTCGGCGGCGAGGCCTCACCCGACGCGGAGATGATGGCGCAGTCCACCGTCCCCGGCGGCGTGGCCACGCAGGCTCTCGACTACCTCCGCGAGGGCGGCCCGGCCAACATGGGCGCGCTGGCCGGCTTCCTGTGCGACGCGCTGTTCCTGACCGGTGAGCCGTTCGACCCGCCGCAGGCGATGCCCGAGTACGGCGTACACGAGCGGGCCGCGGTCCCACCCGCGTCGAGTGGCGCGTTGCGTAGGGACAAACCGGTCAGCGAGTCGCCGACCCCGACGGTCGGCGTGGTCTTCTACCGGGCCCACGAGCTGAGCGGCAACACGCACTTCGTCGACACCGTCTGCGACGCGGTCGAGGACCGCGGCGCGAATGCGCTGCCGATCTTCTGCGCGAGCCTGCGTTGCCTGGAGCCCGGGCTGGTCGAGCTCCTCGGCCGCTGCGACTCCGTCGTGGTGACCGTCCTGGCCGCCGGCGGCACGACCGCGGCCTCGGCGAGCGCCGGCGGCGACGACGACGCGTGGAGCATCGGCGAGCTGGCGAACCTCGACGTGCCCGTGGTTCAGGCGATGTGCCTGACGTCGACGCGCGAGGCGTGGCAGGAGTCCGACGCCGCGCTGTCGCCGATGGACGCGGCCATGCAGGTGGCGATCCCGGAGTTCGACGGCCGCGTGGTCACGGTGCCGGTGTCGTTCAAGCAGGTGGGCGCGGACGGCGTCCCGGTCTACGCCGGCGACCCGGAGCGCGCCGCCCGCGCGGCGGGTACGGCGGTGCGGCTCGCCCGGCTACGGCACACGTCCAACGCCGACAAGAGGGTCGCGCTGGTGCTGTCGTCGTACCCCACCAAGCACGCCCGCGTCGGCAACGCGGTCGGCCTGGACACCCCCGCCAGCGCGGTGCGGCTGCTCACCGCGATGCGCGACGCCGGCTACGACCTCGGCGACCTCGACGTCGACACCCTCGACGGCGACACGCTCGTGCACCGGCTGATCGAGGCCGGTGGCCACGACGTCGAGTGGCTCACCGAGCAGCAGCTGCGCGAGGCGTGGGCGCGCATCCCCGCCGCCGACTACCAGACCTGGTTCGAGCGGCTCCCTGAGCGGCTGCGCGACCAGGTGCTCGAGGCCTGGGGGCCGCCGCCGGGAGAGCTGTACGTCGACGACGGGCACATCGTGCTGGCCGCGCTGCGGTTCGGCAACGTCGTGCTGGCGATCCAGCCGCCGCGCGGGTTCGGCGAGAACCCGGTGGCGATCTACCACGACCCCGCGCTGGCGCCGAGCCACCACTACCTCGCGGCGTACCGCTACCTCGACGAGGTGTTCGGCGCCGACGCGGTCGTACACCTGGGCAAGCACGGCACGCTGGAGTGGCTGCCGGGCAAGGGCCTCGGCCTCTCCGCGGAGTGCGCACCCGACCAGGTGCTGGCCGACGTCCCGCTGTTCTACCCCTTCATCGTCAACGACCCCGGCGAGGGCACCCAGGCCAAGCGGCGCGCACACGCCGTCGTGGTCGACCACCTCGTGCCGCCGATGGCACGCGCCGACACCTACGGCGACCTCGCGCGGCTCGAGCAGCTGCTGGACGAGTACGCCACGCTCGCCGACCTCGACCCCGACAAGCTGCCGACCGTACGCGCGCAGATCTGGACGCTGATCAAGAGTGCGGAGCTGCACCACGACCTGCACATCGAGGAGCAGCCCGCCGACGAGGACTTCGACGACTTCGTGCTGCACGTCGACGGCTACCTCTGCGAGGTCAAGGACGTGCAGATCCGCGACGGGCTGCACATCCTCGGCGACGCCCCGGTCGGCGAGGCGCGCGTCAACCTGGTGCTCGCAGTGCTGCGCGCCCAGCAGGTGTGGGGCGGGGTCGCTGACGCAACACCGGGTCTGCGGGCGGCGATCGCGACGTGGGCCGGCGTGGACGAGCAGGCGCTGCTGGCCGAGCCAGGCGCGCCCGTACGTCCTGAGGACCTTCCCGCGGCCCTGTCGCGCACGGATCGCGCGAACCCCGAACGGGGGAGCGTCCGCAACGCCGCCGACGTGGTCGACCTGCTGGAGGACGCCGCTCGCCGCCTGGTCGAGGGCTGCGAGGGCGCGCGCTGGGATGTGGACGCGCTCGATGCAGTGTGTGCCGACGTGCTGGGCGAGTCGGTGCCCGACGTCGTGTCGGTGCTGCGGTTCGCCGCCACCGAGCTGCTGCCACGGCTGGAACGCACCACCGACGAGATCGGCACGCTGCTGCACGCGATGGAGGGCGGGTTCGTGCCCGCAGGGCCGTCGGGCTCCCCGACCCGCGGGCTGGTCAACGTGCTGCCGACAGGCCGCAACTTCTACTCGGTCGACCCGAAGGCGATCCCGTCACGCACCTCCTTCGACGTCGGCGTCGCGCTGGCAGACTCGCTGCTGCGCCGGCACCGCGACGACACCGGCGCGTGGCCGCGTTCGGTCGGCCTGACGGTGTGGGGCACGTCGGCGATGCGGACCCAGGGCGACGACATCGCCGAGGTGCTTTGGCTGCTGGGCTGCCGCCCGGTGTGGGACGACGCGTCGCGTCGGGTCACCGGCTTCGACGTCGTACCGCTGCCCGAGCTGGGCCGCCCGCGCATCGACGTGACAGTGCGGATCTCCGGGTTCTTCCGTGACGCGTTCCCGCACGTGATCTCGCTGCTCGACGACGCGGTCACCACGGTGGCGGGGCTGGACGACGAGGACCCGGCGGACAACTACGTGCGCGCGCACGTACTGGAGGACCTGGCCGGTCACGGCGACGAGCGTCGTGCCACCAGCCGCATCTTCGGTTCCAAGCCAGGTGCGTACGGCGCCGGGCTGCTGCCGCTGGTCGACGCGCGCAACTGGCGCAGCGACGAGGACCTCGCCGAGGTCTACGCGACCTGGGGCGGCTACGCGTACGGCCGTGGGCTCGACGGCCGGGAGGCGCGCGCGGACATGGAGGCGTCGTTCCGGCGGATGCAGGTCGCGGCCAAGAACGTCGACAACCGCGAGCACGACCTGGTCGACTCCGACGACTACTTCCAGTACCACGGGGGCATGGTCGCGATGGTGCGCCACCTGACCGGGTCCGACCCGGCTGCCTACGTCGGCGACTCCGCGGTGCCGTCGGCCGTGCGGACGCGCACGCTGGGGGAGGAGACCCGGCGGGTGTTCCGGGCGCGCGTGGTCAACCCGCGGTGGATGGCCGCGATGCGCCGGCACGGCTACAAGGGCGCGTTCGAGATGGCGGCCAGCGTCGACTACCTGTTCGGCTACGACGCCACTGCCGGCGTGGTCGACGACTGGATGTACGAGTCGCTGGCGCAGTCGTACGTGTTCGACGAGGACAACCGCAAGTTCTTCGACCAGTCGAACCCGTGGGCGCTGCGCGGCATCACCGAGCGGCTGCTGGAGGCGCACGACCGCGGGCTGTGGGCGGAGCCGTCGGCGGAGACGCTGGAGGGGCTGCGGCAGACCTACCTCGAGCTCGAGGGAGACCTGGAGGGTGACTGAGCAGTCGAGCTCCACGCCGGTCGAGGTACGGGTCGCCGCGTTCGCCGACCTGGACGCGGAGACGGCGTACCGGCTGTGGCAGCTGCGCGTCGACGTGTTCGTGGTGGAGCAGCAGTGCCCCTACCCCGAGCTCGACGGTCGCGATCTGGAGGCGACGACCCGGCACGTGTGGGTCGAGCGCACCGGCGCCCCGGTCGCTTACCTGCGCGTGCTCGACGATCCCGACGTCTGCCGCATCGGCCGGGTGTGCGTGGCCGCGGACGCGCGCGGCTCTGGGCTGGCCGACGCGCTGATGAGCCGGGCCCTGGACGAAGTGGGCTCGCGACCGTGCGTGCTGGACGCGCAGGCCTACCTGGCCGGCTGGTACGGCCGATGGGGCTTCTCGGTCACCGGGCCGGAGTTCCTCGACGACGGGATCCCGCACGTCCCGATGGAGCGTCCGGCGACCGACGACGACCTGGCCGGGCGGCTGGACCGGGTGCTCGTACACGGCCGCCAGCCGACCCGGGTGCGGATCGTGGACTACGACCCCGACTGGCCCGAGCGCTACCGGGTCGAGCGCGACCGGATCGTGGGCGCCCTGGGTTCGCGTGCCCTCGCCGTGCACCACATCGGCTCGACGTCGGTCCCCGGCCTGGCCGCCAAGGACCGGGTCGACGTGTGCGTGGAGGTGGCCGATCCCGACGACGAAGACGCCTACCTGGCCGAGTTGCTCGGCGCCGGGTACGTGGTGCGCGTGGTCGAGCCGGGACACCGCTGCCTGTCACGTGCCGACGAGGGGGAGCCCGCGGTCAACGTGCACGTGTACGCCGAGGGCGCCGAGGAGGTGGCGGCCTACCTGCACTTCCGCGACCAGCTGCGCCGCGACGAGGGCGACCGGCGGCGCTACGAGGAGCTCAAGCGGTCGCTGGCGCAGCGTGAGTGGCCCGACGTCAACTACTACGCCGAGGCCAAGGGCGAGATGATCCGAGAGATCCTCGCCCGCGCCGAGCAGTGAGGCTCGTCGCCTAGGCTCGCGGACGCTCGTAGTGCAGCAGCACCACGCCGTTGCCGTAGGTGTGCGTCTCCATCAGCCGCAGGTCGCTCCCGACGTCGCCGGTCTCGAACAGCCGTCGACCGCGCCCGACGAGCACCGGATGCCAGTAGATGCGGTACTCGTCGATCAGGTCGTACCGCCGGAACACCCGCGCAAGGTCGGCACCTCACGTTGAGTCGTTCCGCCGCGGCCATTCTGGCTGGTCCGTCGGCCGAAAGGTGCGGTGAGATCGAGGTTGAGTTTGGCCGTGCCGGTTTGGG
>CBFGZI010000133.1:0-9988 GCA_965653225.1 uncultured Propionibacteriales bacterium | reverse complement strand
CGGTCCACAGCACCGCGACGATGGCGAACCACAGGTCGGGGAGTGTCATGGCCGGTCTCCTTCGGTGGGCGCGTGGGTGGACGGGTCAGTAGGCCAGTCAGTAGGCCAGTGCCGGCGCGCCGGGCGCGGCCGGCTGCTCGCCGTCCGGCTCGAGCTCGACCCCCCGCCGGGCGTAGCGCATCATCAGGAACACGTCGACGGCGGCGAGCAGCAGGTAGAGCAGCACGAACGCCAACAGGCTGACCGCAACCTCGGTGGTGCTCACCGAGGGGGAGACGCCGTCGGCCGTGGTCATCAGTCCCTGCACCAGCCAGGGCTGCCGGCCGTTCTCGGTGAGCATCCAGCCCGCCGTGTTCATCAGGAACGGCGTGACCACCGCCCAGGTCGCGACCACCAGGAACAGCCGCGACGTCTCGAGCTTGCGACGCCACAGCAGCCACGCTCCCCACAGCGCGAGCAACGTGGCGGCGGTTCCGAGGTAGGCCATCACGCGCATCGACCAGTACTGGATGAAGACGTTCGGGACATAGTTGCCTGGGCCGTACTTCGCGGCGTAGCTCTTCTGCAGCGGGGCCAGCCCCTCGACCTTGCCGTTCCACGTACCAGTGGCCAGGACGGAGAGCAGGTGCGGGACCTCGATGATCTTGCTGGGGGTGCGGTCGTTGTTGCCGCCGCCGATCTGGAACAGCGAGAACGAGCACGGCTGGCAGGTGGTCCACTGCGCCTCGGCGGCCGCGATCTTCATCGGCTGGTACGTGGTTTCGATGACGCCGAGGTGGCTGCCGACCATCACCGCGAGGATCGACGCCGGGAGCAGCACGACCAGCGACAGTGCGGCGGAACGGCGGAACATGGTGTCCTTGCGGCGCAGCTGCCACGCCGACACGGCCAGCATCAGCATGGCCCCGGTGAGAAGGGACGCGAGGATCACGTGGATGTAGCCCCAGATGAAGACCGGGTTGGTGAACAGCGCGGCCACCGAGCTCAGCTGCGGGCGACCGGTGTCCGGGTCTGTCGTGTACCCGACCGGGTGCTGCATCCACGAGTTCGCGGCCATGATGAACGCCGCCGACAGCGCCGCACCGACCGCGACCAGCCACACGGTGAGCAGATGCAGCCCGCGCGGGAGGACGTTCCACCCGAAGACCCACAGCCCGAGAAACGTCGACTCCAGGAAGAACGCCGCCAGGCCCTCCATCGCCAGCGGCGCGCCGAACACGTCGCCGACGAAGCGGGAGTAGGCCGACCAGTTCATGCCGAACTCGAACTCCTGCACCAGACCCGTCACGACGCCGACCGCGACATTGACCAGCAACAGCGTGCCGAAGAACCGGGTCAGCCGCCGGTGCTCGGGGTTGCCGGAGCGGAACCACATGGTGTGCAGCACCGCCACCAGGAACGCGAGCCCGATCGTCAGGGGGACGAACAGGAAGTGGTAGATGCTCGTCGTCGCGAACTGTGTCCGGGCCAGGTCGAGTGCGTCCATCTCGAGCAGGCTCCAATGGCTCGTGGCGGCTCGTCGTCACCCTCGAAGGATGAGATCGCCGCCTGGATCGGTGATGTCGTCGGCCCGCTCGCGCTGCCACATGCGTGCGTACAGCCGGCCCGCTTGCAGCAGCCCGGCGTGAGAGCCGCGCTCGACGACCCTGCCCGCGTCGAGAACGACGATCTCGTCGACCGCCTGCAGTCCGGTGAGCCGATGGGTGACCAGCAGCGTCGTACGGCCGGCTGTCGCGTCCAGCAGGTCACGGGTGAGCGAGTCGGCCTCGTGGACCGGCAGGTGCTCGGTGGGCTCGTCGAGCACGAGCACGGGGAACCCGGCCAGCAGGGCGCGGGCGAGGGCCAGCCGCTGCCGCTGCCCGCCGGAGAGCCGGTGGGCCCGTTCGCCCACGGGTGTCCCGAGCCCCTCCGGGAGCCCGTCCGCCCAGGCCAGCAGGTGCGCCGCCCGCAACGCGTCGCGCATCTGGTCCCGCGTGGCGTCGGGCCGGGCCACGGCGAGGTTGTCGGCGAGCGTGGCGTCGAACAGGTGTGCCTCCTGCCCGCACAGCCCGATGACCCGGCGTGTCTGCTCCGACCCGAGACTGCTCAGCGGGACGTCGTCCAGCGTCGCCGTCCCTCGGTCGACGTCGAGGAAACGCACCAGCACCGCGGCGAGCGTGGACTTGCCCGCACCACTCGCGCCGACCACGGCGACCCGCCGCCCCGGCAGCAGGTCGAGGTCGACGCCGTCGAGCGCGAGCGGGCCGTCGGGCCGGTAGCGAGCGCAGAGCCCGCGCAGCCGGACCGCGTGTGGTCCCGGCGGCAGCGGCACCGGGTCGAGCGGCTCGGGCACCGGCACCGGGGCGTCCGCGAGGGCCCGCAGCCGTGCGCGGCGTGGCCGGTTCCGCTCCGCGGTCGCGGCCGCCTCGGGTAGCCCGGTCAGCAGCTCGGCCGCGGCCAGTGGGACGAACACCACCACCGCCAGCAGCACCCCCGGCAGGGCGCCGGCCGCGACCGCGGCCACACCGGCCAGGGCCGCGCCCCAGAGCGCGAGTCCTCCGAGCAACGTCGTGGCGGCCGCGCCCGTCCCGGTGGTCCAGGCGCGTGCGCGGCTGATCCGGTCCAGCTCGGCCTGGGCCGACTCGATGCGGCGCAGCTGCCCGTCGACCGCCCCGAAGGCGACGAGGTCGGGTGCGCCGCGCAGCAGGTCGACCACCAGGGCCGAGAGCTCGCCGCGGACGAGGGCGTAGGGCGACTCCCGGCGACGCGCCAGCAGCCGCGACAGGCGCGGCACCGCCGTCGCACTGAGCACCAGCGCGAGGGTGAGCAGCAGCCCGGCGACGGGCAGCAGCCACCACAGCAGCACCACGGCCACACCGCCGGCGACGGCCGCCACCGCGAACGGCTGCACGACCCGGAGCAGCCGGTCCTGGATGCTTTCGACGTCGTCGACCAGCCGGGCCAGCAGGTCGCCGCTGCGGAACGCGGGAAGGCCCGTCGGGGCTAGCGGCTCGAGCAGGCGGAAGCTGCGCGTGCGTTGTGCGGCGAGTGCGCGCAGCGCGGTGTCGTGGCCGACCAGCCGGTCGGTGTAGCGCAGCACGCCGCGGGCGACGCCGAAGAACCGCACACCCGCGATGGCCAGGGCGAGCGCGGCCACGTTCGGACGCTCCGACGCGCGCACCACCAGCCAGCTCGCCGTCGCCAGCAGGCCGATGCCGGCCAGCGCGGCTGCGGAACCGAGCGCCGTGGCCCCGGCCAGCCGCATCCCGACGCGGCGGTGCTCGCTCATGTCGCGCGCCCCACGAGCCCACGGTCCATCGGGACCACCTGGTCGGCGAGCGAGACCAGCGCCGGACGGTGCGCCGCCAGCACCACGGTGCGGCCGGCGCCCATGTCGGCGACCGCGGCGACGATCCCGGCCTCGGTCTCGCCGTCCAGGTTGGCCGTCGGCTCGTCCAGCAGCAGCACCGGCGCGTCCAACAGGAACGCACGCGCGAGCGCGAGCCGCTGTCGTTCGCCGGCTGAGACCCCGTGCCCGCGTTCGCCGACGGCGGTGCACAGCCCGTCCGGCAGCCGGTCGACGAGCGCGCGCAGCCCCGCGGCGTCCACCGCGCGGGCGACCTCCTCGTCGGTCGCGTCCGGCCGCCCGAGGGTGATGTTGTCGCCCAGGCTGCCGGCGAACACGTACGGCCGCTGTGGCACCCACGCCACCTGCCGGCGCCACCCGCCGACGTCGAGCGCCGGGAGGTCGACACCACCGATCCGCACGTGCCCGGAGTCGGGCGTGACCAGACCCAGCAGCAGGTGCAGGACCGTGGACTTGCCGCTGCCGCTGGGCCCGGTCAGGGCCGTCACGCGCCGGGGCGGCACCCGCAGCGACAGGTGGTCGAGCGCCGGCGTCGCGCGCCCGGGGAACCGGACCGTGACGTCGTCGAGCCGCAGCGCCGACGCGCGCGCAGCGGGCACGGCTGCGTGGCCGCGCGCTGCGTCCGGACGCGTGTCCAGGACCTCGAAGACCTGGCCGGCGGCCGCGACGCCGTCGGCGCTGCTGTGGAACTGCGCACCGAGCCGCCGCAGCGGCAGGTAGGCCTCCGGGGCCAGCACCAGCACCAACAGCCCGGTGGCCAGCCCGAGGTCGCCGCCGAGCAGCCGCAGTCCGACCTCGACCGCGACGACGGCCACGGACAGCGACGCCAGCAGCTCGAGCACCAGCGAGGACAGGAACGTCGCCCGCAGGGTCGCCATGCTCTCCTGTCGCAGCCGCTCGGTCTGCCGGCCGACGACCTCGGCGTACGCCGCGCTGCGCCCGAACACCTTCAGCGTGCCGAGGCCCTCGACGCAGTCGAGGAAGAACCCGCCGAGCCGCTGCAGCGCGACCAGCCGTCGCGACGTGCGCCTGCGCGTGCCGGCTCCCACCACGGCCATGAACACCGGCACCAGCGGCAGCGTGAGCGCGATGACCACCGCCGACAGCGGGTCCTCGGCCGCCACCACCGCGAGCACGGCTGCGGGTACGACCACGGCGAGCACCAGCTGCGGGAGATAGCGGGCGAAGTACTCGTCGAGCGCCTCCAGGCCGCGGGTGGCCAGGGCCTCCAGCCGCGCCGTACGCCGGCCAAGCAGCCACTGCGGCCCGAGCGCGACCGCGTGAGCTAGCAGGTCCCGGCGCAGCCCCGACCTGGTCTGTGCGGCGGACCGCTGGGCGGAGACCTCGACCGCCCACACCAGGCCGGCGCGCACGAGCACCACGACCAGCAGCGCCAGCAGGGGAGCGGCCAGCGCGCCGAGGCCGGCGCGTGTCTCCACGGAGGTGCTGACGACCCCGGCCAGCAGCCACGCCTGCAGCAGCACGGCGGTCGCGGCCAGCGCACCCAGCAGCACCGAGAGCGCCAGGAACGACCGGACAGGCCGAGCCTCGGCGAGCAGCCGCCTCTCGACCGAGGTCATCGAGGGACCTAGCGGGCGTAGCGCGCCGCGTCGGGGTCGGTGGACGCGTACACGCCACGCAGCTCGCCGCCGTGCACGGTGACCGCGTAGATCACGAGCACGTCGAAGCCGATCACCACGGCCGACATGACCGGCGCCGCGGCCAGGAACCCCAGGTTGACCAGCGCGCTTCCGAACGCCGCGACCACCGCCAGCACGCGCGCCCACCGCCGCCCGACGAGAAGGCCGACGCCGGCGACCGCGACCACCAGGCCGACGACGATGTGCACCCACCCCCAGGTGGTGAAGCTCGCGGTCACCAGCAGCCGGTCACGCCCCACCAGGAAGGCGCCGTCGCTGAACAACGCCACCAGCCCGGTGATGACGTGGGACACGCCGACGATCACCATCACCGCGACCGCACAGATCACCCAGCCCGCCCACACGGTGGGTTCCCTGGTCGCCTCCGCCTTCTGCGCCATCGTCGTCCGCTCCCGCACTCGCATGACCCAGTACGTCGATGGTCGTTCGCGGGCCGTGGCGACAGCATCACCCGTTTGGGGTGATGCGGTTCCGGCCCGGCTTCTCCAGGCTTGTCAGACATGAGTGAGGATCGCACTGAACTTGGTCCGATCGACTACCTGGTAGTCGAGTTCCCGGGAAGCCACATGACCGGGGAAGGTCTCCCACTGCTGGCCGATCTGGTCGACCGGGGGATCATCCGGATCCTCGACCTGGTGTTCGTGAAGAAGGAGCTCGACGGGTCCATCGCCGGGCTGGCGATCGCCGACTTCGACGCCGACGGTGACCTCGACCTCGCCGTCTTCGAAGGGGCCTCCTCCGGGATCCTGGGTCAGGACGACATCAACGAGGCCGGCGCGGCGCTCGAGCCCGGCAACGCGGCCTGCGTCCTCGTGTACGAGAACACGTGGGCGGCCCCGCTCGCCGCGGCGATCATGCGCGGCGGCGGCCAGTTCGTTGCCGGTGGGCGCATCCCCGCCGACGCCGTCCTGGCCGCGCTGGACGCCACCGAGGCCGGCACCGGCGTCTGACGCCTACGAGCACAGGAAGGAGAACGTCATGCCAGGTCTGATCAGAGGCGTCGCCCGCACCGCGGTCGTCGCCGGCACGGCCACCGCGGTGTCCAACCGGGTCTCGCGCCGGCAGGCGGGCCGCTGGGCCGCACAGGAGGAGCAGCAGTACCCGCCGCCGCAGCAGTACGCGCCCCAGCAGCAGGCACCGGCCGCGCCCGACATGAGCAGCAAGCTCGACCAGCTCAAGCAGCTCGGCGACCTGAAGGCGCAGGGCGTGCTCAGCGACGCCGAGTTCGAGGCGCAGAAGGCCCGCATCCTCGCCCAGTAGCGTCCCGTGACGCCGGCCGTGACACCCCGCGTGACGTCCTGGGTGCCCCTGCCTCGGCGGCGGGTGTGGGACGGTCCGGTAGATTGCTCCTCATGCTGCTGACGACCGTGCTGGCCTTGGCCGCCGAGGAGACCCAGCTGCCCGTGCCCCCCATCGTGGTCGGGCTGGGTGCGTTCACGATCCTCTGCGCGCTGATCCTCGGGGTCCTCATGTTCGGCAAGGGACGGCCGCACTCCTGAGCAGCGGTCGCCTATGCCCGGTTCGCCAGGGCCCCGCTCGCCGGGGCACCGTCGTGGAGCGGTGCCCGCGGTGATGCGCCGCGAACCGACGCGCATCGGGGTGATGGGCGGCACCTTCGACCCGATCCACCACGGTCACCTGGTCGCGGCCAGCGAGGTCCAGTCCTGGTTCGACCTCGACGAGGTGATCTTCGTACCCACCGGGCAGCCCTGGCAGAAGTCCGGCCGCGACGTGTCCGCGGCCGAGGACCGCTACCTGATGACCGTGGTCGCGACGGCCTCCAACCCGCGCTTCTCGGTCAGCCGCGCCGACATCGACCGTGGCGGCCCGACCTACACCGTCGACACGCTGCGCGACCTCGCGCGCACGTACCCGAAGGCCGACCTGTACTTCATCACCGGCGGCGACGCCCTGGCCCAGATCCTGTCCTGGCGTGACCACGACGAGCTGTTCGAGCTCGCGCACTTCGTGGGCTGCACCCGTCCCGGACACCAGATCACCGAGCTGACCCTGGAGGGCCTGCCGCGTGAGCGGGTGACGATCGTCGAGATCCCGGCGCTGGCGATATCGTCCACCGAGTGCCGCCACCGGGTCAGGGCCGGGGAGCCGGTGTGGTACCTGGTGCCCGACGGTGTCGTGCAGTACATCGCCAAGCGCTCCCTGTACGCCCCGCCCGACCCCACCGAAACGAGTTGATCGCACCTGTGGCTGCCACCGACCACGCGCTGACCCTGATACGGGCTGCGGCTGAGGCCGCCTCCGACAAGCTCGCCAGCGACATCGTCGCCTTCGACGTGTCAGAACAGCTGGTGATCACCGACGCGTTCCTGGTGTGCTCGGCACCCAACGACCGACAGGTCAAGGCCATCGTCGACGAGATCGAGGACCGCCTGCTGCGCATCGGCGCGAAGCCCGTACGCCGCGAGGGTGAGCGGGACGGGCGCTGGGTGCTGCTCGACTACAGCGACATCGTGGTGCACGTGCAGCACCAGGAGGAGCGGGAGTTCTACGCCCTCGAACGGCTCTGGCGCGACTGCCCCGTGGTCCCGCTGCCGGAGTCGGTGACCAGCGGGCAGCGTGGCGCCGCGCAGTGAGCGTGCGGTGAGTGTGCGGCGGCTGGTGCTGTGGCGGCACGGGCGGACGGCGTGGAACGTCGAGGGCCGAGCCCAGGGCACGACCGACGTGCCCATGGACGACGTGGGCCGCCGGCAGGCGCGCGACGCCGCCGCCAGGCTCGCGTCGCTGCGGCCGAGGTTCATCTGGTCCAGCGGCCTGTCGCGAGCCAGTGAGACCGCCGCGGAGCTGGCGGCGCTGACCGGTCTGAGCGTACGGACCGACCATCGGCTGCAGGAGATCAACACCGGCGAGCGGCAGGGCCTCACCTTCGACGAGCTGCGCGACCGCTTCCCACACGTGTGGCGGGCGTTCGTGGCCGGAGAGGAGCTGCCCCGGGCGCGCGGCGGCGAGACCGAGCCGGAGGTGGCCGATCGGGTGTCGGCGGCCATGCACGAGGCGATCGAGCGGCTCGGCCCCGGCGAGGTCGGCGTGCTGGTCTCGCACGGCGTGTCGATCCGGGTGGGGCTGTGCCGCTTCCTCGGCCTGCCGCACGGCCACTGGCACGCCCTCGCAGGCGTCTCCAACTGCGCCTGGGTCGTGGTCGAGGAGTGGCGCCGCGGGTGGCGGCTGGTCGACTACAACGCCGGGTCGTTGCCCGAGCCGGTGCTCTCCGACGACGCCCTGAGCGCCGGGCCCTGACCCGCGGGCCGAGTT
This sequence comes from uncultured Propionibacteriales bacterium, assembly GCA_965653225.1. Classification (GTDB taxonomy): domain Bacteria; phylum Actinomycetota; class Actinomycetes; order Propionibacteriales; family Nocardioidaceae; genus JALZDI01. The sequence continues at coordinate 1,711 of CBFGZI010000133.1, read as the reverse complement.
TTTCCCGTCCGAGCCGATTGGCTACACTCGTTCAGCCGAACCGGGCGAGCATGTCCTGACGTCTCACCCGGGCGCGCACGGGGCTGTGGCGCAGTTGGTAGCGCGCCTCCATGGCATGGAGGAGGCCAGGGGTTCGAATCCCCTCAGCTCCACCCAGGTCAGAGGCGGTTTTCGCCGCCGTGAGCCGCCAGATTCCGGCTCGTACAGCAGCGAAGTACAGCAGTAGGTCACCCATCGAGGCTGTCTCCCAGCCGCTTGAGGGCCGCCAGCGTGTCCGCTGAGGACACCTCGGTGTAGATGTTCATGGTCACCGCGATCTGGCTGTGCCGCAGGATCTGCATCGCGACCCGCGGGTGGACGTCCAGAGCAGCCAGCAGCGAGGCGCACGTACGCCGGGTGTCGTGGACCCGGATGCGCGGGACGCCAGCCCTGTCACAACGGCGGGAGAAGCCACGGTTGAAGCCCCGCGGATCGGCCGGTCCGCCGTACGAGTTGGTCACGACCAGGCCGCTGTCGTCCCAGCCGTCACCCCAAGCCGCGCGAGTGGCCTCCTGTTGCTTCTGCTGCTGCCGCAGCGCCGCCACGCAGATGTCCGGCAGCGGCAGAGGGGCAGTCGAGGACTCGGTCTTCGTCCGCACCCGCTGCAACTGTCCACCGACGCGCTGCAACTGCCAGTTGACGTGCAGCTGGGCGCCGTCGAGGTTCACGTCCTCCCACGACAGCCCCAGCACCTCGCCCTTACGCAGACCCAGCACCAGGATCAACACATATGCGTTGCACAGGGGATCCTCCTCCCGCCGGGCCGACTCGAGGAAGCGACGTGCCTCCTCGACCGACCAGGAGCGGCCGCGGCGCTTCGGCGGAGGCGGAACCTTGACCACGGCCGCGACATTGCGCGTCACCAGCTCCTCGGCCACGGCGTTGCTCAAGATGCCCCGAAGCACGTTCCGAGCGACCTGCAACACATGCGCCGACGGGTATGCCTCGCAGCACATCCCCACCGCGCAGCAGCGCTGCTGTTCTACCGGCCGCCGGGCGTCCCGCCTATGCGCACAGCACTGGCAGGTGCGTCGCAGCTGGTTCAGCCAGGTCCGCACCTCACGTACGGTCAGCCGGTCTAGCCGCTTCTGCCCCAGCGTCGGACCTATGTACAGGCGCACAGCGCCCTCGTACTTCTCGTACGTCTTGGGCTTCAGATTCGGCTGGATCACCTCCCGCAGCCAGTAATCGCTGTAGGCGGCCACCGTGATCGACGACGTTGTCAGCGGTCCCTTGCGGGCCTCGGCCTGCAGCCGGATCCACTTCTCGTGCACCGCCTCGCGGGTCTTGCCGTAGATCCACTTGCGGCGCTTGTGCCCGGTCGGTGTGTGCACCCAGACGTAGGCGGCGAAGCCGTTCCGGTATGGGAAGATCGAGCCTTCGCCGTTGGCGCGTGCCCGTGGCCGGCGGCTCAAGGCCACGGCTCCTGCGACACCCGGTCGACGAACTCGTCGACCCACTCGGGCCGGATGCGGCGGTAGCGGCCGTGTTTGACCGAGCGCAACTCTCCGGTGATCACCAGGGTCTTGACCTTGCTCAGGCCGAATCCCAGCATCTCTGCGACCTCGGCCATGGTGTACCAGCGCCGGGCTGGTTTGGTTGGTTTTGTTGGTTGTTCGGTCAGCACCGAACCTCTCCTCTCACGCAGCAGACATGTCCTCTAGCTCTTGCA
>CBFGZI010000132.1:0-10020 GCA_965653225.1 uncultured Propionibacteriales bacterium | reverse complement strand
CGCGCGCAGCAGCTACGCCGTCGACGCCGATGCGCGCGTGGTGGATGCGCGCGCTGTCGTACCTGGGCAGGTCGAGAACCATCGCCGCCACCGTGGTGATCGTGCCCGCGACGCCGACCAGCGTGCGAGTCTCGGCCAACGGCACGCGGAGCCGGTCGAGGACCGCGTCGACGTCCGCGGCGGCCGCCTCGACCTCGGCGGGTGCGGGCGGGTCGCCGGGCAGGTGCCGTTCGGTCATGCGTACCGAGCCGATGTCCACCGACTCGGCCGCGCGTACGTGCCCGTGACCGTCTCCGAGCACGAACTCGGTCGAGCCGCCGCCGATGTCGACGACCAGGTACGGCGGCGGCAGCGCGGCTGTGTCGAGGTCGCGGGTGGCGCCGTCGTAGGACAGCGCGGCCTCGTCGTCGCCGGTGATCACCTCCGGCGAGACCCCCAACCGCGACCGCACCCCGGCGGCGAACACGTCGCCGTTGGCGGCGTCGCGGGCGGCCGAGGTGGCGCAGAACCGCAGTCGGTGTACGCCGAGGTCGCGCAGCACCCCGGCGTACTCCTCGCACGCCGCGAACGTCCGCTGCAGCGCCTCGTCCGCGAAGCGCCCGGTCGCGTCGACGCCCTGCCCGAGCCGGACGATCAGCATCCGGCGGTCGACCTCGCGCAGCCCACCGGCACCGTCGGGCTCTGCCACCAGCAGCCGGATCGAGTTGGTGCCGCAGTCGATGGCGGCCACCCGCTCGCCCGCAGCGACCGCGGCGCTCACTCCGACCCCGGGTCGACGCACGGGCCACCGGCCCACCACGGGTCGAGCATCTCCAGCGCCTCGTCGCCCAGCGGCTGGGCGCCCTTGCCCTCGGCCAGCGCCTGTCCGACCAGCACGTGCAGGCACTTGACCCGGGTGGGCATGCCCCCGGCCGAGACACCGGCGATCTCGGGTACGTGCTCGTGCTCCTCGCGCCGCGCGATGTAGCGCTCGTGCGCGGCGGCGTACCCGGCGGCGAGGGTGTCGTCGTGCTCGAGCCGCTCGGTCATCTCGCGCATCAGGCCGGACGCCTCGAGGGTGCCGATCGCGGACACGGCCCGCGGGCAGGTCAGGTAGTACAGCGTGGGGAACGGCGTGCCGTCGTCGAGCCGCGGCAGGGTCTCGACCACGTCCGGCAGCCCGCAGGGACACCGGTGCGCGATCCCGGCGATCGACCGCGGCGGCCGGCCGAGCTGCCTGCGTACGGCGTCGAGGTCGGCCTCGCTCGCCGGCACGGCGGGCTCAGCGGGCACGCGCGCCGCCCTGCTGCCCGCCCTGCTTCGCGTCGTGCGCGTGCTTGTGCTTCGGCCGAGGTCCCACGTGTCGCGCCGGGGCGGGCCGGGCGGCTTCGTCCTTCCCCGCGCCGCGGATGCTGGCGACCGTGCGGGTCCACCACTGCGCGTCGGGGTCCTTGCCGAGCGTCGCGGGGTTGGTCAGCTGAGACGAGGAGTCGAGCGGCTGGCCGTCGCTTCCGATCACGCGGAACCCGACCTCGCCGGGCATGACCCAGCCGAACCGCTCGCGGGCCTGCGCCTCGACGTAGGCAGGGTCCTGCCAGCGCCGCTGTTCCTGCTGCAGGCCGGCGATGGCGTGCTGGTCGGAGGCGATCTGCGCCTCGAGGTCCTCGATGTGCGCCGACTGTGAGAGGTAGGTGCGCAGGCTGCTGGCGTACGAGACGAACAGCACCGCGAGTACGACGACGATGATGGCGGTGCGACCGGTCAGCCGTGGCCGGGGTGCCGAGCCCGGCCTGCCCCTGCCCGCGCGGGTGCGTACGGGGCGGGGCTGTGGCCGCGTCGACGCGCCGGTGCCGCGTGCTGGACCGGGGCGCCGCGGGTGCTGGCGGCTGCGGACCGTCCCCGCGTTGCCGCGGGGGCGGTTGCGACCGGTGCCGCGTGCCGGGGTCGCCACGTGGAGATCAGTCCTGGCGGTCGAACCGGGGGAAGGCGGACCGTCCGGCGTAGCGGGCCGCGTCGTCGAGCTCCTCCTCGATGCGCAGCAGCTGGTTGTACTTCGCCACCCGCTCGGACCGCGCCGGCGCCCCGGTCTTGATCTGCCCGCAGTTGGTGGCCACGGCGAGGTCGGCGATCGTGGTGTCCTCGGTCTCGCCGGAGCGGTGGCTCATCATGCAGCGGAAGCCGTGGCGGTGTGCGAGGTCGACGGAGTCGAGGGTCTCGGTGAGGCTGCCGATCTGGTTGACCTTGACCAGCAGCGCGTTGGCGGCGCGCTCGTCGATGCCGCGCTGCAGCCGCTCGACGTTGGTGACGAACAGGTCGTCGCCGACGAGCTGGACCTGTGCGCCGAGGGTCTCGGTGATGGCGGTCCAGCCGTCCCAGTCCTCCTCGCCCAGCGGGTCCTCGATGGACACCAGGGGGTACGACGCGACCAGGTCGGCGTAGTAGGCCGACATCTCCTCGGCGGTCTTCTCCGCGCCCTCGAACCGGTAGCGGCCGCTGTCGGCGTCGTGGAACTCGGTCGCGGCCACGTCGAGCGCGAGCACGATGTCGTGGCCGAGCACCAGCCCCGCCTTGTCGACGGCGGAGGCGATCAGGTCGAGCGCGTGCCGGTTGGACGGCAGGTTGGGCGCGAACCCGCCCTCGTCGCCGAGCCCGGTGGCCAGGCCCTCCTGCTTCAGCACCGACTTGAGCGCGTGGTAGACCTCGGCGCCCTGCTGCACCGCCTCGGTGAACGTGGCCGCGCCCACCGGCGCGACCATGAACTCCTGGATGTCGACGTCGGAGTCGGCGTGCGCCCCGCCGTTGAGGATGTTCATCATCGGCACCGGGAGCAGGTGCGCGTTGGGGCCGCCGACGTAGCGGAACAGCGGGAGGTCGGCGGAGTCGGCCGCGGCCCTGGCGACGGCCAGCGAGACGCCGAGGATCGCGTTGGCGCCGAGCTTGGACTTGTTGGGGCTGCCGTCCATGTCGAGCATGGCCTGGTCGACCAGGCGCTGCTCGCTCGCCTCGAGGCCCACCAGGCGCGGCCCGATCTCGTCGAGCACCGCGGTGACGGCCTTCTGGACCCCCTTGCCGCCGTACCGCTGGCCGCCGTCACGCAGCTCGACGGCCTCGAACTGGCCGGTCGAGGCGCCGGACGGTACCGCCGCGCGGGCGATCGTGTTGTCGTCGAGGGCGACCTCGACCTCCACGGTCGGGTTGCCCCGCGAGTCGAGGATCTCGCGCGCGCCGACGGCGTCGATGGTGGCCAACAGACTCTCCTAAGCGGGGGTACGACGGGCTACGGCGCGGCCCAGCCTATCGAGAGGACCGGCGTGGTCCGGGCATGGCTCGCCCACCGGGGGTTGGCGTGGCGCCGGAGGGCGTGCGGCGGGCGGTGCGTCCGGCGGAGAGTGATCGATAGCGCCCGGTGTGACGGACGCAGCGGGGAGGCGTGGCCTTCGGGCCAGATGCGAACCGGAGGGGTTTCACCCGTCATCCGAGGCGGTAACACGAGAGAACTCCCCGCCCCCGCCAAGTGATCCGGGCGGGAACGGGGAGTCCATGCCTCGGGCCTGTCGCAGCTGCCCCCACAGTAGTCAGCGGCGGGCCCGAGGTGTCTGGTTCCGGGTCAGGCGACCGCGGGGGTCGTCGGCTCGGTGGGCTCGGTCGGCCCGGTGGTGGTGCCGGTGCCCTCGAGGGCCCCGCAGGCGACCTTGGCCTTGCTCCAGGCGGCCTTCTTCTCCTGCCAGTTGGTCTTGGCCTCGTTGGCGGCGGTCTTCAGCGTCTGCAGGCGAGTGTGGGCGGCCGACGTGCCGTGCGTGGCCTTGCTGTGCGCCTTGGTGTGCGCCTTGGTCGACTTCGCGTGCGAGCCCTTGGCGCTCACCCCGGTGGTCTTGGTGGCCTTGCGGGCGCTCTTGGCGGCGGGCTTGGCAGCCTTGCGGGCGCTCTTGGTGTCGGACTTGGCCTTGCGGGCCGCCTCACGGGCGGTCGCGCGGTCGGCCTTGGCCTGCTTGGCCACGGCGGCCTTGCCGGCGTTGAACGCCTTCTGGGCCTCGAGGAAGGAGGCCTTGGCGGACGCGACGGCGTCGCTCGTCGCGCTGCAGGTGGCGGCGTCGACGGTGACGTCGGAAGTGGTGCCGGCGTTGGCCGGGGCCGCCGCGAAGCCCGAGAGGGCGATCACGGACAGGGCACCTGCGGCCAGGCTGCGACGGATGTGCATCTGGATGCTCCCCTTGTCTGAATGCGGCGGCTCCCCCACGAGCCGCGACGCGCAGACTCCAGTGTTGGTGACCCGGTGCGACATCCGCAGGGTTTTGTCGACATTGGGTGACGATCCGAACACAGTTCGGTTTTTTTCAGCCGGTTTCGGACCGCCGCTCCCGCTCCTGTACGCGCGCCGACAGGCGGCGTACGGCCTCGCGTAGCGCCTGCTCGGGGTCGTCCCCGCGCTCGCGGGCCTCCACGACCAGCGCGAGCAGCCGGTCGCCCAGCTCGTCGGACGTCGACGGCCCACCGGCGGCGACGGGCTCGACCCCGGCCCGGGACGCGCGTCCCAGCACCTTCTCGGCCAGGCTCAGCGCGGGCATGGACAGCGGGATGCCGTCGAGCACCGACGACCGCTGCTTCTCCGCGGTCTTGATCGACTCCCAGTTGGTCTCCACGTCGTCGACCCCGCTGACGTCGACGTCGGCGAACACGTGCGGGTGCCGGCGTACCAGCTTCTCCACGATGTCGGCGGCGACGTCGTCGACGGTCCACGGGTCGTCGGGGTGCTCGGCCGCGATCCGGCTGTGGAACATCACCTGCAGCAGCAGGTCGCCGAGCTCCTCGCGCAGGTGGTCGCGGTCACCGGACTCGATCGCCTCGACGGTCTCGTACGACTCCTCGACCAGGTAGCGCACCAGCGAGCGGTGGGTCTGCTCACGGTCCCAGGGGCACTGGGTGCGCAGCCGGTCCATCACCTCGACCAGGTCCAGCAGCCGCGACCCCGGCTCGTCGTAGGAGCCGGCGAGCACCTCGACCTCCAGCGACGAGTCGCCGCGCTCGGAGCGGGCGACCACCTCGGCCGCCACGGCGTCGGCGACCGGGTCGTCGTCGGTGGCCAGCCACACCGCCGTACGCCCCGCGTCGCACGCCGTCAGCAGGTCGGGCATCGGGTCGGACGCCGCGCGCACCTCGACGCCCTCGGCGGACAGTGCCTCCTCGAGCTCGGGGGCACTGCCGTCGGACAGCACCACGTCGGCATCGCGTACGACGTCCCACGCCCGCGCCGTGAGCAGTCCCGCGGCCACGCGCGGGCTGGTCTGCAGCAGGACCAGGCAGCCCACTGCTAGCCGCAGGTCTGGCTCGGCGGGACGCTGGAGTTGGGGTCGGGGACGTTCTCGGCGTCCAGGCCCGTGTGCGAGACCGCGGTGGACAGGGAACCGGTCCCCGGCACCTGTGTGGTGTCGAGCACCTGGCCGTAGCGCGGGTCGGTCTCGACGCCGACCCGCTGCATGTACTGGTTCACCTGCTGCTGGGCGAGCTGCTGCGCCTGGTTGGAGGAAACGGAGGTGCTGCCGGGGTTCTGCTTCTCGAAGGCCTGGCGGCCGATCTTGTCCAGCAGCAGCGTGTTGCGCCCGACACGCTGCAGGACCGACCTGGTCACGAGGAGCTTGTCCTTCGGCACGTCGCTGAGGGTGAGGGGCAGGCCGTCGATCCACTGCTGCACCTCGGCGTCGGTGACGCTGACGTGGTTCTGCTTGGCGACCTGGTCGATCGCCTCGCCCATCACCAGGGTGTTCAGGGCGCTGAGCAGCGCCGAGCGCAACGGCACCGGCGGGGTCTGGCCCTGCTGAGCCTGGTTGATCGTGTTGATGAGCTCGCAGAACCCGTCGGTGTTCTGCTGCAGCGTCGAGTCGCTGATCGAGACGTCGCCGACCTGCGCCGCGGCACCCGGGTGCGCCGGCCCGCAGCTGGAGAGCGCCAGGGCGCACACGACGGCCACCGCAGCACCACGCAGACGAGGAGAAACCACAACGTGCCCTTTCGTTGTTCGCCGACACACCCGTTGGCTCGTACGCCGGCACGACGACCCGGCCGTCTCGAATCGTAGTCACCGCCGGTTAGAGGACCGCAGACGCCACCCACCGAGTCGGGGCGCCGGACGTCAGGCGGGTGCGGCGATCGGGGCCAGCACGTTGTCGATCACCTGCTGCGACCACGTCAGCAGCTCCTCGTCGCGCAGCGGCGACCCGCCGACGGCCGCGGTCTTGGGGCGCGGCACCAGCATGGTCTTCACGGGCGCCTTGACGATGCTCCTGGGGTAGATCCGGTTCAGCCGCAGGCTCGCGGAGTCGGGCAGCTCCACCGGGCCGAACCGCACGTAGTTGCCCTGCAGGGTGAGGTCGGTCAGCCCGGCCAAGCGCGCGCCGACCCGCAGCCGGGCCACCTGCAGCAGGGTCAGCACGGGCTTCGGCGGCGCGCCGTAGCGGTCCTCCAGCTCGGCCAGCACCTCGCCGACCTGGTCGAGGGTGCGCACCTCGGCCAGCCGCTTGTACATCTCCAGCCGCAGCCGCTCGTGCGGCACGTAGTCGTGCGGCAGGTGCGCGTCGACCGGCAGCTCGATGCGTACGTCGGGCTCCTCGCTGGGTCCGTCGCCGCGGAACTCCGCGACCGCCTCCCCGACCAGCCGTACGTACAGGTCGAAACCCACGTCGGCGATGTGCCCGGACTGCTCACCGCCGAGCAGGTTGCCCGCACCCCGGATCTCCAGGTCCTTCATCGCGACCGCCATGCCGGCGCCGAGGTCGGCGTTCTGCGCGATGGTCGCGAGCCGGTCGAACGCGGTCTCGGTGAGCGGTTTCTCCTGCGGGTAAAGGAAGTAGGCGTACGCGCGCTCTCGGCCGCGCCCGACCCGTCCGCGCAGCTGGTGCAGCTGCGACAGGCCGAGCATGTCGGCGCGCTCGATGATCAGCGTGTTCGCGTTGGACACGTCCAGGCCGGCCTCGACGATCGTCGTACAGACGAGAACGTCGTACTTCTTCTCCCAGAAGTCGACCATGATCTGCTCGAGCTGGTGCTCGCCCATCTGCCCGTGCGCGACCGCGATGCGCGCCTCCGGCACCAGCTCGCGCAGCCGCGCGGCCTGCTTCTCGATCGTGTTCACCCGGTTGTGGATGAAGAACACCTGGCCCTCGCGCAGCAGCTCGCGGCGGATCGCGGCCGTGACCTGACGGGGGTCGTAGCCGCCGACGAACGTGAGCACCGGGTGCCGCTCCTCCGGAGGCGTGGTGATGGTCGACATCTCGCGGATGCCGGTGATCGCCATCTCCAGCGTGCGCGGGATCGGCGTGGCCGACATCGACAGCACGTCGACGGCGGTACGGAGCCGCTTCATCGCCTCCTTGTGCTCGACGCCGAAGCGCTGCTCCTCGTCGACGATGATCAGCCCGAGGTCCTTGGCCCGCACCTCGCTGTTGAGCAGCCGGTGGGTGCCGACGATGACGTCGACGGTGCCCTCGTGGAACCCCTGGACCGTGTCGCGCGCCTCGCGGTCGGTCTGGAACCGGCTGAGCGGCTTGACGATCACCGGGAACCCGGCGAACCGCTCGCTGAACGTCGAGAAGTGCTGCTGGACCAGAAGCGTCGTCGGGACGAGAACCGCGACCTGCTTGCCGTCCTGCACGGCCTTGAACGCCGCGCGTACGGCGATCTCGGTCTTGCCGTAGCCGACGTCGCCGCAGATCAGCCGGTCCATCGGCACGGGCTGCTCCATGTCGCGCTTGACCTCGTCGACGGTGCTGAGCTGGTCGGGCGTCTCGACGAACGGGAACGCGTCCTCGAGCTCGCGCTGCCACGGGCTGTCGGGGCCGAACGCGTGGCCCTTGGTCGCCTGCCGCGCGGCGTACAGCTTGATCAGCTCGGCGGCGATCTCCTTGACCGCCTTGCGCGCGCGGCCCTTGCGCTTGGCCCAGTCGCTGCCGCCGAGACGGTCCAGGCTCGGCTGCTCGCCGCCGACGTAGCGAGTGACCTGGTCGAGCTGGTCGGTGGGCACGAACAGCCGGTCGGCGGGCTGTCCGCGCTTGGACGAGGCGTACTCCAGCACGAGGTACTCGCGGGTGGCCCCGGCCACGGTGCGCTGGACCATCTCCACGTACCGGCCGACACCGTGCTGCTCGTGCACGACGTAGTCGCCGGGCTGCAGCTCCAGCGGGTCGATCTGCTTGCGCCGCCGGGCGGGCATCCGCCGCATGTCCTTGGTGGACGAGCGCTGGCCGGCCAGGTCCTCGCCGGTGAGCACGGCCAGGTCGATCCCCGGCGCCAGGAACCCGTGCGCGAGGCGGCCCTGCGCGACGTGCACCAGGTCGGGCGTGATGTCGGCGTCGAGGTGGTCCTCGAGCCGGGCGGCGACGTCGTGCTCGCCGAGCACCTCGACCAGCCGCTGCGCGGGTCCGTGGCCCTCGCTGACCAGCACGACCCGGCGGCCACTCTTGAGCCACCCGCGGATGTCCTCGATCGCGCGGGCGGTGTCGCCGCGGTAGGAGTCGGCCTGCTGCATGTCCGCGCTGCGCACCTCGACGCCCTCGTCGGAGTCCGCCGCGACCGGGCCGGTTCCGGCGCCGACGTCGGTCCCGGTGTCGTCGAGGCCGAACGGCGAGGTGCTCCACCAGGGCACCCCGCGGCCGAGCGCGTGCGTGCGCACGTCGCCGATGGAGTGGTACGCCGCGGCCGCGAGGTCGATCGGCGCCTGGCCGCCGCCGGCCGCGGCCGCCCAGGACGCCTGCAGGAACTCCTGGCTGGTCGCCTCCAGGTCGTGCGCGCGTGCCCGCACCCGCTCGGGGTCGCACACCAGCACGTGCGCGCCGTCGGGCAGCAGGTCGACCAGCAGCTCCATCTCGTCGACCAGCACCGGCGCGAGGGACTCCATGCCCTCGACCGCGTGCCCCTCGGCGATCTTGTCGAGCATCTCGTGCAGCTCGGGGTGGCGCTGGGCCAGCTCGCGGGCGCGGCGGCGTACGTCGTCGGTGAGCAGCAGCTCGCGACACGGCGGGGCCCACAGGCCGCCCTCGGCCAGCTCCAGCGACCGCTGGTCGGCGACGGCGAACGACCGGATCTCCTCGACCTCGTCGCCCCAGAACTCCACCCGCAGCGGGTGCTCCTCGGTGGGCGGGAACACGTCCACGATGCCGCCGCGGACCGCGAACTCCCCGCGCCGCTCGACCAGGTCGACCCGGTGGTAGGCGGCCGCGGCGAGCCGGCGTACGACGTCCTCGAGGTCGACCTCGTCACCGACCTGCAGCGACACCGGCTCCAGGTCGGCCAGCCCGCGCACCTGCGGCTGCAGCACCGACCGGATCGGGGCCACCACGACCTGGATGCGGCCGCTGGGCATGCCGGGCTCGTCGGGGTGCACCAGGCGCCGCAGCACCGCCAGCCGGCGGCCGACGGTGTCCGAACGTGGCGACAGCCGCTCGTGCGGCAGCGTCTCCCACGCCGGGTAGAGCACGGTCGCCCCGGGCGTGAGCAGGCTGTCCAGCGCGTCCACGAGGTCCTCGGCCTCGCGCGCGGTCGCGGTGACCGCGAGGACGGGCCGCGCCGCTCCGCCGTACTGCTGCTCCGCGGCGACCGCGGCGACCACGAACGGCCGCAGCGCCTGCGGCGCCGTGAGGTCGAGCGTCGTGACCTCGCCCGCCCGGGCGGCGGCCACCGCGCCGGCCACCGTGGGGTCCGTCGCGACCAGCTGCGCCAGGCCGCGCAGCGACGGCGTCTGAGGCGGGGAGGAGGGCGGAGTCACGAGACTTCAGCCTACGGGAGCCGCGAAGCGGGGTGCTCGGGCAATCTCACCGCGCTGGGGCGGGGGTGCTTGGTGGGGTGTTTGGCGGGATGTTCGCGCCGGCCCCTCGCTCGCCCACCATGTGGTGACGCGCCAAAGTCCCCGGTAGCGGAGTCGTCACGCCACCAGGATCTATGGCGCGTCACGCCTTGTCGGGCCGGAATCTTGGCGCGTCACGCCTTGGGCGGGGAGTTCACTCCGGCGGGTTCTCGGCCCAGTAGCGGCGTACGAAGTCGGTGATGGTCTCG
>CBFGZI010000131.1:0-10182 GCA_965653225.1 uncultured Propionibacteriales bacterium | reverse complement strand
TGCTCGGGCACGTCGAGGCTGTCGGCCCTGTCGGAGCCGGCGGCAACAGGCTCACCGGACTCGGACGCGCGCGGGGAGTCAGGATCAGCGGGCACGGCGTACCTCACCCTCGAGCACGTCGAACCGCGCTCCGGACAGGACAGAGGGCACATCCTCGGGCACCGCCGCCGTGACCAGCACCTGCTCGGCACCGGACACCAGCTCGGCCAGTCGCGCGCGCCGGAAGCTGTCGAGCTCGGAGAACACGTCGTCGAGGATCAGCACCGGGTCGTCACCGTCAGCCCGCAGCAGGTCGAACGACCCCAGCCGCAGGGCGAGAGCGAACGACCACGACTCGCCCTGGCTGGCGTAGCCCCTCGCCGGCAGCGGACCGATCGACAGCACCAGGTCGTCGCGATGCGGCCCCACCAAGGAGATCCCCCGGTCGAGCTCCTCGCTGCGCCGCTCGGCCACCTCGGCCAGCAGCGCCTCGGCCAGCACGTCCCGCGACGAACCGTCCTCCGGCAGCGCGAACGACGGCTTGTAGGCGATGGCAGCCTCGGTGCGCGCGGAGCCCGGGGACGGCTGGTCCGTGCCCTGTGTCACTCCCTGGGCCACCTCGGCGTACGCCTTCGCCACGTGCGGGCGCAGCGCCTCGACCAGCGCGAGCCGTCCGGCCAGCAGCTCCGAGCCGGTTCGCGCGAGGTGCTCGTCCCACGCCTCCAGCGTGCGCAGCTGGCCCGACCCGCCGCCGGACCGCCGCGCAGCGCCTGCGGACTTCAGCAGCGAGTTGCGCTGCTTCAGGACGCGGTCGTAGTCCTGCCGCACACCCGCGTAGCGGGGCGCCCTGGACACCAGCAGCTCGTCGAGGAACCGGCGCCGCTCGGTCGGGTCGCCCTTCACCAGGGTCTGGTCGTCGGGGGAGAACAACACCGTGCGGACCAGGCCGAGCAGCTCGCGGGTACGGGGGAGCGGGCTGCGGTTGAGCCGCGCCCGGTTCGCCTTGCCGGGCGTGATCTCGAGCTCGGCCAGGGCCTGCCGGTCGTCGCGCACGGCCGCCACCCGGACGATCGCCCGCTCGGCGCCCATCCGCACCAGCGGCTGGTCGCTGGAGACGCGGTGCGAGCGCAGGTTGGCGACGTAGTCGACCGCCTCCACCAGGTTGGTCTTGCCCTGCCCGTTGGGGCCCACGAACGCGGTCACCCCCGGCTCGAGCGGCACCTCGGCCGCGGAGTAGGACCGGAAGTCGAGCAGGGACAGGTGGGAGACGTGCACCGCGCGGCCCTGGGTCAGGACCCGTGTGGGGGACCGGCCTTGACCGCGTGACCGCCGAACTGGTTGCGCATCGCGGCGACCGCCTTCATCGCCGGCGAGTCGTCCTGACGTGAGGCGAACCGGGCGAACAGCGCCGAGGCGATCGCGGGGGCGGGTACGGCGTGCTGGATCGCCGCCTCGACGGTCCAGCGGCCCTCGCCGGAGTCCTCGGCGTAGCCGGCGATCTTGGTCAGGTGCTCGTCGTCCTCCAGCGCCGCCACCAGCAGGTCGAGCAGCCACGACCGGATCACCGTGCCCTGGCGCCACGACTTGAGCACCTCGGGGACGTTGTCGACCTCGTGGGCGGCCTCGAGCAGCTCCCAGCCCTCGGCGTAGGCCTGCATGACGGCGTACTCGATGCCGTTGTGGACCATCTTGGCGAAGTGGCCGGCGCCGACCTTGCCGGCGTGCACGAACCCGGACTCGCCTTCTGGCTTGAGCGCGTCGAACGCCGGTTGCACCTTCGCGACGTCGTCTGCGTCGCCGCCGCACATCAGGCCGTAGCCGTTCTCCAGGCCCCACACGCCACCGGACACGCCGCAGTCGACGTAGCCGATGCCGCGCTCGGCGAGCGTCGCGGCGTGCTCCTGGTCGTCGGTCCAGCGGGAGTTGCCTCCGTCGACGACCACGTCGCCGCGCTCGAGCAGGTCGGCCACGTCGTGGATCACCTGCCGGGTCGGTTCACCCGAAGGCACCATCACCCACACCACCCGGGGCGCGGGCAGCTGCTTGACCAGCTCCTCCAGGGAGTCGACGTCGCGCCCGTCGGGGTGAGTCGAGTAGCCGACGACGGTGTGGCCGGCGCGGCGCAGCCGCTCGCGCATGTTGCCGCCCATCCTGCCGAGACCGACGAGACCGATGTCCATGGAGGCTCCCTCCGGGTTCGACGTGTCGCCTTACCGGTCACCGTACGAGGGCCGCCGCAAAGGGCAACCACCGGCCGATGGCGTCTTCGGGTCAGCCCTGCAGCCGCACCGGCATGAGCAGGTAGCGGAAGTCGAGGTCGGGGTTGTTCTCGAGGTCGGGTGCGCCGGCCAGGGCGGCCGGACGCGTCGGCTGGGTGAACGCCAGATGCGCGACCGGGGCATCGATCGCCCCGAGACCGTCGAGCAGGTAGCCGGGGTTGAAGCCGATCGCGATGTCGTCGCCGTCGACGGTGGCCTCCAGCGACTCCGACGCCTGTGCCTCGTCGCCGCTGCCGGCCTCGAGGGTGACCACGCCGTCGCTGAAGCTGAGCCGCACCGGGGTGTTGCGCTCGGCGACCAGGGACACGCGCTTGACCGCCTCGATCAACGCCGCCGTGTGTACGCGCGCGATCGTGGTCGACTCGCTCGGGAACAGCGACCGGACCTTGGGGAACTCCCCGTCGAGCAGCCGGGTGGTGGTGCGCCGGCTGCCTCCGCCGGTCTGCCCCTCGAAGCCGATGATGCCCTCGCCCGCGCCGCCGGAGGCCAGCGCGATGGTCACGTCGGTGCCGGCGTTGAGCGCCTTGGCGGTGTCGGCCAGCACCCGCGCCGGGACCAGCGCGGTCGCGGTGAGGTCGGGCTGGCCGGGATTCCACTCCAGCTCGCGCAGGCTGAGCCGGTAGCGGTCGGTGGCCATCAGCGCGATCGAGGAGCCGTCGATCTCCAGCCGTACGCCGGTCAGCACGGGGAGCATGTCGTCGCGGCCGGCGGCGGTGACGGCCTGGCTGACCGCCGCGGCGAACGCGCCGCTGGAGACGGTGCCGGACGCGGTCGGCATGTCCGGCAGCGTGGGGTAGTCGTCGACGGGCAGCGTCTGCAGGCTGAACCGCGCGCTGCCACAGGTCAGCGACACCTTGGCCCCGTCGGTGGCCAGCTCGACCGGCTTGCCCGGCAGGCTGCGGCAGATGTCGGCCAGCAGCCGGCCCGACACCAGCGCCCGGCCCTCGTCGGCCACCTCGGCCGGCACCGTGACCCGGGCGGAGGTCTCGTAGTCGAAACCGGACAGCACCAGGCCCTGGTCGGAGGTCTCGACCAGCAGGCCGGCCAGCACCGGCACGCTGGGACGGACCGGAAGACTGTGCGCGGCCCAGGCGACGGCCTCGGCGAGTACGTCGCGCTCAACGCGGAACTTCACGACTGACAGCCTCCTGGTCTGCGCGCGACGGAACGGGGCTGTGGCCCCCTGGTCGAGCGGCCGAATGACACACCTGCGTTTCGACCCTGGGCGGAATCCTGCCACGTGGCTCGCCGCAGGCGTAGAGGCGGTGCGGCGAATCCAGGGAATCCGCGGAAGCCGGGGAATCGGTGGGGAGCGCTCCCGGTGTGTGTGCCGCCACGACCACGCGGCCGCCGCTCGCCAGCACGCGGACGTGGGGACAAACGACGGTCGGGACCAGGTCGCCGGCCGGTCGACTGCTGTGGGTTAAGGCCCGATGGTGACCTGGGTCACGACGGGCTGCTGTGGTTTTCCCCAGGGTGGTCGGCCGGGAGAAGTTCACGGGGTGATCCGTACATGTAAGTCTCACCGGGGGCATAGCGTCGGTGGACGCTGTGCACAACCGCCGTTCGCGCTGGTCAGCGGTGCTTTTGCCGTGCACATCGCCTGTGGAGGCGTCCGCGTTCGCGGTGGTGTCGTGGTGGACGGCGGCGTTGGCTGTGTGCGGCGTCCACCGGTTGTCCACAGCCCGTCCCCGTTCAGATTCCACAGTTCCACAGGGGTATCCACAGCATGTGGGGACGGGTGACGCCGTTGTAAGTCGCGTAGTCGTGTGGTGACGGACGGTCACGACTGGCGTGCCTGCTGCTTGATGCGGTTGGTCAGCTCGGTCACCTGGTTGTAGACGCTGCGCCGCTCGGCCATCAGCTGGCGGATCTTGCGGTCGGCGTGCATCACCGTGGTGTGGTCGCGGCCGCCGAACTGCTGGCCGATCTTGGGCAGGCTCAGCTCGGTGAGCTCGCGGCACAGGTACATCGCGATCTGGCGGGCGGTGACCAGCAGCCGGCTGCGGCTCGCTCCGCACAGGTCGTCGATGGACAGCCCGAAGTAGGCCGAGGTCTGCGCGATGATCACCCCGGCGGTGATCTCGGGCTCGCCACCCTCGGGGATGAGGTCCTTGAGCACGATCTCGGCCAGGGTCAGGTCGACGTCCTGGCGGTTGAGGCTGGCGAACGCGGTCACCCGGATCAGCGCGCCCTCGAGCTCGCGGATGTTGGTCTGGATCTTGCTGGCGATGAACTCCAGCACCTCCGGCGGCGCGGTCAGCCGCTCGGTGGCGGCCTTCTTGCGCAGGATCGCGATCCGGGTCTCGAGGTCGGGCGGCTGCACGTCGGTGATCAGGCCCCACTCGAACCGGTTGCGGAGGCGGTTCTCCAGCGCCTCGAGCCGCTTGGGCGGCCGGTCGGAGGTGATCACGATCTGCTTGTTGGCGTTGTGCAGCGTGTTGAACGTGTGGAAGAACTCCTCCTGGGTCTGGATCTTGCCCTCGAGGAACTGGATGTCGTCGATGAGGAGCACGTCGACGTCGCGGTAGCGGCGCTGGAAGGACGCGGCCCGGTCGTCGCGGATGGCGTTGATGAAGTCGTTGGTGAACTCCTCGCTGGACACGTAGCGCACCCGGGCGCCGGCGAAGAGGTTGCGCACGTAGTGGCCGATCGCGTGCAGCATGTGGGTCTTGCCCAGCCCGGAGTCGCCGTAGATCAGCAGCGGGTTGTACGCCCGGCCGGGAGCCTCCGCGACCGCGACCGCGGCCGCGTGCGCGAACCGGTTGGACGCGCCGATGACGAACGACTCGAACAGGTACTTGGGGTTGAGCCGGGTCTCGGCGACGGCCTGGGTCGGCGTTCCCGTGGACGGAGTGGGTGGCCCGGGCACGCTCGGGCTGGGGCCCTCTCCGGTGCCGGCGAACGGGGGCGCACCGAAGTCGTCCGGCCGCGGGGCGGTGCCCATCGCGCTGCGCTCTCGCTCCAGCACCGACATATCCACAGGAAGACTTGTCGACAAATCACCATGTGGATCTGTGGAGTTATCTGTGGATGAAGGGTCGCCGGCACCGGGGAGACCGTCGTGGGCGCCGCCGTAGCCTCCGGCGCGGTCGGATCCGGGGTAGTGGTCGAGCTGGTCGACCCCGTCGTTGGGGAGGGTCGGGTCCACGGTCACCGCGAGGTGGACGGACCGGCCCAGCGACTCGCTGAGCACATGCTCGAGCCGGGGTCGCAGCCGGCTCTCCAGCTGGGAACGGGTGAAGTCGTCGGGCACGGCCACGATCGCCGTGCTCTCGTGCAGCGTGACCGGCCGGCTGGCGGTGAGCCACGCCCGCTGGTTGGCGGGCAGGTCGTCGACCAGGCGCTGCCAGTGCGGACCGAGCTCTCCTGAGTCGCCGGCCTCGGCTGCGGCGTCGCCGCGCGGTGGGGTCGGATCAGTCACGCGAAGCTCCCGTTCCTGCGGCCGGGGTCCCCGAGCCGCGCGACAAAGTCTTGACACAACAATCGTGTCCACAGCGTTTTCCACATCTTGTGCAACGACGCCCGGAGAAGGTATAAGCCGTCGGCCCTGCTCACCCCAGAGGCACGCGTCGGCGTGACGTCGAACCCAGTGTGCCGAGCCGTCCCCGATGGAGCCATAACAAAACGGGCCATTTGACCCCTTCTCGGTGTGGCGAACCACGGCACGAGCACTTGTGGATAAGGCGCCGACGCTAACAAGGTGCCGTGGCAGCGGCAAGCCGTCGTCCACAGCCTTTGTGTCCCCACGGGTTAAGTTCGCGCAGCGTGCCGCACAGTTGCGGCGCCTCCCGGCGGGGGGCCAACCTAGCGACTGCCGGGTCCGAGGCCCTGCACGCGTGCGTAGCGCCCGGTTTGACCCTCACTTGGAGCGCCCCGTACCTTAGAGCGGTCGAGTGTCTCGACGGGTGCCGCATGTCCATGTAGCTCCGGTAGACCGGGTTGATCGGACATAACTCCTTGCCTGCCGCGCAGGCGGCGATCGTCGAGGTGCCCCTGATCTTGTTCGTCAGCTCGTACGACCCAGGAGTGCTCCCGTGAGCAAGCGCACGTTCCAGCCCAACAACCGGCGCCGGCACAAGAAGCACGGTTTCCGTCTGCGCATGCGCACGCGCGCCGGCCGTGCGGTCCTGGCCAACCGTCGCGGCAAGGGCCGCCAGCGCCTGGCCGCTTGATCGTCGGCTGAGCAGCGGGCGTGCTGTCGGCGCGCTACCGGCTCCGCCGGAGCACGGACTTCACCGCGGTGGTCCGTCGGGGGCGTCGAGCCGGCCGGCCCCGGTTGGTCGTCCACCTGCTGCTCAGCGATGAGGCGGTTCCCGCGCGCGCCGGTCTGGTGGTGAGCAAGGCCGTAGGATCGGCAACAGCGCGCAACACCGTCAAGCGCCGTCTACGCCACCTGATGCGAGAGAAGATGCCGCTGCTTCCCGAAGGCAGCATGGTCGTGGTCCGGGCCCTGCCCAGCGCCGCCGGCGCCGAGTCCACGGTCCTCGAGGCCGACCTCGAGGGCGCTCTTCGCCGCTTGCTGAGCAGCGGCGGTGGCCGATGAAGTACGTGCTGATCGGCCTGCTGCGTGTGTATCGCGCGGTGATCAGCCCGTTGTACGGCGACGTCTGCCGCTACTACCCCTCCTGCTCGGCGTACGCGCTGCAGGCGGTCACGGACCACGGGGCGCTGCGCGGCAGCTGGCTGGCGGTGCGTCGCCTGGCCCGATGCCACCCCTGGGCGCTCGGGGGGTACGACCCGGTGCCACCGCGCGCCGGCGGTTCATCGGAGCCTTCACAAGTTTCTGAACATAGTGATGATTCGGGCGCGATGGGCGCCCCGAGCGGTCGAGGTGCCTGAGTGATCGACTTCTTCCAAAACCTCGGGTCATGGATCATGGACCCGCTGTACTTCGTGACGTCGTTCCTGCTGACGACGTTCCACGAGCTGTTCATCGGCATGTTCGGTTCTCAGTCGAACGCGGAGCAGGGCGCGGCCTGGGCGCTGTCGATCGTGTGCCTGACGATCGTGATCCGGATCCTGCTGATCCCGCTTTTCGTCCGGCAGATCAAGTCCAGCCGGAACATGCAGCTGCTGCAGCCGAAGGTGAAGGAGCTGCAGAAGAAGTTCGGGCATGACCGCGAGCGGCTCTCGCAGGAGACGATGAAGCTCTACCGCGAGACGGGGACAAACCCCTTCGCCTCGTGCCTGCCGTTGATCCTGCAGATGCCGATCTTCATCTCGCTGTTCCGGCTGATCAGCCGGTCCGCTACGCCGGGGTTCACCGGCGAGCACTTCATGACGAAGGCCGATGGGCAGTCGCTGCAGTCGGCCACCCTGTTCGGAGCGCGTATCTCCGAGCAGTTCCTGGGCGCCGACTCCATCCACACCAAGGTGTTGGCCGCGGTGCTGGTGCTGATCATGACCGCGACCACCTTCACCACCCAGCGGCAGCTGATGACCAAGAACATGCCCCCGAGCGCGATGAGTGGTCCGTACGCGCAGCAGCAGCGGATGCTGCTCTATGTTCTGCCGCTGGTGTTCGGCGTGGGTGGCGTGGCCTTCCCGATCGGAGTGCTGCTGTACTGGACCACCTCCAACACGTGGACAATGGGCCAGCAGTTCTATGTGATCCGCAACAACCCGGTGCCGGGCACGCCGGCCGCCAAGGCGCGCGATGAGCGGCTGGCGCGGAAGGGGAAGACGAAGACCGCACCGGCTGGAGCCGACGGGGCGGGGGCGAGCGACGGCGACGGGGCGGTCGCCGTGAAGGAAGAGGCCCGCGCGACGCAGCGGTACCAGCCCAAGAAGCAACCGCGCAGCAAGCGCAAGCCGGGCAAGAAGTAGCACCGCCCGGCGCCCGACGGGGTCGTCGACCATCCGTCGGGTATGACGAACGCGGCCCGGACGCCACGTGGCGTGGCCGCAGGCTTTGAAGGAGAGTGCACGTGAGCGAAGGCGTTCCGCCCACCAACGAGACGGTCGATGCACCGGACGCGGCCGTAGACGAGACGCAGGCCCAGGAGACGGCAAAGGAGACCTCGTCGGGCGGTGGCGGCCAGGGCGCGCTCGAGCAGGAGGGTGACATCGCGGCCGACTACCTGGAGGAGCTGCTGGACATCGCGGACCTCGACGGCGACCTCGACCTCGACGTGGAGGGCGACCGTGCGGCGGTGTCGATCATCGGCGACGGGCTGGGTCACCTGGTCGGTCGGGACGGTGACGTGCTGGAGGCGCTGCAGGAGCTGACGCGGCTCGCCGTGCTGCGCGCGACCGGTGAGCGGAGCCGGCTGATGCTGGACATCGGCGGCTTCCGGGCCGACAAGCGCCGGGTGCTGGAGGAGCAGGCCCGTGACGTGGTGGCGCAGGTACGCGAAAGCGGAGAGCCGCAGAAGCTCGCGCCGATGACTCCGTTCGAGCGCAAGGTGGTGCACGACGCGGTCGCGGCCGCCGGGCTGAAGAGTGAGTCCGAAGGTGAGGAGCCCCATCGGTGTGTGGTCGTGTTGCCCGCATGAGCGACTTTCGACTCGTCCGGCGCTCCGGATGAGCTCCTCCGTTTCACGTGAAACACCGCCGCCGCCCCCCGGGGCGGCGGCGGTCTTCGGTTCGGCTTGGCCACAGCTGCTCAGGTATGCGGAGCTCCTGGCCGATGCCGGAGTGGTGCGAGGCCTGATCGGTCCACGTGAAGTGCCACGGCTGTGGGATCGCCACCTCCTGAACTGCGCGCAGATCGCTCCGGCCTTCGACGAGGGGGCGCGGGTGTGTGACCTCGGCTCGGGATCCGGGCTTCCGGGTGTCGTGCTTGCTCTCGCCCGACCCGACCTCGACGTCACGTTGCTGGAGCCGTTGCTGCGACGTACGAGGTTCCTCGACGAGGTGGTGGACCAGCTGGGCCTGGACCGGGTGGAGGTCGTCCGAGGTCGGGCCGAGGACCAGGCCGGGGCCGGCTTCGACGCGGTCACGGCCCGGGCCGTCGCGCCGCTGGGCCGACTGGTGCGTCTTGCACTTCCCATGTGCCGACCCGGCGGGCGCCTGGTGGCGATGAAGGGGCAGAGTGCTGCCGAGGAGCTGGCGGCTGCGAGGCGGGAACTGCGTAGGGCGGGAGCCCGGTCCAGCCGGGTGCGCGAACTGGCTTTTTCCCCATTGTGGAGTGGCGTGCTTGCAGTCGAGGTCGTGGCCGGAGAGACTGTGCCCGCTGGTACGACGAAGCCGCGACGGAGGAGCTGAGGCGTGCGCACGGTTGCCGGCCTGGGATGGCCGACGGAAGAAAGCGCAGAGGCCTCAAACCTTGGATGGCCGTCGACTAATCCACAAGTTGTTTTGTCGACAAGTGGCCCCGAGAACGTTTCACGTGAAACACCGCCGGCTGACAGCGGGTCCGAAATGGAAGATGCACCCGCGCCTGACGACGAGGGGTCGGAGGGACCCGCAATTGCCCCGTCTCGGCAGGGCACGCCCCTTCCAGCCGGGGACGAAAATGATGCGGGTTCGGAGCACACTTCTGTTGCTGGCTCCAGCGAAGCCTCACAGGGCAGGCCGGTGGACATCTTGTTCGGTGAGCAGACGCGGCCTCCTTCGCCGTCCGGGCCGAGCTCGGCGTCGGGTTCAGGTGGTGTCGGCTTGGAGGCAGACCCGACTGCCGGCCCGGGCCTGGGAATGCAGCCCGAGACCGGCTCGGCACCACAACCGGCGGAAGTCGTTGAGCTCGCGACCGGGAACGTCGATCGGGCGGAGGCCGGAAGCGCGGAGTCCGCGGTCTCGGACCAAACAGCACTCATGGAGGGGTCGCCCCGGGAGGAGTCCACGAACGCGGCGGATCCCGGTTCGATAGTGGCCGAGCCGGTGGCCCCTGTTGACGGCGGCGGCGTCGGGTTGCAGCCCGAGTCCGTGGAGTCGGGTCCGGTGGAGTCGGGTCCGGTGGAGTCGGGTCCGGTGGAGTCGG